>JAAXQD010000105.1 GCA_012974475.1 Desulfobacterales bacterium
TTAGGGTTCGCGAAAAAATAACTTCGCAGAATTGGCGCTCAGATTTGGTTCAGGTTTGGCCGATCCGAGAGAGCAAAACCACAGGAATAGCGAGCTATTCCGCGGATTTTGCGAGTGAGGTATCGGCCAAAGATGGGCTGGAGGTGAGATGCAAAAATGTGAAGTTATTTTTGCGCGAGCCCTTAGGGTGAGAATTGCTATAAAATGTTATGGGAAACCTTTTTCAGAGGATCTTAGAGCACCCCTTTGGGCATCGGGGCGACCTTTTCGCCACCCAGAACATAACCGCCGTCCAGGCGCAGCACGCTCCCGGTCATATACGGGGCGTCTTTAATGATGAAAAGCACCGCCTTTATCACATCGTCGACCACAGCGGTTCGGCCGAGCAGAATGTGGTCGATCAAGGCCTGTTTCTGCTCGCCGGTGAGCAGGCCCCATCCTCTGGTGCCTTCTGCGTGCCGGGTTTCAACAAAACCGAGCATGATTTCATTGACGCGCACCTCCGGGGCGCCCATGCGTGCCCAGGTTTCGGTCAACAGTGAAACGCCGCGGTTGGCCGATGCATAGCCTTCGTTGAATATGTAACTGGCAGGACCGGCCCGGCCCACGATGGCAGCAATGGACGAAAGGTTTATGACCACGCCTTCTCCCGATTTTTTAAGATATGGGAGGGCGGATTCAAACGTCCATGTTTTTGCACGCAAGGTGGTGGCCAGTTCTATATCCCATTGTTCCTGGACATACGGTCCATGAACCACCGGCCATCCGCCCCGTTCGATGTTGTTGATTAGAATGTCGAGTCGGCCGAAATGATCCACGACTTTTTTGACAAGTTCTGGAATTTTCTCACTCTCGAGCAAATCTGTTTTGATGAGCAGATGATCCTGGCCGGTTTCGACAACATCTTGTTTTAATTCAACAAGGCTTTCTTCCCAGTCAAAATAGTTAAAAGCGACCTTGGCCCCTTCCTTTGCAAGGGCCAGCCCGATGCCTTTGCCGATTCCTTTTATCGCGCCGAGAACCAGAGCGACTTTGTCTTTGATTTTCATGAGTTTCACCCTATTTATTTTGTCCTGAAAAACCTGGTCCTTTCCCGCAATGCGGGATCTTCGATGGGCCTTGCCTGTCCCGCATTGCGGGAGTCAGAGTTCTTCAGCTCTGCCTGAAGAATCGCTACAAGAGTTTGAAGTGAACTAAAGTTTAGAGTGAACTAAAGCCCGCCCTGGTGCGCATCGCTTATATCTTGATCCGACCAATGCACCATTACAAACATGACTTTTCGAGTATAGAGTGTTGGTGATCGGTCTGGGCCAGGGTTAAGGAATTCTATCAATTATATAAAAACATTGGAGCGACCTGCCCGCTCGTGCCTTGCAATGGCAGGCGGGAGCGACACCATAACTTTAGGCATTTTAGATCATTTTAGGCACTTTTAACTTGTACGGCTCAAGTTTTACCAAACAGGGTCTCTTTGACCCATTTAAAACCGAATTGCAACAGCTCGATATCGTCATGTTTTAGGGCATATGGCGTCTTTGGGTCCAGATTCCAGCCACCCAGAAGATCTTTATCGAAGATATGGGATCTGAACGTGTCAAGATCATAACATGCCCAGTGAAACATGAGACCCGATTTTCTATCCAGCGGACCGGGCAAAAGGCGATTTTTGAGGCCGATGATCTCCATGAACATGTCGTTCATCTGATTGTAAATGGCAACCTCCTGATTTTCTATCCATTCCCGAACCGTCCACTGGTGTCCCTGTTTACATCCCAAACAGTGCGCTTCTTTTAACAGCATGTACTGTTCGGTGACCGTGCCGGTTTCTCTGGACCGGGATGCAACCCGTATCAGCGGATACATGCGGCACGAGGACGGACGATCTTCGTATACCCTGCATCCTGACGCGGTCACAAACGGGCACTTAAATTCGTGAGCGGAGTCTGTTTTAAGTGTGATTATGGGAAGCCCGGTTTCAGGACCGGTGTGCCGGGTGGTATATCGCTCAAGAAAAATACTCGATGTCAAGCCGAGTTGATTTTTCAGGCGCAGGATATCGTAGGGGGTGAGAAACTGGTTCAGATCACGACAGCATTCATTGAAACAGGAGATTTTTTGGGTGCATGAAAATTTGAATGTATCGTTCGACAAAAGGGGGGATATGTTGTTTTCCATGGATCTATATCCTTTATCTTAAAATAACATCCCGTTTCAGCCGCAGGACAATTCCGTTTTGATCGGCAAGAACTCGCAAAAAAAACCGCGTAAAAGCGAACAGGTCTAACGTATTAAGATTGCACGGCGGGAAAATGATAATTATCCATAATTTTGACAACCTCTTTGCTGTTCGCTTTAACGCGCTCTAATTTGCTCAAACAGCTTCCCGATGAAAACGGAATCATCCTTCGGCTTACCGAAACTGTGAACGTGTGTCATTCAATCGGAACATGTTTATGG
>JAAXQD010000007.1 GCA_012974475.1 Desulfobacterales bacterium
CGTTTGAATTTATTCAGTTTTGATGATAGGTTAGAGTATCCATCAGTTCTCACAATAAATAAAAAATAATGGAGGTTATATCAAATGGATAAGATCAACCTGGGATCAACTATCCCCGCGTACCCCATGCCTGTTTCCCTTGTGGGAACCCATGTGAACGGCAAGCCGAACTTTTTGGCCGTTGCCTGGTTTACAATGGCCAGCTATAAACCACCAAGGATTTCCATTTCCCTCGGGAAAGGCCATTTCAGCAATCCTGGAATTAAAGAGAATAAAACCTTCAGTGTTTGCCTGCCTTCAGAGGATATGGTGGAAATAACCGATTATTGCGGAATTGTATCGGGTAAAAAAGATGACAAATCGGGAATCTTTGATCTTTTCTATGGAGAGCTGAAAACAGCCCCAATGATCAAAGACTGTCCTTTAAACATGGAATGTAAGCTGATGGAAATCGTGGAGAGCGGTTTAAATGAAATCTTTATAGGCGAAATCGTGGGAACCTACACAGAAGAAAGATTTTTGACTGATGGTAAAATGGATTTTAGAAAAATGAAGCCCCTGATACTCTCACAACCAGACACCTCCTATTGGAGCCTTGGGAAGCCGGTGGCCAGGGCATGGAGCATAGGTAAAAGATACAAAGCCAAACTCAAGTAGCACCGTTAGCAAGAAGAAAGCCAACACTCGAATAACTCAATAGACCTGGGTGCCCCTAAGTTTCTAAAGTTCATGAATATAAACAAAAATCACCACAGGATTTGATCGTTCCAGATATCTCTCCAGCCCCTCCGGATATCAGCTAACCAGCCAGAAGTTGACAATATCATCCACCTCAAAAATCTCAAATATGTCTGACTACGGCCTGGCAAGGAGATAAAATACAGATAGGTGATTTCAGCTCTTTTTCAAATAGAACGCTTTTATTTTCTCTACAACATACTCTAACTGGGCATCTGAAAGTTCAGGATATATCGGTAGGGCCAGAGTGTGTAAGGCTGCATGCTCGGCAACGGAAAAATCGCCTGTTTTGTAATTCAGATGGGAAAAACATTTTTGAAGATGCATGGGAACCGGATAATAAATTTCCGTACCGATGCCGGCATCATTTAAAAAAACTTTACGGAAACAACAGCCGCCTGAAACGCATCCAGTCGGAAGTTTCCTCCGATCAATGAATGATAATACTTGGGGTGGGAACCATGTCCCCGGAGCATTCTTAATTTTTCATATAGTTTTTCCGAACCCGTTGTTACGATTCCGCCGTCTCCGAAAGCACCCAGGTTTTTAGAAGGAAAAAAGGAAAAACAGCCGAAATCGCCCATGGATCCTGCCCGCTTTCCGTTGTATTCGGCCCCGATGGCCTGGGCAGCATCTTCAATAACAACAAGATTGTAATCTTTGCATATCTTTAGAATGGGGTCCATGTCCGCACATTGGCCATACAGATGAACCGGAACGACGCCTTTCAGTCTCGCCAGTTCTGCGCGGGGCATGGCATCTATGGTTCGTTCCAGACCTTCTGGAGACATATTATATGTTTCAGGATCAATGTCCACAAAGATCGGCCTGGCGCCGACACGAGATATGGAACCTACCGTAGCAAAAAAAGTGTGCGGAACGGTTATCACGGTGTTTTGGCTGTCGATATCCGACACCATCAGTGAAATCAATAGGGCATCTGTTCCGGATGAAACGCCAACGGCATACTTGGAAAAGCAATAATCGGCAATCTCTTTCTCAAGGGACTCAACTCTAGGCCCCAGAATAAAATATTGGCTTTCAAAAACTTCATGCGCGGCCTTAAGTATCTCGTCTTTTATAACGCTATATTGACCTTTTAAGTCGAGTAGAGGGACTTTCATTGTGTTATCAAATATCCTTGTTTTTTTGTTGGTGCGACTTCCGGGTTTGACACTATTTAGAAACGGATTGTCCGGATGTGAAAATCTTGTAAGGGATAAAATTTGCAAATATCACCTTGAACCATTTGCAGGGATTTCTTTCATCTCCTGCTTCTCCGGCTCCCATTATAACCGTTTGAGTCTGATGAAAATTCAGTAGGTTCACAGATGGTTTCAGCAGCATTGTATCCGAGAAGCCGATTCACTTCACGGATTAATGACGAACCGGCCTTTAATTTCATTGCGTCAGACAGGGCAATGGTGGTGTCTGTTTTTTCAGGATCCAGCAGATGAACGTACCCTCGGCAGGAACCCGGATACCTGCTAAATATCCCTTTTAATTGTTCAAGTAATGCTTTGTCTGTGCGGGTAATGTCAAGATTAAAATGGATGCTAGTTGACCATGTCTCCTCGGCTTTATCCATGGGAATCAGCGTATCTGCCAATATCTTAACCGAGTTTTCATCCTTTTGCAGATGTCCTCGAACCAAGATGGCGCTGTCGTCTGTTAAAAGATCGTAAACTTTGGCATAAAGAGTAGAAAAAACGATAATTTCCACCGAGCCATGCAGGTCCTCAAGGGTAACAAATGCCATTAAATCGCCCTTTTTGGTCTTTATAATTTTGGTGCTTCTGATCATACCGCCGATCCTCACGGCATCACCATCATTTTGTTCCTTCAGGGTTGATGAGTTGGTGTTCGCAAACTTCTCCAGAATATCTTCGTATTCGCTCAAAGGATGTCCGGTAATATAGAACCCAAGGGATTCCTTTTCAAATGCTAAAAGCTGTTTCTCATCCCATTCGTCGATTTCGGACATGTTAGGTAAGTTAATGGCAAACTGATCTGCCTTTAGATCAAACAAGCTAATTTGCGGATCTGCCTTTTCTTTCTGAAGTCTCTGGCCGTAATCCACACAGTCCTCCAAAGACGCCATCATTCGCGAACGAAAGGCCTCTGTGGAATCAAACGCACCACATTTTATTAGACCTTCAATAACCCGCTTATTGACTTTTTTCAGGTCCACACGTTCGCAGAACTCAAACTGCGAAGAAAACTTTCCATCATTCCTTGCCGCAACAATCGATTCAATGGCATTTTCACCGACATTTTTTACCGCAGCCAGTCCGAACCTGATTTTTGATCCGATCACGGTAAACGCCTTATCGCTTTCATTGATGTCCGGGGGCAGGACTTCAATGCCTTGACTGCGACATTCGGCAATATATTTCACAACACCATCCGTAGAATGCATTTCGCTGGTCAGTAATGACGCCACAAACTCCACGGGGAAATGAGCTTTAAGAAAAGCAGTCTGATAAGCAATCATCGCATAGGCCGCACTATGGGATTTGTTGAATCCATATCCTCCAAATTTTTCCATGAAATAAAATATTTTTCCGGCCTTGTCAGCCGGAATGCCGTTGTCGATAGCCCCCTGCATAAACCGTTCCCTGTGCATGGCCATAATCTCAGGAATCTTCTTCCCCATCGCTTTCCGCAGGTCGTCGGCCTCAGCCATGGAATAATTGGCCAGTTCTCCGGCAATCTTCATAACCTGTTCCTGATAAACGATAACCCCGTATGTCTCTTTCAAAATCGGTTCAAGCTGTGGGACAAGGTACTCCACCTTTTTTTTGCCGTGCTTTCGGACCACAAAATCATCGACCATTCCGCTGTCCAGAGGTCCGGGCCGATACAGGGCAACCAGTGCGATGATTTCATCAAAGGATTCCGGCTTTAATCTCACCAGTAAATCTTTCATCCCGGAGCTCTCCAACTGGAACACCCCGGTTGTCTCTCCGGACGCAAGAAGACGATAGGTGGCAGGATCGTTAAAATCGAGGTTTGAAAGATCGGGAGGCGTGCCGCCCTGTGCGGCAATAAGCTCAAGGGTATTTGCGATAACCGTTAGATTGCGAAGACCCAAAAAATCAAATTTTACAAGACCAATCTTTTCAACACATTTCATGTCGAACTGGGTCACCACCTCGCCTTTTTTACCTTTGTAGAGGGGCATATATTCCGTCAGTGCCCGGTCAGCGATGACCACCCCGGCTGCGTGTGTTGAGGCATGCCGCGGAAGCCCTTCCAATACGCGGCAAATACTGATAAGGTCGGCAACTTCCGGTTTCTTTTTTGCCAGATTTTTAAGTCTCGGCTCCTGCTCAAGCGCATTGTCAAGACTGATGTTCAATACATCAGGCACCATTTTAGCAATGGCATCCACTTCGTTAAGGGGTATATCCAATGCACGGCCCACGTCTCGAATTACAGCCCGGGTTTTTAGCTTTCCGAAAGTGATAATCTGGGCGACAAAATCACCCCCACCGTATTTCTCGATCACATATTTGAAGACATCTTCCCTGCCGTTTATACAAAAGTCGACATCAATATCCGGCATGCTTTTACGGGCAGGGTTGAGAAAACGCTCAAAAATGAGACCGTGCTCAATGGGGTCCAGGTCCGTAATTCCAAGGGAATAGGCAACAAGGCTTCCTGCAGCCGACCCCCTTCCAGGTCCAACAGGAATACCTTTTTTCTTGGCATAGCGGATAAAATCAGCAACAATTAAAAAATACCCTGAAAACCCCATGGATTTGATGAGGTTAATTTCATTCTCGATGCGGTCAACATAAAGTTTTTCATCAATATCAGGATTCTTTGTCTTTATCCGCTGTAATAAAGCTTTAAATCCATCCCTGACCATCTGTTCGAAAACTTCATCTACGGTATGATCCGGTGAAACATCAAATTTCGGGAAATGATATGAATTAAAGTCGAATTCAAGGTTGCAACGTTTGGCGATGTTTACGGAGTTCTCAAGGGCACCCGGATAATCCCTAAAAGCATCATACATTTCAGCTTTGGATTTTAAATAGAGTTGATCGGTTCCAAACTTCAGGCGATCGGTTTCATGCACCGTCTTTCCGGTCTGCACGCACAATAGAACATCATGGGCACGAACATCCGCTTTGTCGAGATAATGACAATCGTTCGAAGCAACCAGAGGAATGGAGAGTCTTTGACTCATATCCAAAAGTGCTCGGTTCACCGATTCCTGAACATCGATACCGTTATTTTGAACCTCAAGGAAAAAATTTCCTTCACCCAAGACATCAAGGTAAAAGAGCGCGGCTTTATCCGCCTGATCAATTCGGCCGTCTTGAATCAATCGGGGGATTTCACCGTGAAGACATGCGGATAGACCGATAAGTCCCTTGCTGTGGTGTTTTAATACTTTTTTGTCGATGCGGGGTTTGTAATAAAATCCTTCTAGTTGGGCAATGGTGCATAATTTGCACAGATTGCGATAGCCTTCCCGATTTTCGGCCAGAAGGATGAGATGTGAAAGTCCACCTTTATCCAGTGAAGTTTTATCTTTAAGGCCCCTTGGAGCCAGATAGCACTCGCAACCTATAATCGGTTTTATTCCGGCGTTGTTGGCCTGCTCATAAAACGTCAAGGCGCCGAACATGGTGCCATGATCGGTGATCGCCACAGCATCCATGTCAAAATCAGCCACGCGCTTTAACAGGCGATCAATCCGAATGGCCCCGTCCAGAAGGCTGTACTGTGTGTGAACATGAAGGTGTACGAAGTCAACTGCTTTATCAGTCATTTTTAAACATCTTTTATTGGAACATTTCAGATTGATTAACCGACGAGGAAAACACGTATCGAAGGCATCTCATGGGAAAAAGAGCCTGTTTCAAATAGAAAACTAGTCGAGGCGGTAATTGGGCGCTTCTTTGGTAATAATCACATCATGGACATGGCTTTCACGCATCCCTGCGGCGGTTATTTTAATAAAGCGGGTCTTTTCTCGGAGTTCATCTAGCGTACGGCACCCCACGTATCCCATACCCGCCTTTAATCCGCCAATGAGCTGAAAAATATTGTCCGACAAAGTGCCTCGGTAGGGAACTCTGCCGACGATACCTTCCGGAACCAGTTTGTCGCCCTGGGGATCTTCTCCCTGGTAGTATCTGTCCCGGCTTCCTTTTTGCATGGCTTCAATGGATCCCATACCCCTATAGGACTTGTAACTTCGGCCCTGATAAATAACAAGCTCACCCGGACTCTCTTCGGTTCCGGCAAAAAGGCTGCCGATCATCACCACATGGGCACCGGCACCAATGGCTTTGGTGACATCACCTGAAAATTTGACACCGCCGTCGGCAATCAAAGGAATGCCTGTTTTATGGTATACCGTCCTGCAGTTCATAATGGCTGTGATCTGTGGCACACCGA
The DNA here is from genome assembly GCA_012974475.1 of Desulfobacterales bacterium. Classification (GTDB taxonomy): domain Bacteria; phylum Desulfobacterota; class Desulfobacteria; order Desulfobacterales; family UBA11574; genus JAAXQD01. The sequence continues at coordinate 6,157 of JAAXQD010000007.1, forward strand.
CACCAGCGACAATGCGTGTGGTGCAGATTGAACCGGGTCCAATGCCGATCTTAACACCGTCGACACCGGCTTTGATCAACGCTTCGGCCCCATCCGCTAAACCGACATTTCCTGCGATCAGCTCAATATCCTTGAAATTACTTTTCAAGTTTTTTACAGCCTCAATTACATTTTTCGAATGTCCATGGGAGGTATCAATGAGAATCACATCCGCGCCGGCCTGCAAAAGATTCTCCGTGCGTTCTTCCATATCAGGTCCGACACCCACAGCGGCCCCGACTCTGAGTCTACCCAGCGAGTCCTTGCAAGCTTTCGGGTATTTTTTAATCTTTTCAATATCTTTTATTGTTATCATGCCGATCAGACGGTTTTTGTCATCCACCACGAGCAACTTTTCAATCCGGTGTTTATGAAGCAGTTTTTTAGAATCTTCCAGAGTAATCCCTTCAGAGACGGTAACAAGGTTTTCTTTTGTCATGACTTCAGAAATCTTTTTTTCGAGATCTGTTTCAAATCGAAGATCCCTGTTTGTTACGATGCCCGCCAATTGATCTTCTTGGGTTACCGGAACCCCTGAAATGCGATACTTTTCCATCAGGTTCAACACTTCATGGACGAGCTGGTCCGGATGAATCGTCACCGGATTAACAATCATACCGCTTTCAGATTTTTTCACCTTGTCAACTTCAACAGCCTGACTTTTTATGCTCAAGTTGCGGTGTATAAAACCGATTCCTCCTTCGCGTGCCATGCTTATTGCGGCGCGAGACTCAGTTACGGTATCCATCGCAGCGCTGACAAGGGGAATGTTTAAATCAATATTTTTTGTTAAATGTGTTCGGGTGTCAACATCGAGCGGCAATACATCAGAATAGCCCGGAAGTAACAAGACATCGTCAAAAGAAAAAGCCTCTTCAGGCGGCACTTTTTTCATGAATTCCCCCATTAACCTTGAACTTATTAATTGGTTCTTTTTCGTGCTTTCGTAATTGATACGTCTTTTTCGGTTTTCCATCTCCAGCCGATCCAGACGGGGTGTTTTTCAGCTTTAAGATTTTTACGAAGACGAATAACAAATAGATTTGTCTTTTGCAATCTTTATTAGCCCGCATTTCATCAGATACTGTAACTCCATGAAAATATTTTAAATAAAAACCTTTCGAACTTATTGGCCGGATATTTTAGATCACTGCCTTGACATTATGCCAATATCCGTAATAGATAATGCACCCAGATTATTCGAACCAAACCCATAAACATCAACCCAAGGCTCAAAATTAAACCCGCAGAAATGATTTGATAAAACCAGGTTAAGATGAACGGCCATTGGCCGGCGGATGAAAAAAAAGCGTTGCCATGTTATTTAAAATAAACCCCAAAAACCCCCAGGAACGACTTTTAACAAAGGTGGTTGAAATACTCAAAAAAGGTGGCATCATCGCCTACCCAACCGATACCTATTATGGCATCGGATGTGACATCATGAACAAAAATTCGATAGAGAAAATTTACCAGTTAAAACAGCGAAATAAAACCAAACCATTTAGTTTTATCTGTTCAGGGCTTAAAAATATCAGCAACTACGCTAAAGTTTCAAACTATGCCTACAAAACCATGAAACGTCTTCTCCCCGGTCCTTACACTTTTGTGCTGGAAGGATCGAAGTTGGTTCCCAAAATCATGCTGACCAAGCGGAAAACCGCGGGAATCCGCGTACCGGATAATATAATTTGCCTGGCGCTGGTGAACGCGCTGGGAAATCCGATTATCACTACCAGTGCGACAATGCCGGATGGCACAATTTTTTATGACCCGTCACTTATCGAAGATTTTTTTGGTCGTAGAATCGATGTGGTAATTGATGGGGGACCGGTTTCAGGACACCCATCAAGTGTCATATCCTTAATCGACGATTTTCCAGAAATCATCCGGGAAGGTCTGGGTGATGTGAGTGTTTTTGCGTAAAAATTAAAAACCCTCATCCAGCGGCGCGTCACGTTTAACAATCATTTATTTTTTGTTTTTCTTGATCCCGAATCGAACGAAAGTCAAGAATACCGTTGGAAACGGAAATATGGGATGTCATCTCATCGGCTTGTCCGCCACTGGAGGGCGCTCTTCAAGGTCTCACAAAATCGAGATTCCCCGGAACCATTGGGTTTCAATGACCAGAATGAGATAATCGTATTGGCAAGACAATCCATAAATTCATTTTTTTATAGATTCTCTCAATTTTGTTTGCACACGCTTAGGACTGAAAAACCCGGATGGGTACGAATGATTCTAAAACAACTTTAAAGCTTTTTCAATGGCCTTTTTCGGGTCGATATATATAATCAGCAGACAAGAATGGATCCAATATATGGTTGAATAAAGTGTCCGTGGATGAATCCATAACATATTTTAACAAAGAAAATTTTTTCTCCTTTGCATAAACCGTTGAAATCTGTCCTTCGATCCCGCCCAGTCGGCCGGCCCATTCAATAGCATCTTCCAAATTTCCGATACGGTCCACCAGCCCCAATTCTTTAGACTCTTCCCCGGTAAAGATACGTCCGTCCGCAAGGGATCTCACCTTTTCCGGGTCCATTTTTCTGCCCTGAACAATATCTCTGATAAATTGTTTGTGTATCTTCCGTGCAAAATCCTGTAAGATTTTCTTCTCTTCAGGTTTCATCTTTCTCACCGGCGATCCGATATCCTTGTACTCACCGCTTTTGATAACAACGGGGACCAATCCGATTTTTTGGAGCAGGTCCTCATAATTTGTAAACCCCATAATCACGCCGATACTCCCGGTTATGGTCCCGGGGTTGGCGACAATCCCATCTGCACCGGCAGCGATGTAATAGCCTCCGGAAGCAGCAATTGTGCCCATGGAAGCCACCACTTTTTTGGTGCTCGATGTCTTTCTGATCTCCCTGAAAATTTCCTGGGAAGGACCTACGGCGCCTCCAGGAGAATTGATCCGGATGACAATGGCTTTAATGGCGTCATCCTCACGGAAACGTTTTATGTGATCCAGCACGTTTTTGGAATCCGCAATAATACCATTAATCTCTATGATACCGACTTTTTCTCCGAATTCAAACTCAGAGTCCCTTGTGCCCAGGGCGAACAAAAAGGTCAGTACCACCATTGCCGAAACAACAACAGATGAAAAAGTCAGTATAAAAAAAAGATATGGATGTCTACGAGAAAACATGATTCTTTTGTATATGTATTGAAGCCGAGCACCTTACAATTTAGAAAGAACCCGCAAAATTTTATTCCCCATTCAACTTTTCTTGAAGGTTTTCGCGCAAGATTTCTCCGAAAGTTGAAGTTGCGGGTTTAATATTATTGACATATTCGCTCAACAAGCTTTGTTCACTTTCCATTTCAAGCCGTTTAATTGAAAGGCCGATTCGTCTTTCGTCACTGTTAATATTCATAACTTTGGCGGTGATGACATCGCCGATATTGAATTTCCCGATGGGAGTTTTTATTTTTTCTTTACTAATTTCAGACACATGAACAAGACCTTCTATCCCTTCTTCGAGTTCTATAAAAACTCCGAAATCCGTTAGGTTGGTCACCGTGCCTGCAATCTCTTTTCCAACTTCATACCGTTCGGCGACCGTTTTCCAAGGGTCGTCTTGAAGTTGCTTAATCCCCAGAGAAAACCTTTCGTTCTCCTTTTCGATATCCAATACAATGGCCTGAACCACGTCGCCTTTTTTATAGAGCTCGGATGGATGTTTTATGCGTTTTATCCAGGAAATATCTGAAATATGAACAAGACCGTCAATCCCTTCGCCAATTCCGATGAAAAGGCCAAAGTCAGTAATATTCTTGATCTTGCCCTCAATGGTTGTGCCCACCGGGTACTTTTCACTGATGACATCCCAGGGGTTGGGTACAACCTGCTTCATCCCCAGAGAAATTCGTCTGCTTTCAGGTTTGATGTCAAGTACGACAGCTTCAACCATCTCTCCGACGGAAATAACCTTGGAGGGATGACGAATTTTTCGGGTCCATGACATTTCAGAAACATGGATCAGCCCTTCGATTCCCTCTTCCAATTCCACAAATGAACCGTAATCCGTAAGGCTGACAACCTTTCCGTTAACTCGGGAGGTGATGGGGTATTTTTCTGCAGCAGCCAGCCAGGGATCCTCGGCAAGTTGTTTCATTCCAAGGGAAACCCTTTCCCGTTCAAGATCAAGGTTGAGAATCTTTACGTTGATATTGTCGCCGACTGAAAAAAGTTCTGAGGGGTGTTTGACCCGTCCCCATGATATATCCGTAATGTGAAGAAGACCATCCACACCGCCAAGATCAACGAAGACTCCGTATTCTGTTATATTTTTTACGATGCCGTCGACAACTTTGCCTTCGCGGATGGTAGATAATGTTGTCGTCCGTTTGGAACTGCGTTCCTCTTCAAGAATCAGTCTTCTCGACAGAACGATATTGCTCCGTTTTTGATTAAACTTCAGGATCTTAAAAGTAAATGTCTTCCCAACCATCTCATCGAGGTTGCGTATTGGACGCAAATCCGCCTGCGAACCGGGCAAGAAGGCCAGAACGCCGATATCCACAGAAAAGCCGCCCTTAACACGATTGACAATTACGCCTTCCACGGTTCCATCTTCATCGTAAGAAGCTTTAATCTCTTCCCAGACTTTGACCTTGGTCGCTTTTTCTTTGGAAAGAATGACGCGTTCCTCGTCATCATCCCACCATTCCACCATCACATCGACTTTGTCGCCCACATTGGCGGCTAACTGGCCGTTTTCATCATTGAATTCTTGAATTCGGATTTGTCCCTCTGATTTGTACCCAATGTCCACAAGAACATAATCTTTGTCTATGGAAATGATCTTTCCGGTGACGACCTCCCCCTCGGCAAAACGTTTGAAGCTCTCCTCGTACATACTCATCAGAGTGTCCATGCTTTCATCCGGACTTTGAACGTCTTTCGAGCTTTCACTTGGAGGTTCAACTTCATCCGAATCACCCCCGATTTCCGGCGATTCTTCAGAACTTAAGCCTGCTTCCTGAACATCTGACGACGTGTTCGTGATGTCATGAGGGTCATCAGATATGGCACCTTCATCCGCCGTATCGGCTGATATCGATGCTTTTTCCTGTGCAGCTTCTACGTCTGATTCTTCCGAACCACCCCCGATTTCCGGCGATTCTTCAGAACTTAAGCCTGCTTCC
>JAAXQD010000010.1 GCA_012974475.1 Desulfobacterales bacterium
ATCATTTATATAATATCCGATTCCGGCACTCAAGTAAGGGCTTATTTTCTGATTCGTTGAAAAGTGGAAGCGTCCGTTCAATATGATGGGAACCTGTTTCAATTCACCAAAATTTACAGGGCTAAAACCAGAAACTTTAAATTCAGTATCTGTTTTGACATAATCGGCGCTCAGTTCAAGAGAGAAATAACTGTGAAGATAATAGACCAGATTTCCGCCAAACATGGCAGCGTCATCAAAATCGACATCCGTGTCGTCTATACTGTCTCCTGAATAATTAACGTAGCCTATTCTTGCTCCAATGCCAAATTTTCCTTTCATGTCCTGGGCAAAGCCGACCTGCCCAAAAACCAGCAAAAGAGCGACGATAACCAACAGCGGGGCAGCAATTTTATTCCTCATACTTGACCTCCTTTTCCTGTGTTAAAAAACCTGCATTTGCCAAACGTTTTTTTCCTAACCCTTTGCCCCCGGTATTTTTATCCCGGGACAACGGGAAAAATAATGATTTTCTTTGGGAATGTTGAATCTGCACAAAGGGGCGACCCCCCTGAGTTCTGCATCTGAAAAAGGATTTTTTTGTGAATCTGTCAATAATTGGAATTGAACGGTAGTTTTGCGTCAACATATGAAAAAGAAATCGGTCTGTCAAAGGAAAAATATATCCGACAAACAGGTTTCTCGTTCTTGGGCCGCCCAGGGTATTACGCATTCCAGAGGGTTTAGAACCGCACCTTCCGCCGGAGCACTTTATCCCCTCGAGCTGTATATTGGCGTTGGAAAAGTGACGGTGCTGGGTGAAGGGATCTATAAATACGATCCCGAAAAATTGGGATTTAAAGAGATATTGATTTTTTTTTCAAAATCATTTATAAAACACCGGACAATTTGAATCTGGGAGAAAGATATGGATCAATGTGTTTTGTTGAATGCTGATTATAGCTTTCTGAATATGGTGGACTGGAAACGGGCCATGTGCCTGATCGCAAAAGGCAAGGTGCAGGTTTTAAGGCAATCTGAAAGGATAATCAGAACGGCGGAAGGTATTGTAGTCAAACTTCCCATTGTAATGAAACTGATAAAACTTATCAGGAAATTATATCTCAACAGAGTGCCATTCAGCAAAAAAAATGTTCTTGTCCGGGACGGATTCAAGTGTGCGTATTGCGGAAACGGTAGCCGAAGACTGACCATCGACCATATCATTCCCAAATCGAGGAACGGCAGAGCCACCTTCGAAAACTGCGTTGCTTCCTGCAAGCCGTGTAATAATAAAAAAGGCGGAAGAACCCCTTCGGAAGCCCGTATGTATCTCAAGATCAAGCCGTATCAGCCGACGATTTCCGAGTTTCTAAATTTGAAGATCAAAAAGTTGGGTATCAATAATGTGTTGAAAGATCTTGGAATATACTAACTTTTCACGAAAACTTCGAAACCGGTTTCAGATTTTAGGAGTGCATAGCCCGAACAAAAAATTGTTCGGGTTTTTTGCTGAACTTCGGCAGACAGCAAATTCCCCCCTGAATGTCGGACCCAGGCATCGTTCCTGTTTCAACGGGGCTGGGTGATGGGCCATCCAATACTAAAATGATTCACAATTCTCATGCGTGAAGCCTGGGACTGGGCGGTTCAACAATATGCGACCGGCAGGTATTTTCTTGACAGTAAATGGATTTAAAAGTACTTTTCGATTTTTAAACTTATTGTGCGGATTTTAAATTAAACCTAAGTTGAGCGATTGTTGAGTTTGCCGAAGATGCAAGGCATGAGACATGCAGCCGTAGTATGCTACTGCAAATGTCGCATAACGCAGCAGATTCGGTAAACTCGGCAAGCCCGAAGGGTTTCAAATTGTGACAATCTTGCTTGGATTCCTATCTACCGAGTCGATAATGGTGTTTAATGCTTTATAACAATATAACCTCCTAATGAGATTATATTTATAATGCACTGGCACAATTTGAAATGCTCAATTTAGGTTAAATAAAGTCCGATTCCGGAGGACATATGGACTATAAGAAGACGCTCAACCTGCCAAAAACAGAATTTCCCATGAAGGCCCGCCTGGCAAATCGTGAGCCCGAACAGTTGAGATCATGGGAAGAAAACGGTTTATACGAAAAGATCAGACAATCCTCCCTGGGCCGTGACCAATTCATTCTGCACGATGGCCCGCCCTATGCCAACGGGCATATTCATATCGGTACGGCACTCAACAAAATCCTGAAGGATATTATCGTCCGTTCACAGCAAATGTCCGGATTTGACGCTGTATATGTTCCGGGCTGGGATTGCCACGGCCTTCCCATCGAGCACAATGTTGAAAAAGAATTGGGGGCCGAGAAATTTAAAATGACCCAGGCCGAAATTCGCAGGGCTTGTCGGGCATATGCTGAAAAATTTATCGATATACAGCGGGAAGAATTCAAACGACTGGGTGTCATGGGGGAATGGGAAACCCCGTATTTGACCATGAATTACGCGTATGAAGCCACCATTGCCCATGAGTGCAGTAAATTTGCGCTGGATGGCAGCCTTTTCCGAAGTAAAAAACCGATATACTGGTGTTGCAGCTGCCAAACGGCCCTTGCTGAAGCAGAGATCGAATATCATGATGAGTCGTCACCATCGATTTTTGTTAAATTCCCGGTGCAAGATGATTTGAGCGACCAGATTCCCGGGCTGGCCGGAAAAAACGTGTTTGTGGTGATTTGGACAACAACGCCCTGGACCATTCCGGCAAATCTCGCCATAGCGCTGCACCCGGATTTCACGTATGCTGCTGTGGATACGAAAAATGGAGAAGTGCTGATTCTGGCCAGGGAGCTGGTTGAAGGATGTATGAAATCCTTTGGATTTTCTGATTTTTCCATTCTTGCTGAAATGGGATCTGACAGTCTTGAACGGAAGAAATGCCGACATCCTCTATACGACCGTGAATCATTGATAATTTTAGGCTCCCATGTAACTCTGGAAGCCGGAACCGGTTGTGTTCATACGGCTCCCGGCCACGGTAGTGAAGACTATGAAGTGGGCCTTCTCTATGATTTGGAGGCGTATTCCCCTGTGGATGATACGGGCTGTTTTACCCCGGAAGCCGACCCTTTCGGCGGCCGATTTGTGTTCGAAGCCAATTCGGATATCGTTGCCAAGCTTCAGGAAAACGGGGCCCTGGTCCTCCGGGAGGAAATTGAACATTCTTACCCCCATTGCTGGCGCTGTAAAAAGCCGGTGATTTTTCGGGCCACACCCCAGTGGTTCATATCCATGGACAAGACCGGATTAAGAAAGAATGCCCTTGAAGAGATCGACAAGGTGGAATGGATTCCCAGTTGGGGAAGAGAAAGAATCTACGGCATGATCGAAAATCGTCCGGATTGGTGCGTTTCCAGACAGCGCGCCTGGGGTGTTCCCATCGCGTTATTTTATTGCGAGAAATGCGAATCTTTGTATTTGAATGAAGCGATATTTCAACGCATCTACAAACTTTTTCAGGAACATGGTGCCGATATATGGTTTGAAAAGAATGTAAAGGAATTACTTCCCGAAGATGTCGTTTGCGATACCTGCGGCAACAACACCTTTGTAAAAGAAGATGACATTCTGGATGTTTGGTTCGATTCCGGCGTAAGCCATGCAGCGGTGCTTGAAGATCGTTCAAATTTGAAATGGCCGGCCGATCTTTATCTTGAAGGCAGTGATCAGCACCGGGGATGGTTCCATAGTTCGCTCCTTACGGCTGTTGGGACAAGGGGAAGGGCACCCTATGAATCTGTTCTGACCCACGGATTTGTGGTGGATGCAAAAGGCAAAAAAATGTCAAAGTCCCTTGGAAACGTTGTGGCCCCGGAAGCGGTTATTAAAAAACATGGTGCCGAGATCCTCCGTCTGTGGGTGTCTGCCTCGGATTACAGGGATGATATTCGCATTTCTGAAAATATTCTGAAGCAGTTGAGCGATGCATATCGAAGAATCAGAAATACAAGCAGGTTTATGCTCGGCAATTTATTTGATTTCGACCCTTCAAAGGACATGGTTTCCTATGAATCCATGCCGGAAATCGACCGATTTGCACTGCACAGGCTTCAGGAGTTGATCGAACGGACACGGAACGCTTACAATGCTTACGAATTTCATACTATTTACCATACCCTCTACAATTACTGCATCGTCGATCTCTCTGCGTTTTACCTGGATATTCTCAAAGACAGGTTATACACCTCTCCGCCTGGATCATCTGAAAGAAAAAGCGCGCAGACGGTTATTTACATTCTCCTGGATTCGCTGTCGAGAATAATGGCACCGATCCTTGCATTTACAGCAGAAGAGATCTGGAATTACATGCCGGGTCGCAAAGAAAATGCCGACAGCGTTCACCTGAGTTCTCTTCCAACGGCCAATGAAGCCTGGAAAGATGACCGGCTGGCAGAAAATTGGAAACTACTGCTTGAAGTTCGCAGTGAGGTTACAAAATCACTCGAGGACGCAAGAGTTAAAAAGATAGTCGGACATTCTCTCGATGCCGTCGTTACACTCTATGCAGATGATGACCTTTATGATAGACTTTATCCGTATAAAGATGACCTTAGAAGCATATTTATTGTTTCAAAGACCCATCTGATCAAAGGGGAAAAACCTGCCGGGGGTTTTGAAAGTCATGATGTCCATGGTTTGGCCATTAAGGTTGATTCTGCTGAAGGCGATAAATGCGAACGGTGCTGGGTGCATGACATTTCCGTGGGAGCAAATTTAGAACGGCCGACCATCTGCAGCCGGTGTCAGGATGCCCTAACCCGAATTTCTCCTGATTAAATTTAGCAGAATTGATGGACTTTTCACCCACCCGTCAATTTTGGGAGTAAAATAAACGTGTTTTCTATTTTTTCAGGCGAATCGAGTTTCAGATTCGGCAAATATGTGAAACTTGCCGTCATTTCCAGTTTGGTGGTCGGTTTTGACCAGATCACCAAATTTTTAATCTCAAACAAACTTCCACTTCACCACTCCATTACGGTGATACCCGGGTTTTTTAGCATCACCCACATTCTTAACCCCGGCGGCGCCTTTGGATTTATGGCAAATCAAAGCTCGAGTATACGCAGTGTATTTTTCCTCGTGATTTCATCTTTGGCCGTATGCCTGATTTTTTATTTTTATAAAAACACTCCAAAGACCCACCCTTGGCTTGCTTCAGGGTTCGCCTTGGTGTTCGGAGGTGCCATCGGCAATCTCATTGATAGATTTCGCTTCGGAAGTGTTGTCGATTTTTTAGACGTTTACATGGGAAGTTACCACTGGCCCGCTTTTAATATCGCCGACAGCGCCATATCCATTGGTATTGCTATTTTTTTGTTCCATCTTCTTTTTAGAAAAATGCCGGAATAATCAAAAATGGAACACCTCCCGATGAGTTGTAGTTAATTAGGGTAAAATAAAAGAGGGTCATCTCCAATTGAGTAGGGGTGATTATAGAGGGTTCAAGGATTCAAGGGGTCAAGGGTTCGAGTGAAAACACTAAAGAACAGCGCTGATGAAGCCTTTAGAAAACAAACCCTGGAATCCTTGACTCCTTGGACCCTCTTCTCCAACTAAATTGGAGAAGAACCAAAAAAAATATGTCTGAAATCAATTATAAAGAACTCAAAAATTATTTGATGGGGTTCGAAAAAAAACGAAAACCCGAAGCCCCTGCACCGGTATATCTGATCTACGGAGAAGAACTGCTGTGGAATACCGCGCTCGAAACCCTTTTGGATGCACTGATTCCCGGAAAAGACAGGAGCCTTAACTATGACCCGGTTGACGGCACCAATGAAAATATTAAAGCAGCCATCGAGGGGGTCAACACCTATTCACTTTTGTCCGGGACAAAGGTCGTTGCCATTATCGATTCCAAGATATTCTATTCAAAGCAGGATGAGGGCAGTCTTCTTGAAAATGCAAAAACGGCATTCGAAGCGGAAAATATGAAAGCGGCAGCGAAATACCTTTTAAGTCTTATGGGACTTATGAACCTGACGTTTGAGGATATCAGCTTGGAGAATAGAAGCAAAACATTGAAGCTCGATCCGGAAAAATTCGGCGATGCCGCATGGTTCGATAAAATCGTTACGTATTGCACGGATAAAAAGCTTTCCATACCGTCCGAAGGAGATAATGCCGCCCTTCTCCAGAAGGCCGTTGAAAAAGGATTTCCAAAAGGGAACCATCTAATCATTACCACCGATATGGTCGATAAACGCCGGAAGCTTTATAAAATCATACTAAAAAATGGGGTGGTTATTAATTGTTCCGTCCCAAAGGGCGCTCGGAGGGCAGACCAGCTGGCCCAGGAAGCCGTCCTCGTCGAACAGATGGAGACCTTGCTCCATGGATCAGGGAAAACAATGGATCGGCGAACATTTCGGGCCATGTATGAATTGACCGGATTCGACCTGCGGATCTTTTCCGAGAATCTCAATACACTGATCTCTTATGTGGGCGATCGAAAAAAGATTGCCCAAGACGATGTTAAGAATGTTCTTAAGCGAACAAAAAAAGATCCCATATATGAATTCACCAATGCCGTATCAGATCGGAATGTTGAAAAATCGTTCTTTTTTCTGAATTCTCTATTATCCGACAATCTTCACCCGCTTCAGATTCTGGCTGCCATCACAAATCAGATTAGAAAGCTTTTGGTCGTCAGAGGTTTTATCGAAAGCCCACATGGCAAGCCCTGGCATTCTGGAATTCAATACGGGCAATTTAAAAGCGGTATTATGCCGGCGATACAAAGATATGACCGAGATATTTTAAATCAGCTCGAAGAGTGGGATGATATGCTTTCAAAAAATGTGGGTACGAATCAATCAAGATCAGAAAAAGTGGGGAGAAAGAAAAAAAAACCAACGGCCACCGACCTCGTGATCGCCAAGAACCCACAGAGCCCATATCCTGTTTACCAAATGCTCTTAAAATCCGAAAAATTTACCACCCATGAGCTGATTGCTGCTTTTGAAAAATTAAGCGAGGCGGATCTCCGGCTGAAGTCCACGAGGCAGAGCCAAAAACTTGTATTGGAGCAGGCTATTCTGGGTATCTGCCGATAGTGCATCGTGGGAAACGGCGTGCGTCGCCTGAAAGGAAAAATTTATGGGCTTTATCAGACGACAGGAAGAACGTTTGGCGATCCGTTTATTGACCTGGCAATACCAGAGGATTAAAATGCCGATTCCAGCGATGGAAGCATTGGAGATTCATGCCGCCGGACTCGTAGATGACGCCCATAAAATTGCACGGGAAAGGGGACGCAATGTTGTAGGCATCCTCAAAGAGTTGATCGCCGATATCAGAAAACGGGAAAAAGATTAATTCGACAACACGATTTGGATAGAATGCAGGATACGATTGTACAACTTGAACATTATTTTGTTGAAAAAGAATCCACAGTGTGCTATTCAGCCAAATCAATTAAGCAGACAAAATGATTGCTCTTGTTATTGCAATTAATACAGCATGTTAACTAGTCTGAAGAAAGGAGGTCGTATGCGAAAAGGTTTGTTTTTTATTGTTTCATGTCTGGTGATCGGTCTCATCTTTACCCCCTGTGCCTGGAGTAAGACCAAGACCATCAAGATCGGTATCAACGCCCCCATGACCGGAGACATTCCCAAGGTCGGCGAAGGATCGAAATTTGCAGCCGAGATGTGGCTTGAGGACATCAAGGCAGCCGGTGGACTTGAGGTCGGAGGAAAGAAGTATCCTGTTGAAGTGGTCATCGAAGATAACGAGTCCAAAGCGGAATCCGCTGTCAAGGTGAACACAAAGATGATCACCGAAGACGAAGTCCTTTTCATTGTCGGACCTCAGTCTTCCAAGCAGGCGATACCCGCGGGAGAAGTGGCCAATAATTACAAAACCCCCATGATCAGCCCTTGGTCAACCAACCCCGACACTACCAAGGACCGGCCATTTGTTTTTCGCGGCTGCTTTCTGGATCCATTCCAGGGGCCCGTGCTGGCCAATTTCATCAAGGAAGAGTTCGGGTTCTCTAAAGCTGCGGTGCTTTACGACGTTGCCAGCGACTACCCCAAGGGGCTTGCAGAGTTCTTTAAAGAAGCCTGGGAAAAGGTCAACGGTCCCGGATCCGTAGTGGCTTTTGAAAGTTTCACCACCAAGGATGCCGATTTCAGTTCTCAGTTGACGAAGATCATAAGATCAGGCGCCGAGGTACTGTTTACGCCGCAGTACTACAATGAGGTCGCTCTGATCGTTCAACAAGCCCATGAGCTGGGTTGGAATAAACCGATTGTGGGCAGCGACAGCTGGGGCTCGGCTGAAACCGTAGAACTTTGCGGAAAAGACTGCTACGGCCTTTTCTTCAGCACGCATTATGCCGCGGCCGGAGCCAAAGGGGCGACCAAGGCGTTTATCGATCGATACAACAAAAAGCACGGGTATGTACCCGACGATGTGGCGGCCCTGACCTGGGATGCCCTGGGCCTCGTGAAAGCGTCTATCCAATCTTGCGGCAAGATTACAGGAAACGTCGAGAAGGACCGCCAATGCATCCGTGACGCAATGGCCAACATCAAGGAATTCGACGGTATCACCGGAAAAATGACCTTCACCGAGGATGGCGACCCCATCAAGTGTGCCGTTTTGGTGAGGATTAGCGATAAAGGCGAATACGAGTTCTACAAGTCGGTTTGTCCATAAACCTAAGTCCTAGCGTTTAATTTGTACACATATTAATGAATGGGATAGGTTTTATCCCAAAAGGAGCTATCGCAGATTTCTTATAAAAAGGGCGGGTCAGGGTGATGAGCTCTAGGCCCGCCTTTTTTTGAAAGAACAGGGATTAAACTCAATGGTATTTTTCTTCCAAAACCTGGTTAATGCGCTGCAGTGGGGCAGCTTTTATGCATTGATTGCCCTGGGATATTCCATGGTATACGGAATCTTGATGCTCTTCAACTTTGCCCACGGTGATATTTTCATGGTCGGAGCGTACATCGGTTTTGGTGTCGCAACCGGAATAACGGCATTGGCTTCATTCGGTGCCATTGCCCTGCCAAACTGGTTGATTCTGGTGCTGACCATCATCATTTCCATGTTTCTGACCTCCTTTGTGGGCATCCTGGTCGAAAGGCTGGGGTATCGGCCTTTGCGCGAAGCACCACGAGCTTCAGCGGCAATCACCGGTTTGATGATCGGTATCATTCTTGAAACCGGGAACCTGGCACTGCTGGGCGCTAAACGGGTCCGTTTTCCATCCCTGATCGAAACTTCAACATATAATATCGGCGGTGTTTTTGTCACGAACAAGAAGATTATGATCGTTGTCGTCTCCCTGCTGCTGATGTTCGCCCTTCACCAGTTTGTGCGGCGGACCAAGTGGGGGATGGCCATGCGGGCCATGGCGTTCGATTATGTGGTGGTACCGCTGATGGGCGTACCGATTAACACCATTGCCGCCATGACCTTCGCCATAGGGTCGGCTCTGGCAGCTGCAGCAGGGATTCTTTTTGGTGTCGCGTATCCGGTTCTGGATCCTTACATGGGTATCGTGTTCGGATGGAAGGCTTTTGTGGCAGCAATCTTGGGAGGAAGGGGATCTATTCTGGGTGCCACCCTTGCAGGGTTTTTATTGGGATTCATCGAAATTTTCGTGGCGATGATCTTTCCTTCGACCTTGCGGGATCTCATTGCCTACTCGATCATTCTGCTTATTCTGGCATTTAGACCCCACGGCTTTTTCGGCGAGCCGTACAGCGCACGTCTGAGGCTCTAAGGGTTCGCGAAAAAACAACTTCACAGAATTGGCGCTCAGGTTTGGTTCAGGTTTGGCCGATCCGAGAGAGCAAAACCACAGGAATAGCGAGCTATTTCGAGGATTTTGCGAGTGAGGCATCGGTCAAAGATGGGCTGAAGGTGAGATGCAAAAATGTGAAGTTATCAACATGGACCGTAAACGAACGTAAGCTATGACTGAAATAGACGGAAAATTAACGAAAAAAAAGAAGTTTTTTAAAGGCACAATTTTCGACTCGATGTACAGGGTTCCCTTGCTCGGATGGCTTTTCGGCATTCTGATAGCGGTTCTGCTCGAGCATTTTGCCGGTGAACTTTTGGCGGATGTTTTAGGATTGCCGAAAATACCGGTTCTTTTCGGTTGTGTGATAATGCTCAAGAAGCCCTTGATGATTCCCGGTGCCATCCTCTACATGCTGCTGATATATATTTTACCCATAAGTATCGTGGCACGGCTGAGTTCCGTGTCGGCAAACAAGGTCGCCGCAAAACTTCTTGATTATCCAATGTTCGTTTCTGTTCTCGTCCATATCGCACTCCTTTATGCCTCCTTGTATATATGGTCGGAAATCAGTGCTTACAGGGTTCTTACCCTCAAACTAACTCTGATCGCCATTATACTTACCCTGAGCTTGAATGTGATCAACGGATATATGGGAGAATTTTCGTGTTCGCACCCCGGATTCATGGCCCTGGGTGCATACGGCGCCTCGGTGTTTACGGTCCCACGGTATTCATGTGGACCGTCGCCTGCATATGGATAACCAATAATTTTGTGCGTTCAACTTTAGGAAAAGCTATGAATGCGGTGCGTGACGATGAGATGGCAGCGGATGCCATGAGCGTTAACACAAGACGCACCAAAATGGTGGCATTTCTGTTTTCAGCCTTTTGGGCCGGTGTTGCCGGCGGGCTTTTTGCCCATGTCCTCAGATATGTCAACCCGGGCACTTTCGGTCTTCAAAAACTTGCCGAAGTCCTGGCAATGGTTTATTTTGGAGGACTGAACTCTGTATACGGATCGATTGTCGGTGCGGTGAGCTTAAGTCTCCTTGGAGAAGCGTTGCGGCCGCTGGAAATTTTTAAATGGATTTTTATTCCACTGCTGCTCATTCTGGTGATGGTTTATCGGCCCACAGGACTGATTGCTTTCAAGGAGTTTAATGTGGAAAAACTCATAAAACCGAAACAGAGACCGGGGAAAGAGGTGTAGTATGGCACTGCTTCGAGTTGAAAAAATGAGTCACGAGTTCGGCGGGTTGCGAGCTGTCAACAATTATGATCTCGAAATCGAAAAAGGGCAGATCAGGGGTTTGATCGGACCCAATGGCGCGGGAAAAACGACCATATTTAATCTCATCACCGGGATTTACAAACCGACGGAAGGTGATATCATATTCGAGGGGAAGAAAATAACGGGTCTTCAGCCCCACCAGATCGCCGCTTACGGTCTTGGCAGGACTTTCCAGAACATGCTATTGTGGCGCCACATGACGGTCCTTGAGCACGTAAAGATGGCACGCTACTCCAGGATCAGCTACGGATTGATCGGAGCTTTTTTCGGCACTGCTAAACGATACCGGCAGGAAGAAGAGATCGAGGAAATTGCCTACAGGCTCTTAAAAATGGTGAGTGCCGTTCATCTTGCGGATCAGATTGTGACCAACCTGTCGTACGGAGACCAGCGGCGGGTGGAAATGGCAAGGGCGTTGGCCCTTGAACCCAAGATATTGTTCCTCGACGAGCCCACCGCAGGCATGAACCCTGAAGAGTTGATTCACATGATGGAGATCGTCCGAAAAGTCCATGCACAACTGGGCGTTGCTATTTTTTTGATCGAGCATAGATTAAAGGTGGTTATGGAACTTTGCGAAGTCATACAGACCCTAAACTTTGGGCAGGTCATCGCAGAGGGGACGCCCGAAGAAATCCAAAACGACCTTAACGTCATTGATGCTTACTTGGGAAGGGAGACATTGGCCTGATGCTGTTGTCCGTTAAAAACCTTCGCGTATCTTACGACAATATTAGAGCGCTCCACGGTGTAGATTTTCAGATTGGTGAAGGGGAAATCGTATGTATTATCGGAGCCAATGGCGCTGGCAAAAGCACAACATTGAGAGCAATTTCAAGAATGGTTCCGGTAGAGGAAGGAACCGAAATGACTTTCATGGACCAAGACCTCCTTCAATATTCCGCTGACAAAGTGGTTAGCAAGCTCGGTATTTCTCATGTGCCGGAAGGACGGCGTCTCTTCGGCAACCTGACGATCATGGAGAACCTCAAACTGGCCACATTTGCCAGAAAAGACAAAGAAAAAATCAAGGAGGATCTCGAGAGAGTTTTCGATATTTTCCCACGCCTGGAAGAGCGTAAACCTCAGAAATCCGGGACACTGAGCGGCGGTGAACAGCAGATGCTTGCCATCGGGCGGGCGTTTATGAGCGGAAGAAAAATTATGCTTCTCGACGAACCTTCAATGGGACTCGCTCCGCTGCTGATGCTCAGCATGTTCGATGCGCTCAAAGAGCTCAACAAGGAAGGTGCCACCATTCTGCTGGTGGAGCAGAATGCCCGAATGGCGCTGCAATTCGCTCAGCGAGGGTATGTACTTGAAAGTGGAAGCCTGGTATTGGAAGGGAGTTCCGAGGAGCTTCTCGCCAACCCCGAAGTCAAGAACGCCTATCTGGGAGGCTGATCCCGGGGTGCGCATTTATCTATCGCGGTGTAACATGATAGGTATTATATCAAATTATTTTTAAAATTGATAGAATACCTTAAATTTAGGCACTTTAGCTCATTTTAGGCACTTTAAACTTTTGCATTCATAGAACGATGACAAGGGGGTGTTATGATCAGAGTCGGTGTGATTGGTGCAACGGGGTATGCCGGTGCAGAACTTGTTCGGATACTGTGCGGGCATCCGGAAATAACGCTCACGATCCTGACGTCTCGTCAATATGCCGGCGTAAACTTTGACAGGGTCTACCCCTCCATGGAAGGCTCGGTGAGCCTTTTGTGCGAAGAATTTTCCATAGATCGTGTTTGCGACAATGCTGATGTCGTGTTTACAGCGCTTCCCCACAAGATCCCCATGGAGTTTGTACCCGAATTTATTCGGCGAGGAAAGAAGGTCATCGACCTGTCCGCTGATTTCAGATTTAAGGATGCGGCCACCTATGAAACGCATTATCAGCATCATACTGCACAGGATCTACTTGAAAAAACGGTTTACGGACTTTGCGAAGTCAATTTTGACCAGATAAAAAACGCTGACCTGGTGGGGGCTCCCGGATGTTACCCAACCAGTGTCCTTCTTCCTTTGGTTCCCTTGTTGAAGCGGGGCCTCATCGATCCCCATTCAATTGTTGCAGATTCGAAATCAGGTGTCAGCGGTGCGGGCCGCGCCCTTTCGCTGACAGCGCATTTTTGCGAAGCCAACGAATCATTCAAGGCTTATAAGGTAGCCGAACACCGGCATAATCCGGAAATGGAAGAAGTGCTGTCTGTTGAAGCCGGGATGCCGGTAAAGATTACGTTTGTCCCGCACCTTGTCCCCATGTCCAGGGGGATACTCACAACCATATATGCCAATCCGGTTAAAGATATTACCTCCGCAGACATTCGGGAGTGTATCACAGCCTTTTATTCCGGCCGTCCTTTTATCCGCATCTGCTCCGGCAACCGGCTGCCGAATACGATGCATGTCCGTGGAACCAATTATTGCGACATGGGATTTAGGCTGGATGAACGGAATCATCGTTTGATACTGATCTCGGCCATCGACAACCTGGTAAAAGGTGCTGCCGGGCAGGCGGTTCAGAACATGAATATTATGCTCGGCCTGGATGAAACTGCCG
Organism: Desulfobacterales bacterium; assembly: GCA_012974475.1. GTDB lineage: Bacteria > Desulfobacterota > Desulfobacteria > Desulfobacterales > UBA11574 > JAAXQD01. The sequence continues at coordinate 13,656 of JAAXQD010000010.1, forward strand.
GTCTGAAGATGGTTCCCTTTCCCGTTTAAATTTTAGTTTCCATCCATAAATGGCCCTTTTCGCCCGGATCTGCGTTCTCTCTCCGAGGCGTAGAC
>JAAXQD010000013.1 GCA_012974475.1 Desulfobacterales bacterium
TTCAAGTCCCGTCACTCACCCCATTTTTTCGCCTAAATTTTGCGCCCGTAGCTCAGCTGGATAGAGCGCCGGACTTCGAATCCGTAGGCCGCAGGTTCGAATCCTGCCGGGCGTACCAATAAAATCAAGGGTTTATAGCAATTGTGCTGCAGCCCTTTTTTTATTTTTTATCAAAATGCGTCAATTTTGCGTCAGTTAAGAACAGATTCTGCCTATTTTAGGGGTAAATGTATCAAAATTATGGTGTGTGGGTATGTGAGAGACAGAAATGGACAGTATATAATTTTTGTGATACGGTATTATCGTATCACAATTGTGAGTGAACAAAGATACTTGCAAGATATCACATTCCGCAGGATCTAAATCAATTTTTAATTTATCCCCACTAAGGACTGTGCATGTAATCTTCAGTCTACCGATTTTTCAGTATTGAAACATTAATCGCAAATAAAATTAACCCAGCAATGGTGTTGATGTGAGCTTATTATTGTGCCATAAAGGTCAGTGACAGGAAGATGAATTATGAATAAAACCATGGGCCTGGAAAAAATGCGGCAATCGCCCTAACACTCAGGCAAAAGAACAATAATTAAAAGAAAGGAGGTTTTAGGCATGGAACTGATGGAAACAATCAAAGGGAGGCGCAGTATCCGTCGCTATCAATCAAAGGAGGTTCCAGAAGAAGTGTTGAACAAGGTCCTGGAGGCTTTTCAGTGGGCGCCATCCTGGAATAATTCACAGTGCTGGGAACTTATCATTATTAAGGATGCTGCCATAAAAGAGGCTTTGCAGGCAACTATGGGCAAGGGGAACCCGGCGAAAAAAAGCATTACTGAGGCACCTTTGCTCATTGCCATATGCGCCAAGTTAAAATACTCGGGCTACGATAAAGGTGAGGCGGTGACGCAGATCGGGGATTGGGCCATGTACGACCTGGGCCTGGCCAACCAGAATCTATGTTTGATGGCGCACAGCCTGGGTCTTGGAACAGTTGTCGTGGCGTTTTTCGACCACAATAGGGTGAATGAAATCCTTGAGGTGCCATCCGGCTATAAGGCCCTGACCATTATACCACTGGGATATCCGGCGGCTGACGTCAAGGCCCCGGATAGAAGGAAAATAGGTGACTTCACGCATGAAAACAAGTTTAGGGGAACCACAGACTAATTGAACTTATTATTCTGACCAGTGAAAGGATGAATTATCAGGGTGATTCCAACAATGGACTTCATCCTGATTTTTTTGGAGGGCAATACTGTTAAATGTTTGGGTTTGTGAAAGTGTTTTATTTGGTTTTTTGTTCTCTCAAAAATGTATCAAGAGCCTCGACAACTATAAGGGTGATGTCGGTTAAGGTGCTTACCTTTTAATTTTAAAACTTAAATAGACTTTAGATATCTGCAAATGCCACCTGCCGGTGAACATGTAATCTAAGACACTTTGAAAGGAGGTAAGAATGGATATTGAAACAGACGAAATTATAATAATGCCGGCTAACAAACCGCATGCTTTGAAGGCAATTAAAAAGTTCAAAATGATACTAACTATGATCCGATCATGATAACACAATAGAGGAGGGGACATGAGCTTCAAAATTAACGATAGCATCTCATGGGTGGGGAAGATAGATTGGGAATTACGCAAGTTCCACGGAGAGGAATACTCCACCCACAAAGGTACCACGTATAATTCATATCTGGTCAGGGACAAGCACACGGCTCTGATCGATACCGTTTGGTCTCCATTTAGGGAAGAGTTTATTGACCAGCTGTCCCAGGAAATTACACTAAGTGACATCGATTTCATCATTGCAAACCATGCTGAACCCGACCACAGTGGTGCTTTGCCTGAACTTATGAAAGCCATCCCGGATAAACCCATTTATTGTACAGCTAATGCGATAAAGTCTCTCAAGGGATATTACCATCAGGATTGGAACTTCCAGGTGGTCAAGACCGGGGATCGTCTGAATCTTGGCTCCAAAGAGCTTGTTTTCGTGAGTGCGCCCATGCTTCACTGGCCTGACAGCATGTTCTGCTACCTGACAGAGGATAATGTGCTTTTCAGTAACGATGCTTTCGGCCAGCACTATGCCTCGGAACTGATGTATAACGACCTTGTGGACCAGGCCGAACTCTATCAGGAATGTATCAAATACTACGCCAATATTCTTACCCCGTTCAGCAAGCTGGTAGCCAAGAAAATACAGGAAGTCGTAGGCCTTGGTCTCCCAGTAGACATGATCTGCACCAGTCATGGCGTGATATGGCGGGATGATCCCTTGCAAATCGTCAACAAATACGCCGAATGGGCTGATGATTACCAGGAGAATCAAATCACTATTATCTACGACAGCATGTGGAACAGCACCAGAAACATGGCCGAAGCCATTGCCGAAGGGATCCGATCGGCGGATGAAGAAGTGGCGGTCAAACTTTTCAACTCGGCCAGAAGAGATAAAAACGACATTATCACGGAAGTTTTCAAGTCCAAAGCGATTCTCGTGGGCTCCTCCACCATCAACAGGGGGATACTCTCTTCCGTAGCCGGCATTCTTGAGGAGATTCGGGGCTTGGGTTTCAAGAAAAAAAGGGCTGCTGCCTTCGGCTCTTACGGCTGGTCCGGAGAGGGTGTGAAAATGATCACGGACCTGCTCAAGGAGGGCGGCTTTGAGGTCGTAAATGACGGGCTGCGTGAACTATGGAATCCCGACCGACAATCCCTTGAAAATTGCGTCAGTTTCGGAAGGGATCTGGCCGAGGCGCTAAGATAATATACTGAAGGATGCTTTAAAAGGAGGGAAAAATGTTGAGGTGTATAAAGAAAGCGGCTTTAGCGAAAAGGCCTTAAAGAGATATTTAGTTCACGATTCACCCTACTTTAAAGTATTAAACTTTAATTTCAAAAAAGGTCAGGAACTTCCTGTTCATTCTCACGACATTGATGGACAGTTATGTATAGTGGTGCTTGAAGGTAGCGGAGAGTTTCTTGGGAAAGATAATAAGACTCTTCCGGCAAATCCGGGAGATATTTTAATTTCAGATATCAGTGAGCCGCATGGTGTGCGAGCAACAAGCGATATGAGGGTAATAGTAACGATTGCGCCGCCAATATGATTAATATCAGCATATTTGTTTATTTCAGTTACTAAAGAAGATTAAATAAAATTGGGCTGAGGTCGATTGAACATTCAAGCAAGTTACCATCAATAAGAAAAAGATTTGAGGGATTGCAATGAGTCTAAAAGATGAATTCAGAAAGATGGTCACGGAATTAACGACAAAATTTACGCTTCCACCAATAGCAAACATTTTCTTCCCGCCTTTCTATAAAGGCGGCCAACCAAAAGATGCCCAGTTTATGGCCATCAGTATAGAAGGCGGGGCGGCCGGCGTCAGCTTTGTTCTCCTGCCTGATGAAAAAATGGAAGAATACACTGCTTTACAGCCGCCGGATTTTGTCGAGAAAAACCCGCGGGTATTTGCGCTTGAATTTGGCAGTGACGATCCTATTAAAGAGATGATCAGTCTGGCGGCCATTAACGCAATTTGTCAGCATGTTATGAGGGAGACCAATTTCGCGGTTGATTCTGCAACCGATTCACTGGGGCTGTTGTCGGTCTCCACAGGAGACAGGGTCGGCATGGTCGGCTTATTCTTCGGGCTGATTAAGACCATTAAGAAAACCGGCGCGGAACTGGTTGTCATTGAAAAAAAAGATCAGTTGATTCAAAAATTTCCGAATCTGCCAATTACCCTGGACGCGACGAAATTGAGCACATGCAATAAGATCTTATGCACCAGTACGACCATATTGAACAATTCACTGGATGAAATTCTTGCCCACTGTTCACCGGATGCATTTGTCTCAATCATCGGTCCTACGGCGGGATATTTCCCGGACCCACTTTTTGCCCGCGGTGTCGATGTTGTGGGTGGAAGAGTGGTAAAGAACGGTGCGTTGTTTTTGCAACTGCTTGCAGAAAGAAAACGCTGGGGAGATGCTACACAAAGGACCTGTTTCCAGAAAGAGACCTACGCCGGTATAATTTAATTGCAGATTAACTTCCATTTGTCACTCCTGTGAGCATCAACTACTCAGTCCTCCACTGAAAATTGGAGATAAGGATTCGAAATTATCACCCTGAAACTTTTGCTATCTGCAATCACTAAAAGACATTAAGTGCCTGATTTTCTGGCATAATCGAAATATATCAAATGGGAAAGGGCAGTAGAGGCATATTCATTTATGGGATTCAATTTGATTTGGGGGGCTGGCCATAAAGATTTTCAATCAACCTGAGGGTCTAAAAGTGACAGGCTTGGTGATATCCAAAAGGGGTGAGTAGCGCAAGGGAAACCTGAAACATGCGGGTATCATTGCCCAATCAAGTTAATTCAAAAAAAGTGTGGAGGATCGATTCAATTCCACACTTTTCTTTTATATGAACACCACAACATCTATGGTCTGAAGATCCAGAGGCAAATCTGCGATACCTGGAATAAGTTGAGACTATCAACCTTTTGAATGAATGTGATACCCAAAACGTATCGTCTAAAAAACTATGGATTCAGATAGTTGTTGGCGTTGCAAATATCAAAGGTTTTGACAAGTCCGAAACTCGTGAGGTAATCTCAATGTATCTGTAATCGACTGATATCTAATATCCAATAATCATTTCCGCTCATTTAATAGTTGGGCAGATAAATAAAAGGAGAGAAATAGTCATGATCATACAAAAAGACTACTGGCCAAAGTTGCCGCTAGATCAGTGGCAAAACACCTATGAAACACTCCACCTTTGGAGCCAAATCGTTGGAAAGATTCGTCTATCGCAGATGCCCTGGATCAACCACTCGTGGCATGTCCCTTTTTATGTCACAGCACGTGGACTGACAACCTCCCTCATTCCCTATGGCCCTCGCGCCTTCGAAATCGATTTTGATTTTGCCGACCACCGGCTACATATTGCTACGTCAGGTGGAGAGCGCCGCTCCTTTTGTTTGAAACCGATGTCTGTGGCGGAATTCTATCGGAAAATTATGCGGGCTCTCGACGAGCTGGATATCGAAGTACGCATATGGCCAATGCCCGTCGAGATTCCCGATCCCGTCCAGTCCTTTCCTGAAAACGAGGATCAAGCATCATACAACCCGGAGGCGGTCGGGCGATTCTGGCGAGCCTTGCTGCAGATGCATCGCGTCTTCACCGCCTTCCGCGCTCACTTCATTGGGAAGGTAAGTCCGGTACATTTCTTCTGGGGCGCATTCGATCTATCTGTGACTCGCTTTTCGGGACTAACTGCACCAAAACACCCAGGTGGTGCCCCTAATTGTGCTGATTGGGTGATGGAAGAGGCGTATTCGCATGAGGTGTCAAGCGCCGGTTTCTGGCCTGGCGCAGGGTTGGGTGAGGCCGCCTTTTATGCATACGCCTACCCAGAGCCGAAGGGCTTTAGCGATTACTCTGTACGACCGGAGGCGGCATACTACCATAGGGAGCTTGGTGAATTTATACTGCCATACGAAGCTGTGCGAACGGCTGGCGAACCCGATACCGTGCTGTTTGATTTCTTGCAGAGTACCTATGAAGCAGCAGCTGACCTCGCGGGATGGGACCGCAACGCATTGGAGCGCAAAGCTGATCCACGTATGGGAGAAACTCTTTGAGAGGGATTTTCCCTTTTCATTTTTATGATATATGTAATCAGCACGAAGTAACTTCGGGTTGTGCTTTTGGCAAGATATCTTTACTCGAGAGAGAGGTTGCATGGTGAACGAGATTTCGACGAAGCAGCTGGAAAAGGTCATTGACAGTGAATCGCACCGCATTTTTGACGTTCGCTCGGTCGATGCTTACAATGGTTGGACACTCGAAGGGGAGCGACGTGGCGGGCATATAAGAGGCGCAAAGGCCATACCTGTCAGTTGGACGGACGAAGAAAACTGGGATGAGATAGTGAGGAGCAAGGGCTTAATGCCGAACCACCAGATAGTAGTCTACGGTTACACAAGTGACGATGCAGTGGAAGTGGCTGAAAGGTTTGTTATATCGGGTTACAAGGAGGTGAGTGTGTATACCAGCTTCGTCGACGAGTGGGCCGCGAACGAATCCTTGCCCATGGAACGGATGGAGCGGTTCGAAAAACTGGTCTATCCGAGATGGGTCCATCAGATCGTTTCCGGAGAGAACCCTCCGGGTTTCAACGGAAAAAAGTACGCGATTTGTCACTGCCATTACAGGAACAAGGCGGATTATGACATCGGTCATATCCCAGGAGCCATAGCGCTGGACACCCTTGAGCTTGAATCCCCGGATACATGGAATCGCCGTTCTCCTGAGGAATTGGAACAGGCATTAATGAGGCTGGGAATTTCTGCAGATACGACTGTGGTAGTATATGGAAGATTTTCAAGCCCTCATAGCAGTGACCCTCATCCTGGGAGCAAGGCAGGACACCTGGGATCAATACGTTGTGGAGTCTTAATGATGTATGCAGGTGTGCGGGATGTCCGAGTGTTGAACGGAAGCATCGCCGCATGGGGAAACGAGGATTATCCACTCTCTACGGACGAGTTGAAGCTTGAGCCGTTATCCGAGTTCGGCGATAGTGTGCCTGCATGGCCGGAGATTTTCATTGATACGCCGCAGGTAAAAGAGCTTTTACGATCCGGTAATGGAAACCTAATCAGTGTAAGGAGTTGGGATGAATTCATCGGGAAGGTGAGCGGGTATAATTACATATTCAAGAAAGGATGTATACCAGGTGCAATTTTCGGCAACTGCGGCAGTGATGCTTACCACATGGAGAACTACCGAAATATCGATCTCACGACACGGGAGTACCACGAGGTCAAAGGGATGTGGAACGAGGCTGGTATTACTTCGGACCAGTTCAATGCGTTTTACTGCGGGACCGGTTGGCGAGCGAGTGAAGCCTTCTTGAACGCCTACCTGATGGGATGGAACAAAATTGCAATTTACGACGGGGGCTGGTACGAGTGGTCCAACGACCCAGCCAATCCAATTGTTGTGAGGGAACCGTTATAGCAGGGACGATGGAAAGAGATCTGGACATACTGGCAGACGATACTTTTCGGAAAATTGCCATGAAAACTGAGGAGGAGGAGATGCTGGCCGGGCTAATGGCGGCCCAAAAGCATTTACCCTGCAAGTTTTTCTACGACGAGACAGGATCTAAGCTATTTGAACAGATTACCAGATTGGAAGAGTACTACCCGAGCAGGACCGAAAAATCCATCTTGAAACGACACGCCGGAGAACTGATGCGAGGTGCCGAAGGCGCGTCGTTAGTGGAAATAGCAAGCGGAGATTGTTCTAAGATTTCCATCCTTCTGCAAGTGCTGCCGAAGTCGATGGTCAAGACGTCAACATATGTTCCGGTCGACGTGAGCCTGAGTGCCTTGGAAGAGTCCAGATGCAAACTTCAGGAAAGGTTCGGAGCTATCGAGGTATGCGGGATCGTTGCCGATTTCATGCAGCAGATTCACCTGGTCTCGCAACATGAAAACAGAATCTTCTGTTTCTTCGGGAGCACTATCGGCAACCTTGACAGACGAGATGCTGTTCGATTCGTCGCGAAGCTGGGCAAATTGATAAAGACAGGGGAGCGGCTGTTATTAGGTCTGGATATGGTCAAGGACAAGGCTGTTTTGGAAAGGGCATATAACGATGAAAAGGGTATCACTGCCAGGTTCAACAAGAACATATTGAACGTGGCTAACAAAATATTAGGAACCGATTTCGAGCCCGAATATTTCCGACATCATGCTTTCTTCGACGATGAGAAACAGAGGATTGAGATGCATCTGGTCGCTATAAGGGACATGATCGTCAAGTCCCCGTTTTTTGAGAGGGACCTGGAGATCCCCAAGGGACAGACCATTCACACGGAGAACTCCCACAAGTTTACGTCCCATCACATAGGCGAGTTTGCGTCCGTTAGCGGGCTTTCAGTCCGGGCTGTATACACCGACAGCAACCGTTGGTTTACCTTGGCAGACTACATCAAGTAGGTCTGTTATGTGTTTAGGTTGGAACGATTTGTCTAAAAAAATGAGGGCGATTTTGGACAAAGATCAATACGGTTTTCGTTCTTGTCAAACCTGCGATATCTGCAATAACGACCAAGTATCAGCTTCTTGATGATACTCTCAATATATCTGTAATTGACTAATATTTGGTTTGACAGAAAAATAACATATTCAATGATTAGATTGTTATGAATCATGCGAGATATTCTGTGTTAACTCAACGGGTGGTCTGCCCTACTACTAATGTATAATCAAGTACGCAAATTATTTGAATGCAGAGGAAAGCGACGTGAATAACAATTTTCAGATACCATTTCGATTAATTGTTATCTTTATTTCTTTCATAGTTTTAAGTAGCTGCAGTGCTATTTTGCAAAAAAGAGCTCTAATAGGTGCATACAAGGCCTACAACAAAGGCAACTACTGGGATGCGCTTAAATCTTTGTCTAGTGCTGAAAACCACCCAATACCAAAACGAATTCTTGTTTCTCACTAAGGCTTTTTTAGAAACCAAACCTTCTAAATTTAGTCTTGTAGATGACTCACCCCGAAAAAACGCGAATTATTAACAACTCAAAAAAAAGGAGAAGTAGCGTGAAAACAAACAAGCATTTTAGGAAAGTAGGCACTTTCACCCTCGTTATTGCAAGTGTTTTTGTAGTGACTGTAATGGTGGCGCAGCCAATCTTCGCGAAAACCCAATCGGATTTCTTTCGCCTCGATTCATCCGGGGAGCTAGTTCGACCCACGGATTATCGTTCATGGGTATATGTCGGGACACCTGTGACACCCAATGACATGAATGGTGGCAATGCACCTTTTCCCGAGTTTCATAACGTCTACATTGATCCGGTCAGCTACCAGGAATATAAACAGACAGGCAAATTCCGCGATGGCACGATCATGATCAAAGAACTCGTTAGCGTCGGCAGCAAACAAGCCGTCAGCGGTAAAGGGTATTTTCAAGGGGAGTTCATCGGGCTAGAAGCCACGATTAAGAGCAGCAAACACTTCCCAAAAGAGCCGGGTAATTGGGCTTATTTCAGCTTCACCAATAAAGAGGGTGGCATGGTTAAAAAGAAGGCAATGGCTTTTCCGACTTCAGCATGCAACGCTTGCCATGCATCCGCTGCCAAGGACGATTTCGTCTTTACCCAGTATTATCCAGTACTTCGCGCCGCCAAGAACGCGAAGATGAATCCTGAAAATAGGGATGAGCGGGCTGCTATACAACCACCTGAGGTGCCGCCTGTGGCGCTGCTTCCCGCCGAATGGAAGGGAACGACATCGACGCCTGAAAACATCCAAACGGATATCCCAACAAAACCGCGAGCACTATTTGACTGGCTTAAATCCCAGAAATATCAATCTTTTGCGGCAAAAGAGTTCAAAGCTCATCCAGGACGGGGTCCCCATACGGAATTCGGATTGCCGGTCCGTGTCTTCATGAACGACGTTATAGCAACATCAAAAAAGCAAGGCAAAAAACAACTTCCCGTGAACAGCTGTGTGGTCAAAGAAATGTTTACCAAGGCAGGTGATTTGCAGGGATGGGCCGTAATGATCAAGACGAATGATGACTCGAATTCTGGAAAAGGTTGGTTTTGGTACGAGGTGACGAGTGCGACGGACCCATCGAAAATTGCTGCCATTGGAAACGGCGTCCCGGGATGTATGGGGTGTCATGCGGCGGGTCGCGACATGGTCTTGACATCGTTTCCCCTTAAGTAAAACGATATCAATGGGAAACGTAGTCCCAGCCTTGCAAAGGTCGGCGTGCTTAAGCACCCCCGCAAGCGGGATTTCCGCTTCGCTTCAACAAGGCGTCAAGGGTGAAGCCGTCCTGCTACAGCGGGACGGCGAATCCCTCTGATGGTGGGACAACGCAAGGTCCAAAGTCCTCCGCCTTTCCCCGGAAGGTGTAAACAAAACACCAAAATCCCCCAACTTTGGGGTTTAGTTGATACAACATGAAAGACGAGCCCTTTGTCCTCTCCTTAATACAATAATAATTTTGTCCTATGCTTCGAATGGTGCTGGATGTGTCGATGAAGCAAGAGGAAGAGACAACCAATGACTGAGAGATTTGATCTTATCGTGATCGGGGGCGGCCGAGCCGCGAATCTTGCGATTGCCGCCGGAAACAAGGGGCTTAAGACAGCCTTGATCGAAAAAGACAAGCTGGGAGGCACTTGTCCCAACCGGGGATGTGTCCCCTCCAAAGGGTTGCATCGATTGTCATAGTGTTCAGAAGGCCAAGGACTGGATTTTCACCCCTACCAAGTAGGCTACATTCATCACGGCGGTTAAGGAATGTAGGGGCGGGTGTTTAGGAAGCCCCGCCCCTATGCCATGTGATTTTTGACGGAAACGACAACAGCGAGGTTGG
>JAAXQD010000028.1 GCA_012974475.1 Desulfobacterales bacterium
CGTGGGCTCGGAGATGTGTATAAGAGACAGATTATATATCGTCGTTTCACCATCCCAGGCGTCATCCGGCACGGTTTTTGATTAGAAGAATATAAAATATTGTCCCGGGAAGGAAAACCATCAAAAGTTGAAAGGAGCAGGATTAAATGAAAAAGATTGAAGCCATTATTAAACCATTCAAACTGGATGATGTTAAAGATGCCCTCAACGGCATCGGCATCAACGGTATGACACTGAGCGAAATCAAGGGATTCGGCCGGCAGCGGGGACACAAGGAAATTTACCGGGGGGCAGAATACCAGATAGACTTTGTGCCCAAAGTGAAAATTTCCATTGTCGTCGATGAATCCATGGCGGACAAAGTGAAGGAGGTTATTCAGAAGCATGCTTATACCGGAAAAATCGGTGACGGCAAGATTTTTGTTTCATCGGTGGAAGAAGCCATCAGAATTCGAACCGGAGAATCGGACGCCAATGCCGTTTAAAAGGACACACCCAAAAATGATAAAGATTACATGGGGGTCGTCCGGACCATTTTTGAAAATCTGTGCTTGAAAATAAAGACCAAAGGAGAAGAAAGTCATGAAAATAATAATTTTAGCCGTCACCATTTTAATAATAAATATTTCAACGGCCCTGGCCGGTGAAGGCTCGCTGACCCTGGAATCGAATAAAAATGCCATTGATCTGGTTCAGAGCCATGCCGACTACCTATGGACGCTGATCGCAGCGGCACTGGTATTTTTCATGCAGGCCGGGTTTGCCATGGTGGAAGCCGGTTTTACCCGGGCCAAAAACACCATCAATATTATGATGAAAAATGTAATGGATTTTTCCATTGGAAGCCTGGCGTTCTGGGCCGTCGGGTTCGGACTGATGTTCGGGGTTTCAAAATCCGGATGGTTCGGAACCACCGGATTCTTCCTCAGTGACTTCAGTCCCGGCGGTGATCCCTGGGTCCTGGCGTTCTGGATGTTCCAGGTGGTCTTTGCCGCCACGGCAGCAACCATTGTATCCGGTGCCATGGCGGAGCGGACCAAATTTTCTGGATATCTGATATACAGTATTCTTATTAGCGCGTTGATCTATCCCATATTCGGCAGCTGGGCCTGGGGGAGTCTGTTCAAGGGGAGCGGATGGCTGGAAAACTTTGGTTTCATTGATTTTGCAGGATCTACGGTGGTCCATTCAGTGGGCGGTTGGGCGGCCTTGGCCGGCGCCATTGTCTTGGGGCCTCGACTGGGCAAATATACCAAAGACGGAAAGGTCAAACCGATCCTCGGACACAACATGGCCTTGGCCGCCCTGGGGGTGTTCATCCTGTGGCTGGGCTGGTTCGGTTTCAATCCCGGTTCCACAACCGCAGCGAACAAAGATATCGCGATGATCTTCATAAATACGAACCTGGCGGCGGCAGCGGGTGCAGTTCTGGCCATGTTCACATCGTGGATCAAATTCGGGAAACCGGAAGTCGGCATGAGTTTAAACGGTGCACTGGCGGGGCTGGTGGCCATTACCAGTCCCTGTGCTACGGTCACTCCGTTGAATGCGGTGATCATCGGCGCTATCGCCGGCGTAATTGTGGTGCTCTCTGTCCTCTTTTTCGATAAGATCCGGGTGGACGACCCGGTGGGCGCCATCTCGGTACACGGGGTTTGTGGTGCCTGGGGAACCCTGGCAGCCGGAATATTTAACATTGGCGGCACGTCGACGAAAATCATTGGTGTCCAGCTCTTGGGAATCTCCGCCTGTTTTTTGTGGGTGTTTCCCACGGCCTTTTTAATGTTCAAGCTGATCGATATGACCGTAGGGTTGAGGGTTTCACCGGAAGAAGAAATCGAAGGGCTTGATTTCACGGAACATGGCGGTAATGCTTATCCTGATTTTGAGATTTCCCATGCCGGGGGTATGGGGTCTTTGGATCCGCTTGCCCGGCTTACACCTGCGGCGGTTTCAGAGAGCATGATTCGTAAACCGGTCGAACAGTCCTATCCCGTAAATTTCATCCATCGGAGGCTTTCATCTTCAAGGTATTCCACGGTGCAGCTTTGGTCGTCTGCTGATACCACTGAATACCGCGGAAAATGGGAGCCTCCGGTATTTCCGGGAGATCTATCGATCTTTCGGCGAACGTTTTCCCGGCCTATGGCCGCTCTTTTCTGAGCGTTGTACCGGGTTCCGGCCGTGCTGCACGCCGCTGTAAAGACAGCCAACACGGCAATGAGTAAAAAGGTTTTTTCATCTATGCCTCCTTATAAACATAGTAAGGGGCCCGGTAAACTCTGCCCCCCGTAAGCGCCATGACCGTCCCCCGTCATGTGACCATCGTAACCGTAACCGCTTGTCCCTTGGCTGCCGTGGCCGCCTTCCATACTCCCACCACCGCCGCTCCAGCCGCCCATCATGGTCCAGCCGTAAAGGGGGGGGAAGCATCAGGAAGGCAGCGACGCCAAAGATTAAAATGTGTTTTTGAACCGAAATTTCAAGGTTTCAAGGCCGAAAATATTGGGTTTTGATCTGGCGCGGGTGATTTTTTTTCTTGTGATGCGTGGCCACCTATGTGTAAATTGTACTCAGAAATGTGTTTGAAACGCTGACCGACGTGCAACATTTGCGCAGGAGGCAATGAGGTGCTTCCCGGTGGAGAGCAAGCGCTTGTCGGAGTGAAGCGAAGATCCCGTCATCGGGGGACCCTCGAACCCTCTTTTTCAACTAAATTGGAGAAGAACCATAAATAAAAAACGTTTCAATGAGCGCTCAAAGAAATTTTTCGGGCAGCCACCCGTCAATTTGTAACAAAAAATGGTTGTCTACTTTTCATAGAGGACATCGTTGGTTTTTTAAATGACCGAAAAAGAACACATACCCGCAAAGCTCAATTTTCAGAGAAAATTTTCAGCATTACTGGTTTACGGACGGCCACCCCTGGTCTTTGGCGGAATGCTTTGCGCCCTTGGGGTCATGTGGACCCGCAACCCGCTGCTTTATACCCTTGGGGTAACATTCCTCGTTATCTCCATGAGCTTTGACCTGATCGATGGGTGGTTTTCAAGCCGTTTTCAGCCATACGCTGCACTGGTCCATCTTGCCGACAAAGTCATGGACAAGATTGTCTATTCGATTATATTTCCGCTGGTGGCTGTCGGTATCATGTGGCGCCTTTTTTTAACATCGCCCATCGGAACCAAGGCTGAATTGTTTCATGGCATCTTTGTCCTGATTTTGTGCGTAACCGTCCTGATCCGTGACAATTTTGCTAACTTTATGCGTTTTTTCGCCATGCGAACAGGACCGGAACCGGAAATAAGAGAATTTACGCGGCTAAGGACCATTGTCGCGGCACCGGTCGGGACCCTCTTGTACGCGCATGCGTTTTATGTTCCGGGAGATTTGACTTCTCAGATTTACATCTGGATTTCCTGGTTGGGAAATCTTCCCCTACGTGTTTTGTTTTTGATCGAAATCGTATTTTTGATCATAAATTTTGGATCCATCGCTGCAAACTGTCGGAAATATGGCGCCTACTGCCTGGATGAAATCTGCGATGAGGATGAACGCTTGAGGCGAAAGATTTTGTCCTTTTTCCCCAACACCCTAACCATCATGAATGCCATGATGGGGTTGCTGGCTGTCTTTTTTGCATATCAGGGACGTATTCGTGAGGCTTATATTTTTCTCATCGGTGCTGCCATTTTTGACAAACTCGACGGGGCTCTGGCCAGAAAACTGGGCCTGACAGAACCCCTGTCCGAACAAAACCGGCCACATCAGATCAGCTTTGGAAGCATTCTGGATGACCTCGCCGACGGCGTCAGTTTCTGCATTGTTCCGGCCTGGATATTTTATTTGTCCCTCGGAGATGTTTCGGATCCCGTGATCCAGCAACTTCCGGTGGGGCTGGCGGCTTTGCTGTATACCCTAATGGGAATTGCCCGGCTGGTTTATTTCACCTTGGACCGAACGCCGATTCCCGGGTTTTTTAAAGGGATGCCGTCCCCGGCCGCTGCATTGCTGGTGGCCGCACCGTTGATCATGTTCAACAATGCTGTTCGGGAAGCCTCGGAATGGGCTCCTTACTGGGGCATCTTTTGTTTTGGGTTGATGATTTTTTCAGGGATTATGATGAACCTTTATCCCTTGCGTTACCTGCATCTCGGCCGCTTTATCGACCGGCATTCCTGGTTTGGTCGCTTGAACATGCTGTTACTGGTCATCTTCATATTTACACCCTATCTGGGATACGCAGCGCTAATTTACATGCTGCTGTATGTCCTCTCACCCCTGATAACCTGGCGCATCCTTCCGAAACAAAGGTAGACCAATCACCGGGTGGAACTTACTTTATGGATTGTTTTTTTCTCTTTTGACCGTGTCCGGTGCTGGTATAGATCCAGGTTAATCCTATTGCAGTTCCTTTAAATCAGCATAGTAGTCGAGGGCTTCCGGATTACTCAGCGAGTCTTTGTTGAGCACCGGCTGGTTGTGAATGACTTTTTTTACGGCCAGTTCGACCTTTTTCATATTGTGGGTGTATGGAATATCCGGAACCGGCAAAATTACTGCCGGAACATGCCTTGGCGACGCATCGGTGCGAATGGTATTTTTTATTTTAGCGACAATCTCGTCGGTCAGTTCAACCCCTTCGGTCATTTTGACAAACAGGATAACTCGGACATCGTTTTTCCAATTCTGCCCCACAACAACGCAGTCTTCGATCTCCTCTAAAAGATCCACCTGGCGATAGATCTCAGCGGTTCCGATACGAACTCCGCCGGGGTTCAAGGTAGCGTCCGACCGGCCGTACATGATGACGCCGCCTCTTTCGGTGATGACGATATAGTCTCCATGCCGCCAGATATTGGGATACACATTAAAATAGGCATCACGGTATTTTTTAGTGTCCGGATCATTCCAGAAATAGATCGGCATGGACGGGAAAGGAGCGGCACAGACCAGTTCACCCTGCTGGTTAATTACCGATTTTCCGTTTTCGTCAAAAGCCAAAACTTTCATGGCCAGTCCCCTGCACTGGAGTTCACCGGCCCAGACCGGCCCCATTGGATTCCCAAGGGCAAAGCAGCCATTGAGATCTGTCCCCCCGGCAATGGATGCCAGCTGCAGATCCGCCTTAACCTCCCTGTAAATATACTCGAAACCTTCAATGGACAGGGGGGATCCGGTTGAAAGCACGGCCTTGAGGGGAGAGAGGTCGAAGGTCTTTCCGGGCTTCACGCCGGCGTTTTGAAGGGCGGCAATGTATCCTGCGCTGGTTCCGAAAATGGTAATTTTTTCATCCCGAGCTATTTTCCACAGGGCGTCGGGATCCGGATGAAAAGGGTTCCCGTCATAAAGAACGATCGTTGCACCGACAGCCAGAGAACTGACCAGCCAGTTCCACATCATCCAGCCGCAGGTGGTAAAGTAAAATATGGTATCCTCTCTTTTTAGATCCGTATGAAGCATAAGTTCTTTGAGATGGTGGACCAGAATACCACCGGCGCTCTGAACCATGCATTTTGGAAGGCCGGTGGTGCCCGAGGAGTACATGATGTAGAGGGGATGGTCAAAGGGCAGTTGCTCAAATTCAATTGCCGGTGCGGGTTCTAATGATTTGAAGTCGTCGTAAAGGACTGCGTTCGATATGCTGCGGATATCCGGATCCTTCTCGGTGAAAGGCACGACCACCACCTTTTCAATGGATGGAAGTTCTTTCAGGATACTTGAAATGCGTTCGAGGCTGTCCAGCTGTTTTCCTTTGAAAAAGTAACCGTCTGCAGTGAAGAGCACTTTAGGTTTGATCTGTCCGAATCGATCCAGCACCCCTTTGATACCGAAATCAGGGGAGCAGGAAGACCATGTGGCACCCATGCTGGTGGCCGCCAGCATGGCAATTACGGTTTCAGGCATATTCGGCATAAAGCCCACCACCCGATCACCGGTCCGAACCCCTGCTTGCCTTAAAGACCGTGCAACGGAGGCCACTTCGTCGTAAAGCTCTGCATAGGTCATCCGCCGGTCGACCCGATCTTCTCCCTTGAAGATCAGCGCCGTGTGATCGTCCTTGTATCGCAGAAGATTTTCGGCAAAATTGAGCCTGGCACCTGAAAACCACTTGGCGCCCGGCATTTTGCCGACATCGTCAACCACCTGATCATACGGGGTTGAAGATTTTATTTTTGCGAATTCCCACAAACACGCCCAGAAATCGGGAATGTTTTCAATCGACCATTGATATAGGGGCTCATATTCGCTGAAATTCTGGTTGAAGGTTTCATTGACGATATTCATGAATCGATACAGGTTCGTGTTTTGGATTCTTTCTTCCGAAGGTGTCCACAATCGCTTGGGCATAACGTATTTCCTTTAAACCGCTTGAAATTAAAAATATTATCCAGTCAGCTTACAATTTTTTCAACGGGGCGTCTACATAAAAAAATTGGCCGGCCGGGCCCCGGTCCTGGACTCCTGACTCCCGGGACGTCGCTAAAATAAAAAGTTTCTTCTTTTATCCGATAAATGTTATACGAAGCTATCTCAAAAAAAGTAGATTACACTCAAGGGTAAAGCGCAGGCCGACGAAAAAGCGCAGCATACCTGTCGTGTGTGAGCATTTTAAGGAGGCCTGGAACGCAGCCATGGGGCGTTAGGTGCATTTTTGAGATAGGCTTAACGCTAATGGAGTGGAAAAACGGCCCTTGCGTTCGAGGAGCATTTCTATCGATGAAAAAGGACGAAAACAGATACGCGCCCAAACCGATCAGTGTGTGGACCTATACGTTGCCCGGAGACTGGACGGTGATGGCCGGCAAGACCGACGCGGACAACGACCGGCTGAGTCTCAAGGCCGCCGGCCCCGACGACTGGTGGTTTCACGTGCGCGGCATGTCCGGCAGTCACGTCATTTTACGGTCAAAACCCGGCCAGGATCCGGACCGGAAGACACTGGAAATGGCCGCGGCGGTCTCTGCATACCACAGCAAGGCCAGAAACGGCGGCGTTATCGCCGTTTCCTGCACCCGGGCCAGATTTGTCACCAAGCCCAAAGGCACAAAACCGGGAACGGTTCACGTCCGCAAAGAGTCGGTGATAAAGGTCCGTCCCGCCCTCCCTTCCGGCCGATAGGCCGCACCGCCGGCCCTGAAAAATTGTTTTGGCATCTGTCCGGTTCTCTGGTACATCTGTCCCGAAAGACAACCGTCGGAACCGAATAGTGTATGGAAAATTTTGATGAACTATTCGGGATAAGCGATAACCGCGAGCAACAGGGAGGTAAATGGGCAACAGTTCTGAGGGCTGGACAAGAGAGGTTCGCGAGCGTGACGAACTGGAACGCACCATTGACTGGAAGCAGGGTCTGGCAATTTCCATCGGCGTGCCGCTGCTGATCCTTCCCTTGTATTTTATCGGCGTGGTTTACCTCAACAGCCTTGAGATCGGATGGTGCTCCACCTGGGTCGGATTACTGGTCATGGCGCTGTATGTACCGTTGTGGATTTATTCCCAGCATGAAACCGGCGTCGACCTGCATCGCTCGTAGTGGGGGTTTTGGCTCAAGCCAACGAGTGGAAGGTTTTGAATTCGTGTATGGTGAAAAATCCCGCCGTTATACCCTCCAGCATGGCATAGAAGAAATTTATTATCGCCTTGTCCCGCAAGTCTTGGATCAGCAATCGACCATGGTAACGCCCAAGCCACCTGTTCCCATCTCCTTGAACATGGTCGGCATGGCGATGCCTGTTTCATGCATGGCCATGATGACCCGATCCAGGTCCTCCCAATGCTGTGACGCGATCTCGTTTGTGGCGAGGAGATAGGCGTTATAGGCCTTGATCGCTCCAAAGGCGTTCCTTTCGATGCATGGGATTAGCACGAGGCCGCCCACGGGATCGCAGGACATGCCCAGGTGATGCTCGAGCGCGATGGTCGCTGCAAGCTCGGTTACTTCGAGCGATGACCCAGTCGCATAGGAAATCATCGCGGCGGCCATAGACGAGGCCACGCCGATCTCCCCTTGGCAGCCCACTTCCGCGCCGGCGACGCTCGCATTGTTCTTGCATAAGAACCCAACCAGCCCCGCCGCCAAAAGCCCCTTACGCATGGCGTCCTGGGAAAGCTTCAGATGATGTTTCATCACATATACAAGCGCCGGCATGGTTCCTGCGGAACCCAAGGTGGGGGCGGTGATCCCCAAGCGCCCGGCGGCGTTGCCTTCTGAACCGGCCAAAGCGTAGCTGCTCATTTGTTGCATGAATCCGTCAGCGACGTTTGCGTTTTTGGAGCACTCGTGGATCCTTTTTGCTTTCCGATAGAACTTGAACGGCGCAGGGAGAAGACCCTCTTCGGCGAGGCCCTGCGTCACGCCATCCTCCATGGTTTTGAGCACCAAGTCGAGATGCGCGAGGACTTCATCTTCCCTGACGTTCATGATGGCCTTCTCGTTCTCGAGAATTATCTCGTGTAGGGTCTTATTGCTTTCTTGGGCTAACCTCTTGAATTCCGCCATGCTGCCGAAGGGACGCAACGGCTTGCCTCGAGCCGGTGCTGGTTGCCCTTTCCAGTGGAAGAAGCCTCCGCCCGTGGAGTAATACTCCCTCTCGAAAAGCGTCGCCCCATCCTTTCCAACGAGCCGCATGATCATGGTATTGGCGAAGGGGTAGTCATGTTCAATTTTGCCCCAAACGATTATGTCCTTGCTCACCTCGAAAGTTTTGCCGCTGATGGTCGTCGTATACCTTCGCGTCGTGTCTCCGAGTTCATTCATCAGCTTCGGGTCGCAAGTCTCCGGTTTCTGCCCCATCAACCCGGCCAAAATGGCTCGATCGGTACGGTGCCCCTTGCCTGTGGCGCTCAGGCTGCCGAAAAGCTCGACTTGAATGGATTGAGCATTCTCCATCAAGTCCTTCGTCAAGTCCTCTAAAGCTTTCAGAAAATTACTCGAAATCCGCAAGGGCGCGACGGTATGCGAACTAGACGGCCCTGGCCCGATCTTGAACATGTCGGTCAGGGAAGTCTCGATCACGCCTTTGGCTGGGGGCACATAACATCTACCCCCAGCCGTGCTGTCAAAAACTTTGGAAGGAATGCCTCTGGCGGAAGCAATCTTTGATTTATACAGCGTGCCAGCTGAAGAAATCACGGCCATTTTTATGAAAGTCCGGCGATCCATAAGACACCTCCTGAGTCACACGTTTCTGGGTCAATCTCGATCCTGCCCAACTACAATTATCGGACCTGAGTATTTTGATAAACGGGTACAAAGTGGGTTCAATAAAGTCCAAAGAAGACTATTCTCCTATAGCATATATTTAACGGACCTTCCGCTTATCATCTTCCGTTTGTAAGACCTTATAGCTTAATGATGTTTTCTATATTCACCGGGAGCATCTATGTGGACTTTTCGTGTCGTGATAGGAACATGTCATGTATCGGGAAAAAATAGAAACTTATAAATTTATGAGCGACCCGGAAGTCCCCAGGGGAGATTACGATTTTCCTGGAAATTTCTTGGGTTTTTGTATTTTTGTTGTATCTTTCTCAAATGCGATTTAATCTTTTGTTATTCTTGCTAGTAGTTCTCCCCTTGCAATCACACCGCCTACCCATAGGCTTAATATATGCCCTTTCGTGGGAGTACGGATCTTTTTTTCAGAGAAATCAGGAAAACTGATTAAATTTCCTAAATAATCTGTTTTTTCCCCAAGCTGTTGGATATTAGGAATAAATAATCCACTATTCTCTGCTTTAACTATTCTCATTTTATCATAATCTATAGGAATTGATTTGAATGTCTGGGGTTTTGAAAGATTTCCTGTATGTCTTAGAAAGCTTTCTATTATTTTTATCCCTTTGTTTATATAGTTATAAGTGATTCTTCTTCCTTCACCTAATTCAACCGTTATTGCTTTTATGTTTCTGTCTAGAAGACAACCCACCAGTGTGTTCTCAAGAGGTTCTTTTCTTAGTAAAATAAATGGAACATCAAGATGGTCAAGCAAGTCCTGGACATCAGAGCATCTCGGTTCATATAATCTTGCTTGAGGCGTGTCTAGAATGTTATCATTGCCGTTGTGAAGATCTAAAACACAACCACATCTATTAAGGATTTTGAATATGCTGTAACACATTTTTTCTGTAATTACGCCATCGTCCTTTCCCGGCCAGCAACGATTCATATCTTTTCTATCTATCCTGCTGGTTCTTTCTTTTACATTATATGCTAAAGGATTTGCTAGCGGGAAGATGATTATTTTTCCTTTGAGAGGGTATTTTATTTTCAAGAATTCTTTGAGAACAACAATTGAAAAGAACTCATTTCCATGCTGAGTTGCGACTATTCCTGTAGTAGGTCCTTTCTTTTTTGAATCTACTATAAAATACGGTATTCTGACTGGAGACCCATCAGGTAATTCTTACAC
>JAAXQD010000263.1 GCA_012974475.1 Desulfobacterales bacterium
AGCCTGATCCGCCAGCGGGGCCTGAAATTGAAAGAAGTCAAAGGGATTAAAGAGACCGCTATCGCTTCCGGAGAAATTCATTGGAAAAGACCTGTCCTTTTTCGAGCGGATTGTCGTTAAAATCCCAAGCCGATGAACCCCCGCGGCAGCGATTTGTTCG
This sequence comes from Desulfobacterales bacterium, assembly GCA_012974475.1. Taxonomy (GTDB): domain Bacteria; phylum Desulfobacterota; class Desulfobacteria; order Desulfobacterales; family UBA11574; genus JAAXQD01. Next base: position 161 of record JAAXQD010000263.1, read on the forward strand.
GCCAGAAGGTGCATTCCGGTATCGAAGCGATTCCCCCTTCCATTGATATAAATCCGGTCATGTGCTCGGCGGAAAAGTGTGTCGTTGCCGACTCTCGCATCATGCTTGCGGAGGTGAAAGGATCCACAGATATTTGAGCTCGAAAAAACTTTAAGGTTGATATTATAATTAACTGAAAAAATTAAGAAACGGTATAACCACCAACAAGAAAAGAATGAGGAACTGCTGGTCGAAAAATAGAAACACAAAACCCTGGACCAAGAACCCATAACCAATTAAGAGGTGCCGAATGTTGCCGTTCGATGAGGCTGTTGAAAAGTTCAAAGAGATCTTAAAGAATGATCCTCAAAATGCCGATATATGGTGCAGCTGGGGCGTGGCCCTGATAGGGATGGAGAAGTTCGATGAAGCCATTGAGAAATTTGAAAAGGCAGCAGAAATCAGTCCGAACCATCCATCGGCATGGTACGGCTGGGGAATTGCTTTGAATGCCTTGGGTCTGAAGGAGGCGGCTGCCGAGAAAATCAAAAAAGCCATCTCATTAGATCCGGACAGCGAAAAAGATCCCGGAGGTGTGTTTAAAAAGAGAACTTAAAGAAGAGTTTGATGTTGTTGTTACTGTTGGTGAATATCTCGGGTCGAACATATATACATATGATTTTGGTACCATAGAATTGATGGCCTTTAAAGCCTTTTGGGAAAAAGGAGATTTCAAATTGCTTGACCATGATGAAATCAGATGGGTATTTACACACGAACTCGAGCAATTTGATTTTGCACCGGCGGATATGGCTTTCGTAGAGCAATTAATCGCCGGGAAGATCGAGATTTAAAAGGTCTCTTTATGAGTTTTTGACCGGCTTGTTCCCCTAAATTTTTACGAAAGATATTGAGCGATGAACGATATCCGGAATATATATTCATCCATCCCTGTCGATATTCCGAAGGAGCTAATCCAGGATATTTTAACAGCGGGCAGTTTCAAAATCGAAAGGATCGTATCCAAAGGACATTCTTCACCCGAAGGTTTCTGGTATGATCAGGATCAAAATGAATGGGTCCTTTTGCTCAAAGGCGGTGCCGGTTTGATGTTTGAAGGCACGGATGAAATTTTTGAGTTAAAACCCGGAGATTACGTGAATATTCCCGCCCATCTTAAACACAGGGTCGAATGGACTGAACCGAACACCGAGACGGTATGGGTAGCGGTCATGTATTAATGCCTTTATGATAAAAACATTTTATTTTCTCCTATCGATGAGGTTAAAAGCAACCCGACAAAGAGTGAATTTCCTGAAGCGTCATTGCACCCTATTTATGAGGATTATTTGCGCAGCGGAAATCCCGCCTTACGGGGCGGCAGAGAGTTTCAATGGTGAATATGAAGTAAAGGAGAATCGATCCAAAGGTCTTGTGTATACTCATGTCTGAAACAATTGTGATGATCCATGGCATGTGGTGTTGTGGTTGGCACTGGAATAATTATGAAGCGTTCTTTAAAGTCAAGGGGTATCAATGTTTTTCTCCCACATTGAGATATCATAATATGGGTCCTAAGGATCCCCCGCATCCAAAATTGGGCACCACAAGCCTTCTCGATTATACACAAGATATAGAAAACCAAGTTCTATCACTACATCAAAAACCGATTATCATGGGTCACTCAATGGGCGGTCTTATCGCCCAGATTTTAGGAAGCAGGGGACGTGCTAAAGCTTTGGTCCTTCTTTCACCGGCCTGTCCGCGGGGAATCAATCCAATAAAATTAACCGTCATCAAAAGCTTTTGGAAATTTCTTACAACCCTTGGATTTTGGAAGAAACCGCTTTGCCTAAATTTCGAAACAGCGGTGTACGCCGCATTCAATTTACTACCCGTGGAAGATCAAAAGGCGGTTTATGAACGGTGCGTATATGAATCCGGACGGGCCGCCGCTGAAATCGGATTTTGGATGTTTGACCCCAAGGCCGCATCAAAGGTCGATGCATCAAAGGTTGCCTGTCCTGTTTTAGTCATTTCCGGAACCGAGGACAGGATCACGCCGCCTTCGGTGGTGCGAAAGATTGCAAAAAAATATAAGGGGTCGACGTATAAAGAATTTAAAAATCACGCCCATTGGACTATCGGTGAACCTGGATGGGAGAAGATAGCGGGCCTCATCGCCAATTGGCTATCTTCTAATATAGTTTAGACTAATGTTACTAAACTGACCAAGATTTAATCATTCAATTGTCAGATCGAAATCACAACCAAATCGGACGCATCACATTTTGGGAAAAGGAATGGATGTCTTAAAAACGATCTCGACTTGATATTTACAGTTTGAGTTTGATATCTTTTGGTTTAAATGGATTTTATGCCCTGGTAAGTTGCCTCAGATTTCAAAAATCATGATTTCTGTAGTATTATTCTCTTATCAGTGGTTTGGTTGCGGCTGTGATCTGTAGATGATATTTCAGGAATCGTAGTGATGATTTGAACCCAATACTCACGATCTTTAGAATCACCCTCATTCATCAACGAGCAGACTCAAAAAAAAACCGGCAAACCGGTTAAAACTCAGACCACAATATATTGATTTTTCCTGCCTCCATCCAGCCAGGAAAATGAGGATTCATTCAAGTGTGATAGTCATAACGTATCAAATTAATTAAGGGATTTTATTGCTCAGCGATAAATTGCAGGTATCTCAGATCCAACTTCTTGCTATGTATGTTGGAGATAACACCGGTATTACCCAAAATGGGAGAACCCCAATATCTTGTATGACATGTTAGTAGGAAAAGTTTTGAAACATACCGAATGGTAT
>JAAXQD010000133.1 GCA_012974475.1 Desulfobacterales bacterium
ATAAAGAATTGGAACAAAAGATAAAAAAACTTGAGAAGAAAGTTGAAGCGTTTAGTGAGATAGATGAAGTCTTGGCTGAAAGTGAAATGAAATGTCGACTGTTGCTGACAAATCTTCCAAGTATCGTCTACAGAGGATTCAAAGACTGGTCTGTTGAGTTCACGGACAATAAAGTAGAGGAGTTAACAGGATACAGGCGCGAGGAATTTAACTCAAAAAAATTGAAGTGGTCAGATTTAATTTTAAAAGAAGATATTGAATCTGCAAGAGTAAGTTTTATTAAAGCCTTAAAAACTCACGATTCATACGTAAGGGAGTATAGAGTCAAAACCATGGCGGGAGAAATTCTTTGGATACAAGACAGAGGTCAGATCACACATGACAAAAAGGGGAATGTTAAATATACAATCGGAACCTTTTTTGATATCAGCGATCGGCGAAAGGTCGAGGAAACATTAAAGAACCGAAACGAACAGCTCCTTCAAGCCAGAAAGCTGGCCTCGTTGGGGGTTTTAACCTCAGGTGTAGCCCATGAATTAAATAACCCACTGAACAATATCTCTACATCTATTCAAATACTTCTTGAAGAATTAGAAGAAGGTAATATTGAACAAAAACGGAATCGGCTGATAGAAGTGGAAAAACAGGTTGAAAGAGCCAAAAAAATTATTAGAGCGCTTCTGGAATTTTCACATAAAAAGTCTTTAAGTTTCCAACGAGTACAATTTAAAAACTTAGTCGAAAAGTCCATAGAAATGATCAAAGAAGGAATGCCCGATGAAATCAGTATAAATATGAACGTACCCGAAAACATTGAAGTAAATTTGGATCCGAAACGGGTTCAACAAGTTCTCACCAACCTCATTTTAAATAGCGTGCAGGCAATGACAGGAGGGGGTGTCTTAACCATTATAGCTTGGGAAGGCATGGAAAACGATGCTAAGATGTTTTATTTCCAGGTTCAAGATACCGGCCAGGGGATTTCCAATCAAGATATTGACAAGATCTTTGATCCCTTTTTTACCACCAAGGATGTGGGGATAGGCTCTGGTTTAGGACTTTCCATCTCCCATAGTATCATTAAACAGCACGAAGGGCGTATAGATGTTGAGAGTGTTCCGGAGAAAGGATCCAAATTTACAGTTATTTTGCCTTCAAATGCTAATAAAAAAAATTAACTTTTTAGTAACCGTCAAATGATATAGCAAGCTTTTACCATACCATTTATTAAAAAAGTAACAGTTGTGTGATCTGCTATAAACAACAGGTTTTTGAGGTCTTAAATAACCTGTGATATCGTTTTTCAACTAAGGCAAATCTATTTCGATGGGTTTGCCTTTTTTGCAATTTTGTATAAAATACGATATATGCAATCCAGATAAAGCCATTTTAGGTTGTGCTTTTGGCAAGAAAGCACAGTTGCTGACAACCTGAAAGATGCCAACAATAGCATTGCCCGCAATATCGCACGGTTAAAAGCAAACTGCTGATTTTATAGTTTGATCGACCTGGGCTGGCGTTCGGTATCCCAGTGTAGAATGTTTCCGTTTTCGGTTGTAATAAACTTCAATATATTCAAACACTGCCGGTAAAGTGTCATTACGGCCCTTAAAATGCTCATGATGAATCATCTCAGACTTGATGATGCTGAAAAACGACTCGGCAACCGCATTGTCCCAGCAGTTACCCTTACGGCTCATACTTTGAATAAAGCTATGCTTGTCAAGCATCTGTCTAAAATCGTTGCAAGCATACTGAACCCCGCGATCCGAATGGATAATCAAGCCAGCTCCAGGCTGGCGGCGTTGAATTGCCCGATGCAATGCAGCTTGGACCATCTGACTACCCAGCGAGCTACTCAGTGCCCAGCCAACGACCATTCGCGAAAACAGATCCAGAAAGACAGTCAAATACAGCCAACCACGTTCAGTGGCGATGTAGGTAATATCCGAAACCCACACCGTGTTCGGAGCACTGGCCGAAAAATCGCGCTGCAGAAGGTTTGCTGCAACTGGATATGTATGCTTCGAGTCGGTTGTCGGGCAGTATTTGCGCCGAACTATCGATCTAAGCCCAATTGCCTTCATTCTGCGAGCTACTCGATTCTTACTGACCTGAAAACCATTATCATGCAATTCATCGGTGATCTTCGGGCTGCCATAGCGGCCCTTATGCTTCTTGTAGATCACCTTTATATGAGCATCCAGTCGCCTATTCTCAATCGCACGGCGGCTTTCTGGCCGCTTGCGCCATCTGTAGTACCCGCTACGAGACACCAACAGTACTCGGCACATCTCCTCAACACTCCAAAGAGTGCGGTGTTCATCTATGAATCCGAATACCTGTGCGGATCCTCCGAGAAGATGGCCACGGCTTTTTTTAAGATGTCACGCTCCCGTCGAAGTCGCTGGACTTCGCGCTTAAGGTCTCGATTTTCTTGGTCCTGGGGCTTGAGACGCCCCTTGCCAGGGAAGGCGTATTCGCCGTCACTTTTTAGTTGCCGCTTCCATCGACTGATGACCCCTTGGCCAAGGCCAAGATTACGTTCAATCTGGGCTTGTGTGTTACCTGGCTCTGATGCCAATAGCACAGCCTCAATTTTAAACTCTTTATCGTAACGTTTTCCCATAGTGATACACCTCCTGTGGCCTCATACAACTTGGCTGTTCGGTGTGTCTACTATTTTATGGAAAATCCACCAAGATGACATCACAAAAAAAATTATCACAGCTTTGCAGGTCAAGCTGACGGAGGGAGAACAAGCCCGAACAGCTTCGAAAGGCACAGACAATCTTGATGCCTACTTAAAGTGCTTACAGGCGTGGGAAACTTTGCGCCATTTTAATAGAGAGAGTAATGCTTTGGCAAAGAAATTGGCAGAGGAAGTTATTGCCTTAGACCCAGAGTATCCTTTGGCTTACAGAGTTCTAGGTGCCGCTCACCAAATGGATATTTGGCTTGGCATGAGTAAATCCCCTAGCCAGTCTTTGACAAAGGCCATAGAGTTGTTACAAAAGGCTATTGCCTTGGATGACACTTATGCTGAAGCCTACGGCGACTTAGGCTTTTTATTGTCAATGAAACAACAGCATGATAAGGCCGTTGCCACGGCTGAACGCGGTGTTGCTCTTAATCCCAGTGCAGCTGATGCTCATATGAAACTAGGCCATACGCTGAGGTTTGCTGGTAGGTATGAGGAATCCATTCCAGAATACAAGACGGCGATACGTCTTAATCCTATCCCGCCGAATAATTATATGTTTGGTTTAGGCAAGTCCTATGCCTATACAGGGCAATTCGAGGAGGCGATAAAATGGGGCAAAAAAGCAGTTCTTCAAAAGCCCAATAATTTTTTAGCCAATATTATACTAACTGAGATTTATAGCTTATCAGGAAGGTATGAGGAAGCCCGGGCTCAAGCTGCTGAAGTGCTTAGGATACAACCCAAATTTTCACTCGAGAAATGGGCAAAGAGAGCCAAGGGAGTGGATAAAGAAAAAACAATTGATGCCTTGCGTAAGGCAGGGTTGAAGTGATGGAAAACAAGCAACTTCGATTAGATTGATCAATAACGGTTAATTTTTTCAGCGAATTTTGCAGATGGTTGTCACGATCACACAATGGGTTAACCTGTGATACGGAATGGAAACCACACGGATTTGACTTGTTCCAATAGTTTGGATATCTCCAACTTATCGACAAAAATTAGAGGCTCAAAGAACCTGTGATATCATCCATCCCA
>JAAXQD010000152.1 GCA_012974475.1 Desulfobacterales bacterium
ATTATATATTTCTTTAAGTTCAGGAACCTTAGCTTTATTATCATCAGCTTCGAAAAATTGTGCAAATTTCTTTATTACAAGACGGGCGCCATACTGCTTGACTTCTGCATTCTCGTTTACATTGTCCCAGACAGCTTTTGCAAATATTGTAAGCTCCTCCTGGCGAAAATAGTGTTTGAAATCTTTTTTTGCTTCTTCTGAAAGATCAACAAAGGTTAATGTAATTTTTACAGGCTTGCCCGTACTCTTATGATGAAAATCTTCTTCACTCAAAGTAAGAACATTTGTTGCAGTTGAGGCATTATTACAGAAAAAAACATTCAGCGCTGTCAAAACAGCAGATTTGCCGGTACCATTAGCGCCCACAAGGCAGGTGTAATCATCAAAATATATGGTTTCATCTTTAAAGGAACGGAAATTCTCGATTCTGAGTTTTGATAATTTCATATCAATCAACCTCAATATGTCATTTTGTTACTAGGATCGTGTCTTGAATTGTAAAGAAGACGCTATTATTCGCTATTTAAGACACGAAACTGTGCCCTCATAGAGTTTGGGCTGCCGGGGTAGGATTTCAGAAAACAGTAATGCCTTACTTGCGACTGAGATTCAGCCGTTAAAATAAACCCTAAAGTCTTCTCCCGGATAGTCAGTAAGAATTACTCTGCAAAAGGAATACACCTCGGTAAATTGTTTTTCGCAGATCATACAACCAACGCCCTGAAAGACCTCTATCCTGTCATTTTCAACGTTACCATACGCTAAAGCTTGTTTTTCCGCTCCGCAATAAGGGCATTTTTGACCCCGCAATCTTTCTTTGGCCAGCGCCTTATCCATAGTTTCATCCTCTTGCTTTAAAGGGTCTGCTTTTGACTCTTTTTGACTGTTCTTTTCCTTTTTTCCTTTTTGCCGTAAGTTTTTTGTTTCTCTTTTACCGTATATCCAATTTTCTTTTCGGGTTTTTCATCTGTTTCCAATAGCTGCTTGATAGCTTCAAATACAATTTGAAACTGCTGGTCATATTTTTTCTCCATGGATTCAATTTTTCTTTTTAAATCCTCATGGGTTGACAGCATCTTTCGAAGCTGGGTAAAGGCTCTCATTATCTGGATATTGACTCGAATCGCTCGGTCACTTTTCAGAACACTGGAGAGCATGGCCACGCCTTACTCTGTAAAGGCAAAGGGCAGGTATTTTGAGTGTTGTCCTCTCTTTAAGGTCACATTTTGTGACCTTAAAGATTGGTTTTCCTCTTTTGTCAGCTCAAACATAAAATCAGCAGGAAATCTATCGATATTCCTTCTAACCGCTTGTTTTAAAACTTTGGTTTCCACACCGTAAAGTTCTGACAGGTCTTTGTCCAGCATCACCTTTACGCTGCGCATCAGGTAAATTTTGCTTGCGATAAGTTCAATCGGCACTAAGGTTGTCATTATAAAGTGCCTTCCATTTTAGGGTTCATAATCGGCTTTTCTTCCAGCAACATCAGCCTGTTTTATACGCTTTTTGCGTTTAATCTCCACACTGAGAGTCGCCCCAAGGACCTCGGCTACGCGACGTAGCATGCTCAGGGAATGCCCCTCGTAAGATGGGGATTCAAGGCGGCTAATTTGTTGCTGAGACGTTCCCACCTTTCGGGCCAGTTCTTTTTGGGACAAACCGGCGTCTTTGCGCAGAGAGGCTAATTGCATGGCCACATCCCAGGCCTGGCCGGCCTTTTTGAAGCGTTTTGCAAAATCAGAATCCTTCAACTGTTTTTCAAGGTATTCATCGAAATTTGTTTGTTGATTCATGCTTGAAACCTTCCCAACCAATTCCTTAAGATCGTCGAGAAAATCCCGCACAGGACATCGCCCTGAACTGGTTTCATAAAATTCTATAGTAAATTCCATAACAAGTCAACATCAATATTGATGTGCTAATTGAAAGGATAAACAGGGTTATCGGGATTTTTTGCTTAGATTTATATTAAGTCCATCCAGTAAATCCTGTCTGATATATTGAAGCGGCGATAGCCGTATTGATTTCGTGGATAGTCGTTTTCAGATCACCCTCAAAAATCTTACCCATTAGATGTCGTGGTATCGATGGTATGCGGCGCAGGTGCCTTCACTGGAGACCATGCACGGACCGATGGGCTGTAATGGCGCACATTTTCTTTTATAAAGCGGGCATTCGGGCGGGGTTTTTAATCCCAGGAGGATTTCACCGCAGGCACACCCTTTTGGATCTTCAGTTTCACCGAGTTCGATATCAAACACTTGTTGTGCATCGAATGCAGCAAATTCCTTTCTTGTTTTAAGACCGCTTAAAGGTATGATCCCGAGGCCGCGCCAGTTTGCATCAGCGGTTTCAAACACTTCCTGCATGATGGTTTGGGCCTTTCGGTTTCCGTCAAATGTGACGGCCCGCTGATATCCGTTGGCCAGTTTCGGCTTGCCGGTTTCGATCTGTTCGACCAGCATGAGTATTGCCTGCAGTATATCGACCGGTTCGAATCCCGCCACAACACAAGGCACCTGATATGTTTCAAAAAAGGGCTGATACCCCTTTGTGCCGATAATTACGGAAACATGTCCGGGCAGGAGAAAGCCGTCGATTTTTGTATCCTCCCTGGATTCCATAAGGGTAAAAAGGGCCGGTGGAAGTACTTTATGCGCGCTGAAGACAAAAAAGTTGTCCAGGTTCATCTTGTTTGCGGTGATGATTGACGCGGCGATGGTGGGCGCAGTCGTTTCAAAGCCTACCCCTAAAAAGACCACCTTCTTTTCAGGGTTTTTTCGGGCAATCTCCAGCGCGTCGAATGTGGAGTATACCATGCGGATATCACGACCGTTTGCCCGTTGGTTTTGAAGGGAGGAATGTGTTCCGGGGACTCTCATAAGGTCCCCGAATGTCGTAATAATTACATCGTCAAATTTGGACAGCTCGATAAAGGCATCGATCTCATTTTGGGCTGTCACACATACCGGGCATCCGGGACCGGAAAGCAGCGAAATGGTCTCCGGCAAAAGGGACCGAATGCCGTTTCTGAAAATCGATGTGGTGTGTGTACCGCAAACCTCCATCAGGCGGATCTGTTTTTGGCTGATTTCTTTTATGCGTTCGACAATTTTCCGCGAAATTCCAGGGTCCCTGTATTCCTGAATATGTTTAAGCGTCATCCGGTCTATTTCCCTAATTTTCTGCGTTGGCGGCGGCAACCATGGCCTGGCCGAGCGCGATCCCGCCGTCATTCGGGGGAACGAGGGTGTGGGTAAAAATCTGAAAGTTGTTTCGTGTTAGTGTCTGTATCAGGCCTGTTAATAGAAACGAGTTTTGAAATGCACCGCCGCTGAGTACCACACGATTCAGCCCGGTTTCTTTCCCTATGATACCGCATAATTCAGAGAACATCCGAACGAGGGTTGAATGGAACTTCCCGCTGATCTCTGATGGTTCAACGCCTTTTTGCACATCATTTGCCACACCGTGTATAATGGGCTGAAAAAGAACCCGGTGCACATCTCCGGACACCCAGTCAAAGTCATAGGTTGCTGCGATTGTTTTTTCTGCCAGCATTTCCAGCTCCATGGCCGCCTGCCCTTCAAACGAGACACGGTTTCTGATACCAATAATCGCTGCGATGCCGTCGAAAAGACGCCCAAGGCTCGATGTGTCGGGAGCATTCACCTTTTTTTGTATCATCTCAACCATAATCTTTATGCGCTTTTCATCGATTCCTTTCAATATCGGCAGATCTAGGTCCATGAAAGCGTCACCAAAGGCATCGTACAAGTAACTCACGGCCATGCGCCAGGGCTCTTTAACGGCGGCTGCACCTCCCGGCATGGGCGTATAGGACAGATGTGCAGCTCTGCGAAAGGTTTTATGATCTGCAACCAGTATCTCACCGCCCCAAATATTGCCGTCAGCGCCATAGCCGGTTCCGTCGAACGAAAGCCCGATAACCGGTCCGTCGATGAGATTTTCCGCCATGCAGCTCACGATGTGGGCATGATGATGCTGTACCTGTATTTTCTTTATATCCTTCAATTCCTCTGCATACCGAGTGCTCAGATAATCCGGGTGAAGATCATAGGCAACAATCTCCGGTGATATATCGAGAAGTTGTTTCATGTGGTCGATGGTCGATATAAAAAACTCATAAGCCGAAAGATTTTCCAGGTCCCCGATATGCTGGCTTAGAAACGCCTGATTTTTCTTTGTGAGACACACCGTATTTTTCAATTCAGCACCGCAGGCCAGTATGGGCGGGACCGTTTTTTTAAGAAAAACAGGAACCGGAACATACCCCCTGGAACGACGGAAAAAACGTGTGGTACCGGCGGTTTCTCTTACAATGGAATCATCGCTGCGCAGATAGATATCCCGGTTATGGATTAAAAAATAATCGGCGATGCCTGAAAGCCGTTGGAACGCATCGTCGTTGTCAATGGCAATCGGCTCCTCACTCAAGTTTCCGCTGGTCATTACCAGGGCGGTAAAACCGTGGCTTAGAATAAGATAGTGGAGGGGGGTATACGGCAGCATTGTGCCGAAATACCGGTTTCGGGGTGAAACTTCCTCTGAAATTGGACAGGGTTCTATTTTTTCCAAAAGAACAATGGGACGTTGGAAAGAAGTCAGAAGTTCTTCTTCTGCCGGCCCGACCACCGCATATTTTCGAATATGCTCCATATCAAAAGACATGACGGCCATCGGTTTTTCTTCCCGATGTTTTCTCTCTCTTAAGGCTGCCACAGCATCTGTATTCCCGGCATCGACAGCCAGGTGAAAACCGCCCAGCCCCTTAATGGCAATGATACATCCCTGCTTTAAAAGCGTCGCCGTCCGTTCGATGGGGGTTGAGGTGTTGACCTTGTTACGGTCTCTGTCAAAAAGACTGACTTGTGGGCCGCAGTCTTTACAGGCATTGGGTTGGGCGTGAAACCTTCTATTTCCAGGATCGTCATATTCAGCCTGGCATAGGGAGCACATTTTAAAGTGTTTCATGGAGGTTTTCGGTCGATCGTAGGGAATGTCGTCGATGATGGTATAACGGGGGCCACAGTTGGTGCAGTTGATGAAAGGATAGCCAAACCGCCGATCTTTGGGATCAAACAGTTCTTGGCGGCAGGGGTCGCAGATGGATACATCCGGGGGGATTAGGGTGCTCATCGATGCCGAGTCCCCGCTGGCTGTGATTGAAAAATTTTTAAAGTCTTTTACACGTTCGTGGTGAAGAGAAATCTGGGTGATCCGGGCCAGCGGCGGACTTTTTCGGGCAAGATCTGCCGAAAAAGATTCAATATTATTTTGGGGCCCTTCAATATGGATGACTACGCCTGAAGAGGTGTTGGCGACTTCGCCGTTCAGACGGTATTGGTTTGCAAGTTGATAAACAAAAGGGCGAAAGCCGACACCTTGTACGATACCGTTGACTTCCATTCTTCTGGCCACCCAACTGCTCGCCAATGGTTATCCGTCTCCTTTTTTGGGTTTGTCGAATATCAGCGAAGCTGCTTCCCGGATGAGCTTCAAGGATTCCATGGCGTCTTCTTCGTTTATTTTGTTGATGGCAAAACCGGCATGTACGATAACGTAATCTCCGATTTTGGGGCTTTCGATGAGGAGCAGGCTGGCTTGTCTTCGGACACCGTCGACATCGATGGTGGCCACATTATTTTCAATTTTTACAATCTTCGATGGAATGGCAAGACACATCCGTATGTATCCTTTTTAATTCTGCTCAAGCAGAATGAACGCTTTTCCCAGACTTTTTGTCAAAATGGTCGGAATGATCTCACGATGAGATTTTGAAACCGGCAATCCGTTTCTTGCTTTTAAATATCAAAAGTTGGGCCGTTGTTCAACCCGGAAAAACGACCGTTTCAGCGAACTCGATCCGTGCAAAATTCAGGGATTAAAAGAGAATCAGTTTTCTTTCGCTTGAACCTTAATTCCGATGATTTTCAGCTCTGCAATCACCAGGTCGACCAGACGGCTTAAATTCCGGGCGACTTCGGTGGACAAGCTCAGACCTGTGGAAAACTGTTTGGGTTCAATGCCGAACAGGGTAATATTTTGAGGCATGATATCCGTGATGACGGCAACTCCCATAACATCGGCCAGACCGATTTGATGGGGGGAAGTTTTAGAACTGAAATAAGCAGGCGGATCCTCAATCCTTGTGATAGTTCCGGGTTTGCGGCCGGATTTGACGGCGTCGATGATCAAAATATGGCTGCGTTCTTCAAAGTAGGGCAGAAGTTCGAGGCCCATGGTCCCGCCGTCGACGATTTCAACGGCATGGGAACAAACATAGCGGTTCCGAAGTTCCTCGACGGCTTTAACTCCGACACCCTCATCGGAGAGCAGGATGTTACCTAAACCGAGTACCAATACATTAAAAAAAGATTGCCCGGAGTCTTTTGAATCTTCATCTTTTGCAGACTCCGGGCAATTGCTGTTCGATGCTGTTCGATTCGGACTCAAAATGCTCTAACTTTCACGATCTCTTTTTTTTGGGTATCAACCATATGAATGGCACATGCCAGGCACGGGTCAAACGAATGGACGGTTCTCAGAACCTCCAAGGGTTTTTCAGGATCGGCGACGGGATTGCCGATCAGGGCCGCTTCATACGGTCCCTTAGCATCTTCGCTGTTGCGAGGGGCCGCATTCCAGGTTGAGGGGACGACGCACTGGTAATTTTTTATTTTCCCATTTTCGATCACGACCCAGTGAGAAAGGACGCCCCGCGGGGCTTCGTGGAAACCGAAACCCATTTGCTCCCCTTTCGGGAAAACAGGCTCGTTGAAAGTTTCATAGTCGCCTTTACCGATATTGTCGATAAGCGCCTGCCACTGGGACACGACGGCATCGTGTAAAACAGCGCATCGGATGGCCCGGCCTGCAATTCTGCCGATGGTTGAATGCAGGGAATTAACGGACACCCGTGTGCTCGATCCAAGCATGGATAACACGGCATTCACCGTATCCAGTGTGCCGGTGGCGTACTTCACCGTTGATTTGTGTCCGGCGGCAAACATGCACAGCACATTGGCAAGGGGTCCGACCTGTGCCGGCTTGCCCTCGAAAGTCGGCGCTTTTACCCAGGAATATTTTCCATTCTCGTCATATTCGGTCATGTTGGGAACCGTCTCTTCTTCCCAGGGATGACGATTCCAGTCACCTTTATACCAGGAATGTTTAATGCTTTCCTTTACATTTTCTTTAAAATAATCATCCTTAAAAGAAGTTATGGCTTTAAAGGAGGAAACATCTCCATTTGCAATATAACCGCCAGGCAGTTCAAATTTAGTTCCGGCGGTATCCAGGGGCATGTCCGGAACGCATAGATAGTTGGTTACCCCGGCTCCGTAAGTTGTCCAGTCGGCGTAAATGGCACCGACAGCGGCAACATCTACCATGTATACATTTTTGATGAAGTCGCCGATTTCATCGATCAGGGTTTTTACATAATACAGCCGTTCCATGTTCAAGGCGGATTGACTGTCAGGGTTAATGGGATTGGCAACACCGCCCACCGCGAGATTTTGAATGTGAGGTGTTTTGCTGCCGAGAATGGCGACCACTTTGTTGATTCTCTGCTGATAATCCAACGCTTGGAGATAGTGGGAGAAGGCCAATAGATTTACATCCGGCGGCAGCTTCATGGCTTTATGGCCCCAGTAGCCGCTGGCATAAACTCCAAGCTGACCTGAATTGACAAAGGTCTTAAGCCTGTCTTGGGCGGCCTTCATTTCATGCCGGCTGTTTTTGGGCCAGGCGGACAGCTGCTGGGCCAGATCGGCAGTTGCTTTGGGATCGGCTTTTAAGGCTGAAACGATATCCACCCAGTCAAGGGCGCAAAGATGATAAAAATGAACAATGTGATCAAATATTCCGTGGGCTCCCAAAATCAGGTTGCGGATATATTGAGCATTTAAGGGAGCCTCCAAATTTAAAGCGTTCTCGACCGCCCGGACCGAGGTAATAGCATGAACGGTCGTTCAGACGCCGCAAATCCGTTGTGTGAAAATCCAGGCCTCTCTGGGGTCGCGGCCTTGGAGGATGACTTCAATGCCGCGCCACATCTGTCCGGATGACCAGGCATTGACCACCTTGCCGTTATCGACTTCGCATTCAATTTTAAGATGACCTTCAATTCTGGTAACCGGATCGATTACAATTCGTTTGGACATATAATGCCTCCTTGATTCACGAAAGCGTCGTGCTTAGGCCCTGCGATATACAGGCAGTCTTTTAATAAACCACAGAAATGCCATAATTTCTATGGCCACGATTCCGATAGATATAAAAATTTCTCCGAAGGCCGGAAAGTACTGCCAGCCGTCGCCCGGGTTAAATCCGATGATGTAACAGTTGAAACGATACAGTGTGGCTGCGAGAACTATGGATACTGCAGATAGAAATAGAAGAGGGGCTTTTCGTCGATTGGCTGGGACAAAAAGAATGCACATGGGAACCAGCAGCAATAGATTTTCCAGCAGAAACATATTTCCGAGCAGATCGCCTTTGAAGGCCAGATTTAGATGGCCTCGGATGGCAACATCGGCAAAGCGGACAATCAAATAGACGGCGATCAGCCAGGCCATGACTGCTGAAAGCTTGCCCAACAGGTGCGTTTCGTCCGGCAAGGTGTATCTTTGGGCTGAAACGCAGGATTCAAAGACGACAATGCCCCATCCCATAAAAATGCATGAAATTAAAAACAAGAGCGGCAGGAGGCCGGTCCACCACAGAGGACTCAGCTTGCTGCCGGCGACAATCATCACGGTTCCCAGAGAGGATTGATGCATGGTGGGCAGCAGGATCCCCAAGGCTATGAACACGAACATGATTTTTTTCAATCCAGCCCTGGCCTTGTCGGTCCCGAGTTTTGTCAAAAACGTGGGGGAAAATTCAACCCACAGAACAAAGACGTAAGCGCCCACACACAATGCCACTTCCAGCAGGACCGAGGTGGGGTTCATGTACCAGGGCAGAAAGATGTTATACAATTGCCAGTATCGACCGACGTCGATAACCACGGCCACGCCTGCCAATGAATATCCGAAAAGGCTGGTCATCAGGGCCGGTCTTAACAGCGGATGATATTCTCCCTTGTTAAATATATAGATGAGCAGCGCCAAGGCGTAGCCGCCACATCCAAAAGCGGTTCCGATCACCACGTCGAAAGCGATCCAGATTCCCCAGGGATAACCGTCACTCATGTTGCTGACTGCACCAATACCGTATATAAATCGTTTGCCGATAAACAGAAGAGAAATCAGGAACAGAAACAGACAAAACAAGAACGTCGGTGTTAAGATCTTTCCTCCTAATGGTTGTTCTTCTTTCATAAATCTCTCCCTAAGGCTTGCATTTCATTTGGTTGGATTCCCGGAACTTTCCGGGAAGGTTATTCTTCCTTGTCGCCCCGCTTCTTGACCAAAAAAATTAATCCCCCCAGGGCAATAGTCGGGAGTATCATCCACTGGTAAAGGGTGTGCTGAATGTTTTCCGCCAAGGCCACATAGGATTCGGACGGCAGATCGGGAAGCCCCAACTTGCCGAAGGGTACACCCGACAGCATTAGCACCTGGGTGCCGCCCACTTCGTTTTCCCCGTATAAAGCCGGGGTATAGTGTGCCGCCGGTTTAAATTGAGTCTTGCCGGATTCCAGGGAGGACAGGGGAAAAACGTAGTATTTTCCCGGCTCCATGTTTTGCCGGCGTTTGGCCTCCTCAAGGAGCCCTGTTGACGATCCGAACAAAGAAGCGCCGGTGGGGCAGGCACTGCAACAGCCGGGCAATTCGCCTTTTTCCACCAGGTGATTACACAACTGGCACTTCACGATTTTGGGAAAGGGATTGTCCCACTCAAACTTGGGAATATTGAACGGGCAGGCCACCTGGCAGTAGCGGCAGCCGATGCAGGCGTCCTTGTTGTAGGATACGATGCCGGTCTTTTTGTCCTTGGTCATGGCGGTTGCCGGACAGGCGGAAACACAGGCAGGGTCGACGCAATGCATGCAGTGCCGTTTGACAAAAGAATATCCGTCGATTTCCCGGTCTTTGTCCCTGCCGGTGCCGTTTTCATATTTTTTGATAATATTAAGGGTGTTTGCAGACAGATCCATGGGGTTGTCCCACAGGTTTTGGGCCCCTTGCATTTCAGGCGTCAAATCATTGGCTTTGCGGCATCCCACCATACAGGTCTTGCAGCCGATGCAAAGGGTTGCATCGTAAAGAATTCCGACGGCATCCGGAAGGCGGATTTTTTCACGCGCCAGGGCCAGGCTCGGCCGGGCCAGCGCCAGGGCGGCGGTGCCGGCAACCCCCTTGAGGAAATCTCTTCGTTTGATCTCCATGACCTATTCTCCTT
>JAAXQD010000049.1 GCA_012974475.1 Desulfobacterales bacterium
TAAGAGACAGGAATATTCTCCTCGGTCAACCTGGCCTGACCGGTCACGGCCTTCAGCGAATATCCTCCTTATAAAATGATCGTTGATGGGAAACAGAGGGGAATTGATGTTGAAATCCTCACGGAGATCGCAAAACGAATGGACCTCACATTGTCCTTCAAGGAAGGGACTTTTGAAGATTGTCTTCGGATGATGGAACGCGGAGAAGCTGATCTAATGACGAATTTGCTCAGGCGTTCTGAACGAGAGGATTACATACTTTATGTACAGCCTCGCTACAGGACAGTATCCGACAAAATATTTTATGTGCGCAATGATCGTCCCAAGCTAATTCGTTTGTATGATGACTTAACAAACCTCAAGATCGGGGTAAAAGGTGGAGTAAAATATGCTCCTATGTTTGATAACGACAAAGACCTGATCAAGATTCCGGCTCCAGACATCGCAACAAATCTCCAGAAACTCGTGTCGGGTGAAATCGACACTTTTCTCGATACACGCACAGAAGGAGACTATTGGATTAAAACTTTGGGGTATGGTGAAAAAGTCTCAAAGGCGCCATTTAAATTCACACTTTCCGATTCGACCTACATGGGGATAAGTAAAAAATCACCCTTCGCGAAACGAGCCAAAGAATTTGGCAAGCATTTGAAGTATATGTTAGATAGAGGACTTATCCAGAGGATCGTGGATAAGTATTTGGAATGATACTCCAATGAGGTGTTACAGGCCTAGACTGTCTTGAAAGAAACTCAGGTTATGATTTCCCGTTTTAGCTAAGGAAAGTCCATAAAAAACCGGGCAAAATGATGCGCGGGACATCTTTTTGGGAGCGGTTGCCGCACAATATAGGTTAAACCGAAAAAAGAAAAAATATACAGCGCCCTCTCGGCCGTCCGATGAACATGTTCTAAACTCATAATGCATCTTTTCATTATCTTCTCGGTTGGATTCACCGCTGGGGCAATCAATACATTGGCTTCGGGCGGTACTGCCCTGACGCTGCCCATCTTGATGGCACTTGGATTTCCGGGGCATATGGCCAACGCCAGCAATCGGATAGGACTCTTGGTATCCGCCATCACCCGGGTCACCGTTTTCCAGCGTGCCGGTAAGATCGACTGGGCGCATACATGGAAATTGTCGGTGCCCATGGCTCTCGGGGCTTTCACTGGCGCCCTGATCGAGCATCAAATACCCGAAAGTTCAATGCGTTGGGTAATCTTCGCCGGAGTACTCCTGACCCTGGTGCTGGTTGGATTTGGAGGGAAACGATTTCTCGAGGTAAAACAACGGGCGCAACCGGACTTAAGAATCAGCAAGCTGAGTGTATTTTTTCTCATTGGCATCTGGGCCGGATTCCTTGCCGTCGATTCCGGGGGGATGGCCCTTTGGGCGATCGTGGTCTTGATCGGCATTGAAACCGTGAAAGCAAATGCGATGAAGGGGGTTCTCACCCTGGTCACCAGTTTGATTTCTGTAATTACCATGGGGTTTGAACACCAGATAGACTGGGACCTTGGAATTACGCTCGCAGCGGGCAGTATGATCGGTTCGTGGATCGCGGCAAAATTTGCTGTTACCGAAGGAGCAAGGGTATGGATATTCCGGCTCTTGATGATCATGTTAACTGGTGAAGCTTTGTGGATTCTGTTTTCAGTGATGAAGTAAATAATGACGGTCGTCAAGGAAAGTGTTTTTATCGGTGATTGTGGAATATGTTTTGTAAAAGAATGTTTTTCTCAAATTGGACCTGTTTCAATTCTTGTTCTAACCCCAACATATATCATTAACCTCGAAACTTGTGTGTTCTGCTATGTATCCATAATCACAAAAGCCGGTTCAAAAGTTATGATATCAAAAAAAATGTGGCAGGACAGACTTGACTTGGCTCCTTGAAAGCGGAAGGATATAAACACTGTCAAATTAAATTTCGTTCAAGACAAATAAAATATAGTTATTTATATATATCGAGAAATTGAACGTTTCTGTTTTGTAATCTTGTTTTGATAATCTTAGCAATTCTTTTCATAAACAAAAAGCCGATTTCAAAGTCCTGATTAAACAATGTCTCCAAATCCAGCGCTTCCCACTTATAGAGTTTTACATCTGTAAGAGCCTTGGCGTATGTCGTATAATTTTTCTTTTCAGTATCAACTAAAGCAGAAAAACCGAATATCATGCCTTGAATGATGTCGTTAATAGATATCCGTGTGGTATGTTTTTTATCGATCTCGAGTCTCACCTTACCTTCTATTACAGCATAGAGGTTCTTGGCATCTTCGCCTTCGTTGAAAATGTAATCACCAGATCTATACTCTTCTATACCTGTCTCTTATACACATCT
>JAAXQD010000158.1 GCA_012974475.1 Desulfobacterales bacterium
ACCGTGCCTCTTTCCCTGAAGTGCGGGCTTTCGTAGGTCTCGCGGTCATTGCGGACCGGTTCGGCCAGAATACCGGCATCTTGCAGGGTCTTGGCAACTTCGGACCGGGTCTTGTCTTCGGCCCATTTTTCCAGAGCAGTGTAGATTTCAACCTGAGCTTCACCTTCGGCCCGTTCATTATGAGATTTATACTTCTCATAAAGATCATTCATGCCGGTGATGGCACACAGCTCTTTGAAGTCTGCATCCTGGAAAGCACTGACCATGACATAACGCGCGCAGAACTTGTCCTGCGGGTTGTCGGCATCCGGAAAATCGGACTTGCCGCACAGGATGATGCCGTGTACGGACAGCTGGGTGTCCCAGTTGCCCCAGCGCTGGCGCACGACACCGAACTTGCCGTACATTGGCAAGGTATGTCCGAGCATCCGTGTCGGGACCTGTACCTGGGAGAACTCGATCATGGTGCCGATCCCGGTCTTGCGGCGATGGTGAACGGCCGCCAGGATTGCGCAGGTGATCAGGTTGCCGGATTGCCAGTCAATGACCCAGTTGGTCTGCTTGGTGGCATGACCGCCCATGTACTCGTGCATTCCGGTCACCGAAGCAAGTCCGGCGTGGGCCTGGCCCAGAATGTCATACGAACCGCCGAAAATCTTGGGACCGTATCCGAAACCGCCGCCCCAGACATAGATGAACCGGGGGTTGATTTCGGAAAGTTGCCGGTAGCCCAACTTCCACTTGTCCATGGTTCCCGGACGATACAGCTCGGTCAGCCCGTCGAACTTTTTCACCAGCCCGTAAAAGACTTCCACCATCTCGGGAATGTGGTAGTCCATGGTCGCAAAGTACTTGTTGGGGTTGGCGTTGGTGAACCCGAGACCGGTTCCGGTCGTGGGACGGGTGTCATGAAGCGGATACAAATAGCACTCGTTAAACGGAGAGGTATGCCGCATGGCATCCCCCATCCTCGGCATCTCAATCTTGACCACCTGAGCACCATGTTCGGCAAGGTTGGCCACAGAATGCGGCGTGAAGATGTACATGGTGCAGCTAAGCCACTTGATGCCTTTGAGCGCCGCGGGCTTGGTGTGTTCGTTGCCCACGTCGAAGAGATTCTTGCAGTACTCTTCGTAGGGCATCTTGAACTCATCCATCTCGCCTTGACTCTTGGGGCCTGGCAAGTCTTCTATGCGTGTTACTCTTGGGTCTTTTGCCATTATATTACCCCCTTCTGTTTTAGTTCATTGACCGTGATCTGGTTCATTCCACACCATTTCATGTAAATTTCATAGTTGTCAAATCCGATATCCCTGCCCATCCATTTGCACCTGGAGGGGGCATAGCACTGATAGGAGGCCGGGCTCGAAGCAATCAGCAAGGGACCGTAGTCGGTCTCGTGCACGTACTGCCAGGGGCGGTACTTGAAATGCGGAAATTCAGCGACCTCGTCGATGTACATAACCGGCCCTGCTGCAAGCTGGTACTCCATCAGCTTTGCTTCGGCTTCGACCCTGTTCTGGTCTCTGAGCCACCGGGTGGTCACGGTATAGACCTTGATCAGGGCGTGCAGGGCGTTCCTGGCCCCCACCTCCTTGAGGAAGGGATCTTCGTGGATCAGCCGGCCGAACTGTTCGTAATCGCGCTCAAGGCAAAAGCCGATGTTGTACCAGAGCTTGTCGGTCTGCCCGCCGATCATCATGTACCCGTCCTTGCAGGGGTTCCAGGCATACTGGTTCAGGTTGGGGTCCCAACCGCCGGATCGGCCTTTGATACTGGCATTGAATCCGTACCAGGTAATATCAAAGTCGATGATGTCCATCAGGGTTTCAGCGCCGGTGCACTCGATCATCTGGCCGGTGTTCCCTAATTCGTCGCGCCAGTAAAGTGCCGCCAGGGCGTTGAGGAATCCCTGGCAGCCGGCCACATAGTCGGCCAGCGCGATACCCGAACGGGTCGGATCGCCGCCCTTACCACGAGGCAGCAGGTCCTGGGCCAAACCGGTGTTGTGCACCCATGCATTGGCACAGCTGCCAAAAGGCTCTAATTCCCACTGGCCGAACTTGGACTGCTTGTCCTTCCAGGGGCCCCACTGGCCCATTACCCCAACCCAGATGTAGATCATCTTGGGGTTGGCTTCCTTGAGCTGGCGGTAGCCGATCCCCAGGTTGTCCATGTAGCCGGGGGGCATCCCGTCGATCAAGATATCGACGTTGGCCGCCATTTTCGTGAAAACTTCCTGGCCCTCTTCGGTCTCCACATCCAGGGTGACGCAGTGCGTGTTCACCGTCTCGGCGACAAACTCCATACCGCACTTTTCGCCGGTCTCCTGATTTTCCAGCAGGTACTCTTCACGGCCAAAGGGCGTGAGCTTCCGCAATGGATCGCCCCCGGGTGGTTCGATAGAGACGCACTCGGCACCGCATTCGCCGAACAAAGAAGTGGCAAATTTGTGACCCAAGCGCCAGAGCCCGATATCCAGCACCCTGAGGTGTGACAGGGACTCGTCTTTTAAGTATCTATCTGCGAACTTAAAGTTTTTCTCGGACCACTCACAGAACTCCAGCGCCTTCCGTTTTTCGTACACCGGTTTTACGTCCTCATACGAAGGCGGCGGTGTGACCGGATAGGGTCTGACATCCATGTCCATAAGACCAATGGTGTCGAGCCTACTGTTTATTTCAATATCTTTTTTTTCTGCCATATTTTACCTCCAAAATAGTTTAAATTCCATTCAAGAATTTATCCAGAGTCGTTCTCAGTAACAGAGGAACGGTAATAATTCCTCATCACTGACTTTTTACCACCTCCTTTCCTTGAAATTTGGCCTTTACCGGCAACAGCCATAAAACGACCTTTGTATTTGATGGATAAGGGGCTTGCCGGAAGCCAATTAGAACGTTTTTGTAAAGCGTTACATTTCGGTGGTCGTTTTTCTTTCTGCTGCATGCAGCAGAAAGCATAAAAATATAGTCTCACCTCCTTTAGGCAAAAAGATAAAAACCGATTTGGAACAATTAACTGAAAACGTGAACTGATCTATAGTTGAATTATATTCAGCGAATATAATGTTTGGGTTGAGTTATTGTTTAGGGCAAAAAGTGAATGTTATTCAGCGCAAACTTTTTTTTAGACTTGTTAAGATAATTTGTCAAGAGTAAAAAATGAATTTTATTCAAAAAAAATTTTAAATTCGCTTTATATCCGCGGCATTCAGGGGTTTATAAATTTAGTCCTTTCAACCCCTTGATTGCGAAAGGAAAATCGAACGCAGATGTCCAAACATCTTTCAAAGCGGTTTGTTGTGGCGCATCATACAATATATGGATAAAAAGATTTTTTGAATACATGATAAAGTATGGCTTCCCTTAAAAAAGACGTATTCAAACCGATTGTTTTTCCGGGTTTGGGTGGCGATAAAAGTGCTTCAAAAACAAATGCTTTTTTTACCTTGCAATTTATTTCCGGATATCTTATACGCAAATGTTTGAGAGCTATTCCAACGATATTTGTTCAATTTCTAACCATGAGGCTTACGAAAAAATATTACAATCGGTTGCAACATTTTTTGGAAAGGAGGTGAGCTATTTCAGCATGACGCCCCAAAGCTTATGGCTTGAGTTGGAAGGGGCGGGATTCGGCAAAGCTCGATTTCACGACCGGTTAGAACCGTGTTTGCAGGCTGAAACATGGGTGTAAAACCGGTTGTTGAGTGACAGAGAGGTCTTACATTATTATAATAACAAAATAATTAGGGGAGGTTTATGCTATGGGGAAAATACCGGAAAATATGCTGCCACCAAAAGATTTGTGGCCGGAATATTTGATTCCAGAAGAGTTTGCGGATACACCGGATGAATTGAATCTTACCGACTTTTTGCTTGACCGCCACGTTCGAGAAGGCAAAGGTGATAACGCCGCCATTAAGTTCATGGACCAGACCGTCAGCTACGCCCAGCTCCAGAAAATGGTCAACAAGTTCGGCAACAGCCTTAAAGATGCCGGCATTGAACCCCAGGACCGAGTGGGGATTCGTCTCGTTAATTCCATTCAGGCCCTGGTGGCCATCTTTGCCGTTGAGAAAATCGGCGCGATTCCTGTTCCAACGTCGCCGCTGTGGTCCGGTGAAGAAGTAGCATTTGTGGCCAACAATGCTGAAATGAAGCTTTTTATTGTCAATGCCCCGTTGATGCCTCCGGTTGAGCAGGCCAAACTCAAGTTTGAATTTGGCACCCAAGTCATCACCATCGGCGGCAATGCGGACGAGGTTAAGGCAGCCGGAAACATGGTCTATGAAGAAATGCTCGAGGCCGGTTCTGCTGATCTGGAAGCCACCATGCTAAAAGGTGACGACATCGGCATTATGCTCTATACATCCGGTACCACCGGTATGCCCAAGGGCTGTGTTCACTTTGTCAAACCGATTGTCATAGAGACCAAATTGGTCAACAAACATGTATACAAGATGAAGCCCGGCGATGTTCTGGGCGGAGCCGCCCCGGTTTCCTTTGCCGCAGGGTTCGGCACCTTTACGTTGATGCCTTTTGAAGGCGGTGCAGCCATATCCCTGATTCCAAAGTTCACACCGCCGGACATGTTGGATCTGATTGAGAAACACAAAATAACGATTCTCACCGGTCTGCCCACCGGCTACCGCGCTCTGATGAAGTTCCCCAAATTCAAGGATTACGACACCAGTTCAATTCGTCTTTACACTTCCGGCGGCGACGCTCTGGGTTCCGAAACCCTGTCGGCATGGGTAAAACTGACCGGCCTGCCCATCTGGGAAGGTTTGGGCGGCACTGAAATGCTCCATCTGGTAACGTCCAACACCATGAACCCCGAGCCGATGCCCGACTCCATCGGCAAAGCGCTTCCCGGTGTTGAGGTGCGGGTGGTTGACCCGGAATGGAATGACTGCGAACCGGATCAAGTCGGCAGTATGGTTCTCAAGGGCCCCTCGGGAAGCCTCTACTGGAAGCCTTACGAGGATAATGAGAAGCTCATCAAATCCCAAAAGAAGGGTGTGGTCGACGGCTGGAACCAGATGGGTGATGCGGTCTTCATGAAAGCAGACGGCAACATTTTCTTCGTATCCCGTGAAGACGACATGATCAAGAGTTCCGGCTACCGTATCGGTCCTGCCGAGGTAGAAGAAGCCATCGAAAAGCATCCGGCCGTTGCCGAAGCCGGCATTGTGGGTATTCCGGATCCGGAAAAAGGTCAGATCACCAAGGCCTTTGTGGTTCTGAAAGAAGGCTATGAAGGCAGCGATGAATTCTTTGAAGAACTCAAAACATTCTTGAAGGAGCACGTTGCGATCTACAAGCTCCCCAGAGCCATTGAGTACCGGGATGAACTGCCGCGCACACCCACCGGCAAGCTCCTGCGCCGCCATCTGCGTCCGCCTAAATAATACAGATCCTTCGCAGGTGTGAAATGGTAACACTTTCCCCTCACCTCGAACGAGGTGAGGGGATTTTTTTATTAACCCCCCCGCGCTCTTATCTTGCCTACTTTTAAACCGTTTCTAATATCTTTTCAACTATCGCATATCTTCTGGAATTTCCTTAGATTCAAGAAATTTCTTTACATGATTCCTTATTAGAAATATAAATACACGTCTTCGTTTTGAATCTATTTTAAAAGGGTTAAAAAGGAGGAAATAATCATGAATGAAGATTTGTCCGGTTCGTTGAAGACGGTAGATCGTATTGAAATTACCACGCTTATCGACAATTATGTAGATGTTTTACTGCCGAGCACCGACCGAATAACCCGCCCGCCCTTATCCATAGATGGCAAAGTTAAAGCCGATACCTTTTTAGCCGAACATGGTCTTTCTTTGCTCGTTTCGGTTTGGCAAGGAGAAGAAAAACACACCATCCTTTTTGACACGGGATACTCAAAAGTTGGCGTTCTCCACAACTTGGCACAGTTGGGATTGAACATTGAAGACATAGAAGTGATTGTTCTGAGTCATGGGCACATGGACCACACCGGTTCCCTCAACGCCATTCTCGATAAAATTCCCGGCAACATTCCCTTGGTGCTTCACCCCGGTGCCTTTGTATATCCCCGTTATACCCGCCAGCCCAACGGATCCAAAAACATTTGGCCTCAAACTTTAACAAGAGATGGGCTGGCGCAGAAAAATGTTGAAATTGTGGAAAGCAAAACCCCGACGCTGATCGCTGATGGGATGATCATGGTCACCGGCGAGGTGGAGCGAACCACATCATTTGAAAAAGGGATGCCCAATGCCCTTGTGGAAAAAAATGGAGACATCGTGCAAGATCCTATCATGGACGATCAGGCCATTGTTATGAAACTCAACGGAAAAGGATTGGTGGTGATTTCCGGCTGTGCGCATGCAGGTATTGTCAACACATTAGCGTTTGCACAGAAAACAATCGGGGAACAAAGCATCCATGCGGTTCTGGGAGGGTTTCATCTTTCCGGACCTTTTTTTGAGAAAATTCATGATGAGACCATCCAGGGAATAAAAAAGATGGATCCAGATGTGATTATGCCGATGCATTGCACCGGTTTGAAGGCGATTAATCGATTTCAAAAAGAGTTTCCCTCAAGCTTCGTTCTCAACAGCGTAGGATCAAAAATGACGCTTTCGTAAATCAAGGGTCAGGTTTCGAGGGTCGGGGATCAGGGGGCTGGGTAAAAGCGATTACAACAACACCTTAAACGCCTGTCATGCCCGCGGAGGCGGGCATCCAGAAATGGGCTGTTATGGATAAACATTTTTATGTTTATATATTGGCAAGCAAGCGTAATGGCACATTATACACTGGGGTGACTTCCAATTTAGCACAAAGAGTGTGGCAGCATAAGCATAGTCTGATAGAAGGTTTTACAAAGAAATATAATGTAACATTGCTGTTTTATTATGAAGTCCACGGAAATGCCGAAAGCGCAATAACTAGAGAAAAACGAATTAAAAAATGGAGAAGATCATGGAAATTGAAATTAATAGAAGGTAAAAATCCTCAATGGAAGGATTTGTTTAAAGAAATTTGTTAGTATACTGGATTCCCGCCTCCGCGGGAATGACAATTCTCATAATCTTTATCCGTCTACGATTAGGATTCTATTTTGAGATTAACGCCCAAAAAACATCAACACTTCTTTTTCTCACTTCATAAATGCTCGTTTATCCTTTTTTGTCTATTATTTCTTATTTTATGGACTGAAATAAGTTTCGCCGCTACCATTAAAATCGGCGCAATCAACCCCCTTTCCGGAAAGCTGGCAAAACAGGGTATGGAAATCCATCAAGGCGTTGAAGTGGCCATCGCAGAGGCCAATGAGGCCGGCGGTGTCGGCGGAAAGCAGCTGAAACTCATATCACGGGATGACCAGAGCCAGCCGGATGTCGCCATCTCCAGGGCTGAAGAATTATGTGGATGGGAAAAAGTGCGGGCCCTAACCGGCGGTTACGTCGATTCCCTGGTGGGCCCGATCGCTGCAGTCGCCAAAAAATATCGGATTCCCTATGTGGCCAGTGCGAGTCTGCAAAAAGAACTTGTACAGCACGAAAATCCTTACTTTTTTAGAGTTTCCAGGCTTCAAGGTTTTGTCGAGCCGCTCTGTGGAATTCTCACCGAACGCTTTAAACCCCAACGACTGGCCATCCTGCATTCCGCCACACCCGGTTCCACCGAACTGGCCCGAGATCTCGAAAATTGTCTTAAGGCGCATGGCATTAAAATACGATTGATTGAAAAATTCCGTCCGGGCACCCCTGATTTCACGCCACTCATCGGCAAATTGGCCGGAATGAATATCGATGTGATCGTTTCCGGCGGCTTTACGCCCGATCATATCCTTATGATACGCCAACTTAAAGAGAACAGGGTGTCGCCCAAAGCATACATCGGCCCTTTCGGTATTGCGTATGAAAATTTCATGCAAACGATGGGGGAAGATGCTGATTACCTCTACAGCACCTGTGCCTGGAATCCCGGCATCACCGAACCGGGTAGCGAAGCAACTTCCAGATATTTTGTTAAGAAGTTTCACCAAATGTTCAAACGGGAACCGAACACCACAAACATGCACGGATATACATCTGCCAAGGCCCTTATTGCCGCAATGCAGGCGGTGGTGAGTAATGGCCAGACGCTTTCGGGCGATAATATCCGTCTGGCGTTGACCCGACTCGACCTGACGATGCCGATGGAGCATCTTATTTTTGATCAAAATGGAGATCCCCTCCATTATCGCCACGTGGTTGTCCAGATCCAAAAAGGCAGACTCGTGGTTGTCTATCCCTCGGATCGAGCTTTCGGAGAGCCTCTTTTTCCAATGCCTTCATGGGAGCAGAGAAACTAGCTCATGTGGACCACAGCCATTGTTTCCGGAATTTCTCTGGGTTCCTTTTATATCCTCATTGCCCTGGGATTTGCCCTGATTTTCGGGGTAACTCGAAATTTTAATCTGGCCCATGGTGAGCTGGTGGTGTTCGCCGGATATGTGTCTTATTGGCTCTGGAAAGTATGGGCGTGGCCTTTTGTGTTAACGTTTCCGGTGGCCATTCTGGCAACACTTTTGATCTGTCTGGGTCTGCAGCGCCTATTTGCCCGCCTCTGTGAGCCGCTGGAACTGAATTCCATCGTACTTAGTTTCGGTATGGCCATCCTGATTCAGAACACCATGCTCGTTTGGTTTTCAGGCGATTACCGACTTATTCGAATTCCGACATTGAGCCAGGGGCTGCGCTTGCCCGGCTTTTATTTGAGTTATGGCCAGCTTACCCTTCTTTTTCTGTCCCTTACTGTGATCGCCATACTGTACATCCTCATGTACCGAACGTATCTGGGGAAGGCGCTGAGGGCCACCATTCAGGATAAGGAAGCGGCAGCTCAGGCCGGAATCAATGTAGCGGTAATGGGTACACTCGCTTTCTGCCTGGGTGCTGTCCTCATCGGTCTGGCAGGACCGCTTTACGGCAGTATCCACTATCTCTATCCATCCGCCGGACACGAAGTCACTCTGCTTGCCGTTACCATTACAGTTTTTGCGGGCGTCGGCCGCTTGGGCGGAATTATCCTTGCCGGTTGGATTCTTGGACTGGCAGAATCCTTTGCCGTAATACTCTGCGGAGCGAGCTGGCGGGAGATGGTTGCTGCTGTTTTGTTGCTCACTTTACTGGCATTTAAACCGCGCGGCATTCTCGGAAAAGGAGAACCATAAAAAAATGACAGAATGAACTGGAATTTCAGGATATTTTTTACCCTATTTTTCTGATGAGAATGGGTCAAAATGGGAATTTACACGATCCGGTCAAAAAACACAAAATTAAAAACCAGGGGATTAAAACTCCACAGCGTCGGTTTCGTGACGGGCCTTGTGCTCTTGATAATGCTGCCGGCGCTGGTTCAGTCTAATAATTATATCCTCCAGGTCTTTACCCATGCTCTGCTCCTGGGCAATCTGGCCCTTGCCTGGAACATTCTGGGTGTCAGCGGTTCGATTTCCCTGGGACATGCTGCTTTTTTTGGCGCAGGCGCCTATTGTTCGGCGCTGCTCAGTCTTGAATATGGACTTTCTTCCTGGCTCACTATCCCTTTGGGCGGATTGCTGGCCACAGGTCTTGGCCTGATTATGGCTCTGATCTGCCTGCGTCTGAGAGGTGCTTATTTTGCCCTGGCAACCCTGGCTTTTGTAGAGATTCCAAGGGTGATAACAGACAACTGGGATGGACTGACCCATGGATCTCTCGGCCTGGTCGGTGTGCCCGGTCTACCCTCTTTGAACCTTGGGACATGGTCCGTGGATTTCAGTTCCAGTATTATGGCATCCTATTATTTTGTGTTTGCCTATTTCCTTGTGTTACTGGGTCTGGTGAGGTTTTTGTTTACCTCCAATCTCGGTCTGGCATTTCAGGCCATCCGTGAGGAGGAGATCGCTGCTGAAGCTGTCGGTATCCCTGCGAACAGATATCGCTTGTTATCCTTACTTCTCAGTGCATATTTTACCGGTGTCAGTGGCGCATGTTACGCTCACCTGGTCCGCTATATCGAGCCCGGACTCGTCTATGGTCTTCATTTTTCAGCCATACCCATGATCTTTGCAATTTGTGGTGGACGTTTTACAATTATAGGACCTGCCATGGCGGCACTGATCATTTATCCTCTGGATCAATTTGTTTTTCATCCCCTGCTCCCTGCGGGTCACGAGTTCCTTTACGGTGTTGTGTTAATCCTGACGGTACTTTTTTTGCCGGCCGGATTCTGGGGTAGTTTAAGGAAGATGATCTCGTAAAAAGTCATGAATTCAACTATAGATGGCTAAGTAAAAAGGTTCATATACAAGGCGTAGTATTTTTTCAGGAACGAGGCCATACATGT
>JAAXQD010000161.1 GCA_012974475.1 Desulfobacterales bacterium
AACCTGATGGAAAATTTCCAAGAGACTTTTTATCATGAAATGGTTGCGCCAATCATGGACGGGAGAAAGGTTGCTTGGGATCATTTTATTCCCGTGGTGCCGTCTGGCACCAGCCAATACAAGGATGTGAGCTTCATGGGCGCTCAGCTGCCGATTTGGGATTCAACCAAGTGCATCGCTTGCGGCATGTGTGCGGCATCGTGTCCGGATTCAGCCGTTCACGCGACCATTACCAATAAAACGGTCCCCAAGAGTGCGGCCGCGTACTTCAAAGTTTTCAAGAAGCCGCCCAAAGGAATTCCCTGGCAGCGGTTTGCCATGAATATCAACGCGGTTGTCGATCGATGCAAAGGCTGCGGAATCTGTGCTCAGGTCTGTCCGGTGGACGCTTTCAAGATGGTTGATAAAGCCCGGTTGAGCCCGGAGGATCTTCTTCCCGAAAAATACCATGATCTGGACAATACGTATGATGCTGCCCAGTATGTGGACCGGATGCCCCTCAACCACCAGGTGCTTTTTGTCTTTTCCAAGATGTATCCGGGGAAACACACCCTTTGCCCCGGCTGCGGGGAAGGGACCATCAACCTTTTGACATTCTATGCCCTGGAAAGTCTGCGCAACAGTCCAAAAGGGATCGAAACGTTTTACCAGGGGCTTAAAGTCCTTTCGGATAAAAACAGGCGGGCCATTGAGCACATGATCGATCGCGGATTTACCATCTATAACATCAACGCCACCGGCTGCAATCAGGTTTCAGAGCTGGTCAATCCGTTTAATACGCGAGTTTACCAGGCCGGTCATTATGGTTTCGGCACCGCTTCGGCCGCGGCCCTTGGTGCCAAATTCGCCCTGGACCAGTCCTATGCCAACGGTTTCAACGATGTTATGACCAAGATCATAGTGTTTGCCGGTGACGGCGCCATCTATGACATCGGCAACGGTCCCTTCAATTATGCTCTGGGTGAAAATTTCGACATTACCTGGGTGATATACAACAATGAAGGGTATATGAACACCGGTGCACAGAAATCCGGTGCCACACGCTTTGGGTGTGATCGATCCACCTCACCCATTGGGGAAAAATTTGCAGGAAAGCGGACCCTGCATCGTCGTATCGTCGCCCAGGCCACGGCGATTTCACATGTCTATTCCGCCAAACTGACCACCGACAATCCCTTTTATGCCATCAAAATATTAAAAGAGGCCATCGCCTATTGCGGGCCGTCGGTGGTTGAATTTTTCTCTTACTGTTCCCAGGGTCAACAGAGCCACGATTGGGCGGGTCCGTTGGTCTCCAGAATGATGAACGAGGCCAGAAACTGGCAGATTCAGGTTCGAAGGCCGTTTCAAAAGCTCGACATTTCGGCCAATCCGGATCCGGAAAAGTTTTTCCCAAGCAAAGGCAAGTCTTTTAAGAAGGGCGTTAAACGAGAACCGGCGACGTTTCATGACGTGGTGAGCATGCTGGGCCAGTATCGAAGACATATCCTGTCCCAGGAGGAGGATGTGATTCCTGAATTGATCGAAGTGAATGAGACGGTGTCCCTTTTCCGTTGGCTCCGGAATCAATATCTGGCCGGGTATATTGATAGAATGCCGACTGAAGAGGAAGTTGAACGCATTATCACTGAACGCTACAAGTAATAGAATCGCCTCTATGGCTTATATTTTCAGGGATGGTTTTGGCTGTAACCACTTATTTTTATGGCCATCGTAAAACCATTTGTCCGGGAATCCGCGACGCCGCTGGTAGGAAGGATTTTCCGTCCATTTGATAAGCTCCAGGTATGCCTGGTGGATTTTTCTGAATGCATCTGTATCTCCGCCGAGATCTGGATGGTGTTTCTTTGCCTGAAGACGAAAAGCGCTTTTAATGATTTTTTCCAGTTCAGGGGAATTCAACGCAGATTTTCCAAGCTTCAGACACGTCAATGTGGATTCCTTTATGCTCGGGAGCTTTGTCTCCTTGGGTATAACGAGGCTCGACGACGTTTTTTTGCTTTTGGCCTTCTCAAGCAGAAACCGCGTGGCGAGGTAGCTTCGATGGGTCCTTTTTTTCTCTGACCACCACTCATTCCCGAGTTTATCAGACATATTGCTGTAATCTTCAGCAGGTTTTTTATCTGAAGAGCGGGGGAAAATAAAGCTGAAGATTTCTTTGGCGTCATACGGAAGAACATCCATAACGATTAACGTGTCAGTAAAATAAAACGTCGCATAGCGGGCATTCAATGCCTTAAGCAAGCCGGTTCTTACATTGAGGGTGTATCCGAGTTTTTGACGACAGTCGATTGAACAATATCTTCGTCGGCCAATATTTTCACGGGTACCGCAGGACAGGCACCTGTTTTTTTTAGGGTGGCCTGAACTGTATCCTTTTTTTTGTATCGGGTGCTGAGTCATACCATTTGTGAATATTGTGGCAAAAATAATTTCCAAACCAATGAAACGTGAAGCTTCTAAAAGCCATTTCCGTTACGGAATGAATCCGCATCTAAATTATCGAATCCCTCTTTCTTTTTTTATGACATCATAGGCTTCCTGGATTTCCCGGAATTTGTCATTGGCAAATTTTGTAAACTCTTCAGGCAGACCCTTTGAAGCGATCTTATCCGGATGATAATCAGATACGAGTTTTCGATACTGTTTCTTTATGTGATCGCTTGAATCGTTTCTATCGCATCCAAGGGTGGCATAATATTTGTCTACATCCTGGATATACTTCGACTTTAGCTTCCTGTATTTTTCATCGCTGAAATTGAATGTCCTCACAGCGGATAGGATCAGATTCTCTTCACTGGTACTCAATGCGCCGTCCGCCACGGACACTCTGAGTAAAATATCGATCATAAGATCGAGCATCTGGTATTGTGTCCGAAACTGGCTGTAAAACTGGGTCGCAAAATCGACAAAATTGTCCGGAGACTCAATGGCTGCATGAAAGACGTTCGTCGCAAGTCTTCTACTTTCAGGGTTCAGGTTCAAATCGTATACCATGAAATGTTCGACAGCATCTACCTCTTCCTTTGATACCCGACCATCTGCTTTGGCGAGTTTCGCAAGCATAGAAAACGCTGCGACAAAAAAGGTAAACTGTGCCTCTTCCCCGGACGAAAGACGGGCCCTTTGGGCGGTGGTATAGGTTTGACCGCCGGTATCAAACGCGTGGCCCAAGGCTGCGCCTGCAATGGCACCCAGGGGTCCCGCCATAGCAAATCCGATTGTCCCACCGATTATCTTTCCAAACAAACCCATTCATATCTCCTTTTTGTGTTCTTTTTTTCGTCGCGATTCATCAAGTATTTAGTCAAGATGCGGAATGTGCATTCTTGTGTTCAAATAGCATATTTTGTCGGCGTTTCCAAACCTGAAATTTTGACATAGTGCAGTTCTTTGAATCAGACCCTGTTCAAACGGGTTCCAGGTGTGATTGAATTTTATGAATTATGATTGGCGGGCACGGCTAAGCTCAAGCATTTATTATTTTCTTCGAACATCATCCTTAAAAACGGCACAACCTTATCTGAGCCCACGGCTGTAAAGGGACCAAGGCGCAGAAACGAGAAGCAGTTTTTCAGATGAAGCTTTCGGTTTGAATTTCGTTTTCATAAAAGATCCGGATCAATCTCCAATCATAATATCGTGCCCTTTTGGCCCGCAGTTAAAAATAAGATCGAGTGCAGAGAGATTGGGGATAAAACTCCCCCAGAGTTGCGGATAAATCAACAACGGTTGTTTAAATTGGGTCAACCGAATCCCCGCATCCGCGAATCTGTCTGCATCAAGGTATTTTTGAGCAGCACTCTGAGTTAAAAATCGGGATGCCCCCATTTTCCCGCAGATCTCTATGAGGAGTTTGTCCCCCGTTGAACGAATCCCGAGCTCGGACGATAAGATGACCTTTGTCTCAATCTTGAGTTGCTGCATTAGGTAACGGATGGCCCTATGGTTTAAATCGATGAGTTTTTCGAATTTTGTTGACCAAAGCGCTTCAAGGAAGCCGATGTGCACCTTAAAATATGGTGCTCTGGAATAGGCATTTTTCAAGCTTTCCAAATGTTTTTTGGGCCAGCGGCCGTCATGGCATATCCTGACAGCGTCGAT
The DNA here is from genome assembly GCA_012974475.1 of Desulfobacterales bacterium. Classification (GTDB taxonomy): domain Bacteria; phylum Desulfobacterota; class Desulfobacteria; order Desulfobacterales; family UBA11574; genus JAAXQD01. The sequence continues at coordinate 4,105 of JAAXQD010000161.1, forward strand.
TTTTTGAAATCCCAAGCCCTTTTTTTTGACCGGAACGGTCATCCACAGGCTTCCCTGATCATTTTTGAATCGATTGCGGTTGATCCAGGTGGTACCTCGAGGGAATTGAACGTTATCCAAAATTACAAAAATATCCGAAAGATATGCCTTGTAAAAAAAACCTGGAAACGGAAAAAAATAAGGCTGATTTGCGGATAAAATCACTTTTCAGTTGACTTTTTTTGTATTGTAACCATTTAAAAAAGATTAAAGCTGACCGGCATTAATTTATCTTTACACAAAAACGAGGCTCACAATTATTTGCCAAGGAGTTCATTAATTATTCGACATTGAGCAAACTCCCTTCATTGGAACACACCCCATTAGTAGGTGATCCGGTTTTTAGGGGATCACTGTTTGACAGCCCGTTGAGCCGTTATCTTTTTAGTTAAAAGGACATGTTTGATGGATATTGAAGATATTTACAATCTGATTCCCGATTTTATGTGTACCGATGGGTGCCATGAGTGTTGTCAGAACTTTGGGGTGCCTTCCAGAACCAGGGTTGAGGATCAACAGCTCGAAGCGTTCCTCCGGAAAAACTCCATGAAAACTGGAACAGCTAAAGGCAATACATGTCCGTACCTGGATGAAAAAGGCTGCGCTATCCACCCTGTCAGACCTTTGATTTGTCGTCTGTATGGAACATCCCCAAACTACCGCTGCAAAATGAAGGTGGCTCCCCTCAGGCTTCTGCATGAAGACGAGGAAGCGGACATCTTTTATTTTTATAAGACCCATTTTTTCTAGCCCGAATTTCTCGTGAAGAATTTAAGCCGGCAACCATTCAGCATCGGTTTCTGTTGTTTCTTTACGAACATTTCCGCACGATTTTACACCATTTGAGCCCAGGACAGTTTAACGAAGAAAGGACTCCCTTGAATTATTTAAAGCGATAATGAGGCTCGTCTCCTGCTTTGCCCACCAGCATCAGCTGGCCACCACATTGTTCGCAGACCAACAGGCTGTCTATAATTTTCGAATCCACGGCAGATGGATCCTCCAACGTAATGTAATCCGCAGGGAAATAATTCGATACCCCACAGTTCATACACATACATTCCATTTCTTTGGTCATGATCGTTTCCTTGTTAGACCCAATATTATATCTTAACGGTTAAATTCTTTGAACCAAGACGATTTCCGGAAATAATACTTCCAAAAATCTATCGTGTTATATTAGATCGCACATTATGATTTTCCCATCAACCAGAAGCGGTAAACCGCCCGATTTTCCGAAAAAAAGACAAAAGAGTTCTCAAAGCTAAAAAATTTTATGGACCTTCTTAATTTTAAAGTGTAGAAAGTTATAGTATATCAAATTCATTTGATTTATTCTACCCAAAGGAGCTTAAAATGTATGAAATAATTGCAAACCCTGATGATTACAACATTGCTTCTTTAGAAGAGGGGCTCGGCCATAAGCAAATCACCTTTCCCGATGACAAACGAAGAAGGTGGGCCGAAGAAATAGAAGTTTTTGCCGAAAAGTTGGACGGTTTGTCCGGTAAAGCCAAACAGCTTCAGAAACTTCTTGAGAGTGAAGATGCCATCCAGGCAACACCCGCATCTCTAAAAACATTTAAGGTGCAATTATTCAAAATAAACAATTCGTTAAATACAGTATTCGATCTGGCAAAAAAACTTGAAACCGACATTGTAAAGAAATAAAATTGTTGAGATTTCCCAAGAAAAGGTAAAACAATATGAAGCAAGAAGTAATCGTACGCTTTGCGCCCAGCCCCACCGGATACCTTCATATCGGCGGTGCCCGTACGGCGATTTTTAACTGGCTCTTTGCCCAAAAGACCGGTGGCAAACTGATCCTCAGGATCGAAGATACAGATGCGGAAAGGTCCACTGAGGAATCTATCAAGGGAATTGTCGACGGTATGAAATGGCTGGGGATTACCTGGGATGAAGGCCCATATTTTCAGACCCAGTTTATTAACGAGCATCTGGCGGCTGCTAAAAAACTTCTCGATTCAGGCCATGCCTACAAGTGTTTCTGCTCAAAAGAGGAACTTGAAGATAAGCGGGCTGCTGCGTTGAAACATAAAAAGGATGTGAAATACGACGGTACCTGTCGGCGATTGACAAGGATTGAAATTGCCATAAAGGAAGCTAAAATTCCTTACACCCTTCGCATGAAAGTGCCGAGCGAAGAAGGTTCCGTCTCTTTCGAAGACGTCGTCTATGGAACCATTGAAAATAAATATAAGGATATTGAGGATTTTGTTATTGTCCGTTCCAACGGTCAGCCGCTGTATCTCCTTTCAAATGCGGTTGATGATATCCGTGACCGGATTACCCATGTTATTCGCGGCCAGGACGGACTGTCCAACACACACCGGCAAATCTTGATCTACCAGGCGCTGGGAGCGCCGGTACCAAAGTTTGCCCACATGTCACTCACCCTCGATCCTAAAAAAGCCAAAATTTCAAAACGCAAGCATGGTGAACTGGTTGCGGTCCACTTTTACAAAGCCCATGGTTTTTTGCCATGGGCTTTTGTAAATTTTCTGGTCCTTCTTGGATGGGCAACGCCCGAATCGAGAGAAATCTTCTCCAAGGAGGAACTGATGGAAGCATTTTCCCTCCAGGGAATCAGTCGTGCCAATTCCATCTTTAACGTCAAAAAGGATGATCCAAAATATTTTACCGACCCAAAGGCGATCAGTATCAACGCGCATTACCTGAGGGAGATGCCGGTTGAAGAGATCGAGCCTTATGTTCGTGCTGAGCTGGAGAAGGCGGGGATTTGGGACCCCGAGTATGAAAACGCCAAACGCCAGTGGTTTCTGGAAACCCTCGAACTGATTCGGAGCCGTTTTCATGTTACAACCGATTTTGTCGATCGTGGCCGTGCCTATTTCTCAGACGACTTTCCCATTGAATCCAGGGCCCTGAAAAAAAATATTTCCAAGCACCCGCAGCTCGAAAAATGGCTGCCGATGCTGGCGGATCGTCTTGAGGGACTGGAGCGCTTTACGACCGCGGAGACCGAAAACGTCATTCGCGAGATGGCCGAAACGCTTGAAATAAAACCGGGAGTGTTAATCAACGGCATTCGAACCGTGGTTACCGGTCAGTTGGCCGGCCCGGGGATGTTCGATGTTTTGATCAACATCGGACAACGCCGTGTTGTAGAACGCCTGCGTAGGTCCCCTGCTCTTTTTTGAGCCGAAAAAAATCGGACACCCTCAATCTGCTTTATCGAAAACGATCAAACACGATAGACATATTTTAATACAAAGAATACAAAAATTAAAAGGGGTCAACTTATATGACTGAAACCAGCGACAGGCTTCCTTCAAACTTTATTCGAACTATCATTGCCCAGGATTTAAAAGACAACAAGAACGAGGGCCGGGTGGCGACCCGCTTCCCGCCGGAGCCCAATGGCTATCTGCACATCGGACACGCCAAGTCCATCTGCCTCAACTTCGGTGTCGCCGCTGAAAATAAGGGGGGGACGTGTAACCTGCGATTCGATGATACCAATCCCAGCAAAGAGGAAGTTGAATATGTAGAATCGATAAAAGAAGACGTTCGATGGCTTGGATTCCACTGGGGTGATCGGCTTTTTTATGCATCGGACTATTTTGAGCCATTGTATCAGCATGCCGTTCAATTGATCAAGGCCGGGAAAGCCTATGTGTGCAGCTTGAGCCCTGATGAAATCAGAGAAAGCCGGGGAACCCTGACCGAACCGGGGAGGAACAGCCCGTATCGGGATCGATCTGTTGAAGAAAATCTGGACCTGTTTCAACGCATGCGGGCAGGGGAATTCAGAGACGGTGACCACGTACTCCGGGCTAAAATTGACATGGCATCCCCAAATTTAATTATGCGTGATCCGACCCTTTATCGTATTCGAAAGGTACCCCATCATAGGACGGGAAAAGATTGGTGCATTTATCCCATGTACGATTTTGCACATTGTCTTTCGGATTCCATCGAAGGGATTACCCATTCTCTTTGTACCCTTGAATTTGAAAATAATCGCCAATTGTACGACTGGATACTCGACGAACTGGATGTGGATTGTCATCCCCGGCAAATCGAGTTTGCACGCCTCAATCTCAGCTATACTGTATTGAGCAAACGCAAGCTTGTGGAACTGGTCCAAGGGGAGCATATGTCCGGATGGGACGATCCTCGAATGCCGACCATCAGCGGTCTAAGGAGACGCGGATATACGCCGGAATCGATCCGAAACTTTTGTGAACGCATTGGCGTGGCTCGGCGGGACAGTACGGTTGACATTGCACTGCTTGAGTTCAGTATCAGAGAAGACTTGAACATACAGGCGCCACGGGTCATGGGGGTTTTGCGTCCACTAAGGGTGGTCATCGACAACTATCCGGAAGGCCAGGTTGAAGAACTTGATGCCCAGAACAATCCGGGGGATCCGACCATGGGAACACGCAAAGTTCCTTTTTCGCGCGTACTCTATATTGAACAAGACGACTTCATGGAGGACCCGGTGAAAAAGTTCTTCCGTCTGGCTCCCGGGCGCGAAGTTCGACTTCGATACGCGTATTATATCAAATGCGTAAAGGCGGTTAAAGACGAAAAAACCGGCCGGGTGGTGGAGCTGCATTGCACGTACGACCCAAAGACCCGGAGTGGATCATCCCCGGACGGACGTAAGGTCAAAGCCACTTTACACTGGGTTTCGGCGGCTCACGCCATCGAAGCAGAAGCACGCCTGTACGATCATCTGTTTCTGAAAGAAAATCCGGATGATGATAAAGATGTCGATTTTAAAACACATTTAAATCCAAACTCTCTGGAGATCCTGTCTTTTTTTGTCGAACCCAGCCTGGCGGCTGCAACGCCGGGTAGCAGATGCCAGTTCGAAAGGCTGGGTTATTTCTGTGTTGATCCTGTGGAATCTTCTGGCAAATCCCTTGTATTCAACCGTACGGTAACACTGCGTGATACATGGGCAAAAATACAGAAAAACCAGCAGAAAAAACAATAAAAGAGGTCATGCCATGCCAATTTATGAATTTTATTGTAAAGACTGCCATACGCTTTTTAACTTTTTTTGCAAAACCGTCAATACGACAAAAATGCCCAAGTGCCCGAAATGTAAAATAAAAACACTTGAAAAACAGATTTCTGTGGTGGCGTTTACCGGACGAGCAAAGGAAAACGGCGATATGAATGATCTTCCATTCGATAGCAGTAAAATGGAACACGCCATGCAGATGCTGGCCAGTGAATCGGATAAAATCAATGAGGATGATCCAAAACAGGCCGCCAATCTCATGCGCAAACTTTCCCATATGACCGGGATCAAACTCGGAGACGGCATGGATGAGGCGCTGAGTCGGATGGAACAAGGGGAGGATCCCGAACAGGTGGAGGCTGAAATGGGCGATATTCTGGAAGCGGAAGACCCTTTTTCTCTGCCGGGCAAAAAAGCGAAGGCTACCAAAGCAAAAGCCAGAAAACTGTTAAGGGATGAAACGCTGTACGACCTTTGACCGAATTTTTTGTTCTTTTTTTTCTATTTCGGTTTCATAAAATTTTACGCGACCGGTCACGTCGTCAACAAACGACCGGTCTTTTATTTGATTTAAATTTATCTTCACATTATACAATGCAGAAAGGACGGCGGTTCTGGCCATCATGGCCGCAACCGCTCCGTCGGTCACAGCATTGCGGTTCCCATTTTCCACAACCTTTCCTGCCAACTCAATAATCTTAAAAGCGTCTTCGGCAACACGCAATGGAATGAGTGTCGCCTGCTTCAGGCCCTCCTGAACAGCCTGGGCTCTGATGTTTTTTTCTTCTTCGGTATTTTTCGGCAATTTAAACGCCTGCATCACCCGTTGATAGGCGTCGGAATCTTTATCAATATATCGAATGAGTTTATCTCTGAAATCAGCGGCTTGTTTTGAAATGGCTTTCATCTCATCTTCTACCGATGCATAGCCTTTTTTCCCCACCGTCAGATTGGCCACCATTTCCGAAAGGCTCGACGCAATGGCAGCACTCAACGCTGCCGAACTTCCGCCCCCTGGAAGCGGGTCCTTTGACGCGGTTTTTTCCAAAAATTCCGTTATGCTTAAATTTGCCAGCATCATATTATTCCTCAAATAATTGTAAATACCGGGTCCAGAGGATCCGGCCTTGGTGCCACCCCAGAGGGGTGAAGTCTACCGTATATGCCAGCCGGAATGATGGAGTGCTGGAG
>JAAXQD010000226.1 GCA_012974475.1 Desulfobacterales bacterium
GTGAAATGAATTGAATGGGATAAGGGAATTGCTTGATCTACTAAGTTGATTTTCATTATTTCAAATGTTGCGTTATCTTGCCAAAACCACAGGTTCAAGCATTTCAACTTCCAGTACATATATCGTATTTGTTACAAAATTGCAAAAAAAGGCAAACCCCCGAAAAAAGTATTTGCCCTATTGGAAATTCCAGATATGAAATCAAGGCCAAGATGTTAGCCGTATCAAAGGTTTTCCGGCCAGTTGATATCCTGACGATTTTATTGCAGATCACAGCCTTACCCAAACCTGAGATAAGAGAATAATATCGATTGGTTCCGCTTATAAATAAGGCCTTATGTTAAAGACTTGTCGACCTCTGAAGTTAGAAAAAGTTCACCAACTGTTTCATCATGTAGTAGACGAGGGGAATAAATATGGCGGGAAGCATGTTGCCGACTTTGATTTTTTGAATTTCAAGGAGGTTAATGCCGATGGCCATGATTAATATGCCGCCGACTGCGGACATTTGATTGATGACAGCGGTAATTAAAAACGGCTTCATCAATGACGACGTCAGGGTTATCATCCCCTGATATATGAACACGGATGCTGACGAAAACAGTACGCCGATTCCGAAGGAAGACGCAAAAATAATGGAAAAGAGGCCGTCCAGAGCAGATTTTGCAAATAAAGTTTGATGGTTGCCGGTAAGCCCGCTTTCCAACGCCCCGACGATGGCCATGGAGCCGACACAGAAAACCAAACTGGCAACCACAAAACCTTTTGCAACGCCGCTTCCGGGCTTTGAGAATCTGGTTTCAAGTCGTTTGCCCAAGCGCTCCAGTCTGCTCTCGATATTTATGAATTCCCCGATTAAACTTCCGATGACCAGGCTGAAAATAATCAGTAAAATGGCGTCGCTTTTCAACGCCATTTTAAAGCCGATCAGCATGACGGCAAGGCTGATGGCCTGCATCATGGTAACGGTAAATTTTTTGGGAATACCCCCTCTAAAAAGAAGTCCCAATAGACTGCCGGCAATTATGGCGACCGTATTGACGATGGTTCCTAACAAACTCAATCCTCCAAAAAAGTTTTAACGCTTCAACGCGTTATCGTATCATGCGCCCGGTTGGATGGGAGCAGCGGATTATGTTGCTTTTATTGCGAGACCCTTTTAGATGGTTTGACATTAAATCGTCAATGTTTATTTTTCTAACAATCGAAAATAACTTCAACAGGAGGAATCGATGCGTTTTGACAAATTGACCATAAAATCACAGGAACTCATCCAAAACGCTCAATCGCTGGCGTCGGCGCATAACCACCAGCAGATCGAGCCGGAACATATACTCTCGGCCATGCTGAATGAACCCCAAGGAATTGCCCGGTCCATGCTCGATAAACTCGGGGTTTCCGGGGATGATGTCTTCCGTGAGCTTGCCGCGGCCATCGACCGAATTCCCAAAGTCAGCGGAAGTGCTGTCGGGGATGCTTACCTATCTCCCAGGACCAATGGGGTTCTTGATGCAGCATTTGCAGAAGCTGCCAAAATGAAAGACCAGTATGTGAGTATCGAACATATCTTTCTGGCCATATCGGAAGAAAAACAGGGGGAATCCGCCGGAATTCTCAAGGAAAATGGAATTTCAAAAGAATCGATTTTAAAGGTTCTTCTGGATATTCGCGGCAGCCAGCGCATAACGGATCCGAACCCTGAAGAAAAGTATCAGGCTCTGGACAGGTTCAGCCGCAATCTCACCGACCTGGCCCGTTTGGGTAAACTCGACCCGATTATCGGTCGTGATGATGAGATGCGGCGAATTGTCCAGGTGCTCTCCAGGCGCACCAAAAACAACCCGGTTCTCATCGGCGAACCCGGTGTCGGAAAAACCGCCATTGTTGAGGGCTTGGCACAGCGTATCGTGGCGGGTGATGTCTCGGAAACCCTTAAAAACAGGCGGCTGGTTGCTCTGGATATGGGCGCCCTCATTGCCGGCGCCAAGTACCGGGGAGAATTTGAAGATCGTCTGAAAGCCGTCCTCAAAGAGGTTGAAAAAGCAGAAGGAGAGGTCATCCTTTTCATCGATGAACTGCACACCCTCGTGGGGGCGGGCGCCAGTGAAGGGGCCATGGATGCGTCGAATATGCTGAAACCGGCCCTTGCAAGGGGCACACTCCGGTGTGTGGGCGCCACCACATTGAACGAATACCGAAAATACATTGAAAAGGATGCAGCCCTGGAAAGACGTTTTCAGCCGGTGATGGTGCTCGAACCGACGGTGGAAGATACCATTTCGATTCTTCGGGGTCTCAAGGAAAAGTACGAAGTCCATCACGGTGTACGGATCAAGGACTCGGCCATCGTCGCCGCGGCAACCCTTTC
>JAAXQD010000035.1 GCA_012974475.1 Desulfobacterales bacterium
CATCGACCTCCTTCTTCTCTCCAGTTCCTTTCTTGTTTTCTTTTCTTCCTCCTGTCGCCTTTATAATATAGAGCGCAAGTTAGATCCTGTAAATGCTGATTTTATCTCCAAGGTCAAGTATATCATCACCAAAAAAGAGAGAAAAATAGCAAAAACTTCAAAAAAGAAAAACCGTCGTTAGATAGTAGCAGTTCAATAATCGATTTTGGACATATTAAATTACCGGAGATTTTATGCTGACCTTCTTACATGCTGCTGATATTCATCTGGATTCGCCTTTGCGAGGTTTGTTGACCTATGAGGGGGCGCCGCCTATTGAAGAAATCAGGGGGGCCACTCGGCAGGCGCTGGACAACCTGGTCAATTTTGCTTTGGAAGAAAAGGTAAACTTTGTTCTTGTGGCCGGCGACCTCTACGATGGTGACTGGCAGGACTTTAACACGGGACTGTACTTTGCCAATCAGATGCGCAATCTTGGAGAGGCCGGAATCCGTGTCGCTGTCATACGCGGCAACCATGATGCCGCCAACACCATGACCAAAACCATACCCATGCCGCAGAACGTTAAGATTTTCAGTGCGCGCAAGCCGGAGACCTGGCTGCTCGAAGATCTGGGCGTTGCCATCCACGGACAAAGCTATGCGAATCGGGATGTATACGAGAATCTGGCAGCAGCTTACCCGGATCCGGTTCCCGATCTGTTCAACATCGGCATTCTGCACTGTTTGATATCCGGTTCCGAAGGTCACCTGCCGTACGCCCCGTGCACTTTGGACGAGCTTGCAGCAAAGGGCTATGATTACTGGGCACTCGGCCATGTGCACAAGTATGATGTGCTTCGGGAACAACCGCACATTGTCTATTCCGGCTGCACCCAGGGGCGGCACATTAGAGAACCCGGCAATAAAGGATGCGTTTTGGTAGAAGTAGAAGAATCTGAAATTCGCACACAATTTGTGCCCCTGGATGTGCTTCGCTGGGTAGAGGTCAAAGCAGATGTCGGCAACGCCCAAAACATCGAGCAGGCAGCGGTTGCTTTTGGAGAGGCATTAAGCCGGAAGATGTCTGACCTTGAAGGCCTGAACGCCTGTGTGCGAGCGGTTTTGACAGGCCGCTGCCCGGCACATGGGCGGCTTTCTACCGATCCTGAAGCCGTTGCCGCCAACGTTCGGGCAATTGCATCTGAAGTGTCACAGGGTAAGGTGTGGATTGAGAAGGTTCAGCTACAGACCCGACCGACAATCGATTTTGATGGCATCGCCGCAAGCGATACGCCCCAGGGAGAGCTGTTACGGTATTTGAAAGAGCTCGCCGGAAATCCGCAGGCTTTCGAGGAACTCGGCCTGGATCTAACCGGTCTGAAATCCAAACTGTCCGGAAGCGGCGTAAAGCTGCCAGAAAATGAAGTCGTTGAGCTGTTTTCTGATGTAGGAGACATTTTGTTGACCATGCTGGAAGACGAAGAAGGTCTCGAAGGCTAATGATGAAAATTAACACATTCAAGCTGCTCGCATACGGTCCGTTCACGGACAAAGTCCTCGACTTTTCAGGCAAAGACTTTGGCTTGCATGTGGTTTATGGCCTCAACGAAGCAGGCAAAAGCACCGCCCTGCGGGCTCTGGTCGGATTGTTTTACGGTTTCGGACATATCGTTGAAGACGATTGGCTTCACGATTACAACAAATTGGCTGTCGGGGCCTCTTTAGACTTTCTCGACGGCGAGGTGTTGAATCTTAGCCGCTACAAGCGCCGCAAGAATGATTTGATCAATGACGATACCGGCGAGCCGTTTGAGCAGGGAAAACTTGACCTGCATTTGGGAAAGATGGGCCGGGAAAACTTCGAGCATGCCTTTGGCATTTCTCACTATTCGCTCAGACAGGGTGTCGAAAGCGTGCTGGCTGCCGGTGGAGACCTGGGCCATGCCCTGTTTGCAGCCACCTCCGGTCTGAACACCTTAAAGCAGGTGATGGTCAAATTAGAGAGCAAGCACAACCTTTTGTTTACTCCGCGCAAAAAAACATCAGCCATCAATGCCGGAATTTCACAACTGAACAAGTTGCGCAAAGAGCAGCGAGAAGCCTCGGCCGGTCACCGTCAATGGAAGAAAATGAAAAACCAGCTGGATGATCTTCAACAAAGCGAAGTTGAGGGGATCGAGCAGGTCGAAGCGCTGGGCTCAAAAATCAGCCTGTTATCCCGTTATCGCGGGGCCTTGAAATTCGTCGCCGCTCGGGAACAATTAGAAAAAGATCTCTCTGAACTTGGCGTTGTTCCGGATTTGCCGGATGATTTTTCACAGCGCAGGGTTGCAACCCAGGTGGCCGTCAAGGAGTCCCGTCAGGCTGAAAACAATTTAACCCGGGATCTGGCTGATATCGATGGAAAGCTGGAAAAGCTGACATACGATGAAAAAATCATCGCCAATGAAAAATTAATCAAAGCCTTGGCAGACGAAGCCCATGTGCATGCCCAGGCCACCACGGACAGCAAGGACCAAAGAGCGAGGATTTACCAGCACACCGAAACCGCCCAACAGGCCCTGGACCTTCTACGCCCGGGTCTGACGCAGGATTCCGTCCAGGCACTGCGGCTGTCCAAGCCTGAAAAAGGAAAGATTCAAAGGTTAGGAGCTAAAGGGGCAAAATCGGAGGAATCTGTAAATAGCGCAATTAAAGCGCTGCGTTTGGACGAAGCTAATCTGGAAAAAGCACAGGCTGAAATCGATCAATTGGAAAAACCCAAGGACACGTCTGCGCTGGCCGACTGCCTGACACGGGCTACGGAATACGGCAAGCTGGAAGACCGCCTTGCCGACGCCAAGGCTCAACTGGCCCTGTCTAAAGAACAAGTCGATGCCGATCTTGCAGCACTGGGTCTGTGGACCGGAGATATTTCGGAACTGGAACGACTGGCCCTGCCTACCGAAGAGACCATGCGCGCCTTTGAAACCGATCTGGCTGATGCGGACCAAAAGCTTGCCGATATGGAAAAGGAAAGTGTCCGCATTCAAGAACCGCTGAAAGAGGAAGAAAAAACCCTTTCTGAATTGACAAAGACTCGCAAATTGCCGTCGCTTGATGATTTACGGTCGCACCGCAATCTGCGGAACCGAGGCTGGCAGTCCGTGCGTACGGTATGGCTGGAGGGCGGTGATGTTGATCATGATTTCATGGCGTCCTTTCCGGAAAGTCGTGACCTTGCCGGAGCGTATGAGAAAAGCATTGCCAGAGCGGATAATACAGCGGATGTGCTGCGCGACGATGCCGATGCGGTAGCACGCGCCGAAGCACTCAAGGCGGATATCCGACATCAAAAAGAGAGCCTTAAAGAAATTAAGGCGCGTCAACAGGGGTTGGGCAAGGACCGGGCGGACCTTTGGAGCAGATGGGAAGAACTATGGAAACCCCTCGGCATTGATCCTTTAACGCCCCGCGAGATGGCCGCCTGGGCCGGCAGGGCAGCAGAGCTGAGACGTAAAACGTCAGATGTAAGAAAGCACCAAATGGCTGCCGACCAACTTCAAGCGGATATTGAGCGCATAAGATCCGATGTTGCGACAGCCCTTGAGCATATAGCTGTCAATTTTTCAGAAAAATTGAGTTATTCGGCCATCATTGAATTGGCCAGACGCATTGTTAAGCATAACGACCAACTGCGTCAGAATCGTCTGGATCTCGAACTTCGTATCACAGCGCTAAAGGAAGATATCAATGTTGGCAGGCAGCGAAAAAACAACGTTGAGCAAAATCTACGGCGCTGGTCGGATGATTGGGCTCAAACCATTTCCAAGTTAGGCTTTTCTGCTGATACCCGGCCGGAAGACGTCAACGATTTTATACTGGCCCTTGACGATATTTTTTCAGAATTTGAAAAAGCCAAAGAACGGCAGCAGCGTATTGATGCCATGCAACACAACCGTAAAGCGTATGCCCGACGAGTGGCTGAGGCTGTGGCAAAACTGGCCCCTGATTTAATAGATCTCGAACCCGAACCGGCGGCCATCGACTTGAATGCAAGGCTTACGGGCGATAAAGAGCGACGCCAGGAGTACCGGTTGCTGGAAGAAGAAAAGCGTAAAAAACGTTCGGTTCTTTCCAAAGAAAATGAAAAATTGGCCGCTCTTGAAGAAACGCTTCGCCTGCTATGTATAGACGCCCACGCAGACAGTCCCGGTCAGCTCCCCGATATTGAAACGCGTGCCGCAGCCAAGATCAAACTGACCGATAAACTGGACACGATCAATGAAAGGTTGGCCGAGCTGGCTTCCGGGCAAAATTTGCAGGAATTTGGTGCGCAGGTCAAGGCTCACAACCCGGATGAGCTGGTTGCCAAACTGGAAAAGTTGGAGGCCGAAAAGCAAGAATTTCTCACTAAGCAAAAACGTATTGTTCAAGAAATCGCCCTGGCGACCAAAGAGCTGCAGTCGATTGGTGGCGAATCACTTGCCGCAGCCATAGCCGAAGAAACAGAGGGCCTTGTGGGTAAGATTCAGGCGGATGTTGAATATTATGTCAAACTCAGGCTGGCTTCGGCCATATTGACCAAAGCCATGGAGCGGTTTCGCCAAAGCAATCAAAGTCCTGTCTTATCCATCGCCGGCGACTATTTTAAAACCATGACACAAGGGTCATTCGCGGGACTGCGGGCCGATTTTGATGACAAGGGCGATCCGGTAATCAAGGCAAAACGACCGGACGGAAAAATGCTGGCACTTGCCGAGATGAGCGACGGAAGCCGGGACCAGTTATTCCTGGCATTAAGACTCGGGGGCTTGGCGAGGTATGTCAAGGCCAACGGCCCAATGCCCTTTATCGTCGATGATGTGTTGGTGCATTTCGATGATGACAGATCTGCGGCGGCCCTGGCGGCCCTTGGCGAGCTGGCCAAAGAAACGCAGGTTGTTTTTTTTACCCATCACAAACATCTTATCAGCTTGGCTGAATCATCTGTTTCTGATGAAATATTACGTGTCCATACGCTTTAATTGAATCGTAAACTTGTAAAATAAAAGCCGGTGGTGTTTTGGGGGCCGACCAAGCTATCCTCTTGTATTCTAAAGACAAATCTTCTCACAATGGTTTTTTTTACCACTAAAACATCCTTTTCAGGCAGTTATCTCAGCTTGTCCCCTACCCCAGACAATGCGCAACAATGCGCAAGAAGTACAAAATTTATATTGCGCATTGTTGCGCGATATGGTATGTTCCATTTCAAAAATACCTTTAATAAAAACTATTCCGATTTCATCATGCGGCTTTAATACGATATGGTAAATAAAAAGGGTTTCTTGTTTTTAAAGCCAAAATAAATTCTTAATGGAAAATGCAGGTTAGTATGCTCTCTTTTACCCCCAGCAACAAAATTGAAAATGAATTTAAAATGCTCCAGGGATTGTTTGTGGAAAGATATAGAGACCTGGAGGACTTATCTACCGACGAGGCAAAATTTTTGAATCGTTTTGCGCTCATTAGCAATATCGGAGCATCTACCAGGATAGAAAATGCCGTCTTGACAGATCCGGAAATCGAATGGGTAGATACGGTCTTGAATGAGAATGGCAAAACCACCGCATATGATGAGAAAAGGACTTTTATTCTGGACAAACTCTCAAAAGATAGAGAACGAAGCATTGAGGAGGTGGTCGGCTGCCGACAGATATTAACAACCATTTATCTGCAAGCCAATGAGTTTTTCCCTTTAACCGAAGCTGTCATTCGCGGCTTTCATCATGATTTGCTACGCTATTATCCTGAAGCTGCAAGTCATGCCGGAGGATATAAAACAGCGTCGAACCGAGTGGTTTTTATCAATCACGACACGGGGGAACATCGAGTGGTTTTAGATCCGGCACCGCCGGGTATTATTACCAGTACGGCTATGGCAGAACTGGTTAAATGGTATAATGATACCATCCGCAAACATCCCTGGCCATTGCTGGTTGCCACCGAGTTTGTTTTTCGTTTTCTGTCCATTCACCCTTTCCAGGATGGGAATGGAAGGCTCGGACGGGCCCTTTTTATACTGGCTTTATTACAGTCAAAAGATAAATATTTAACGGGTATCAGCTCTTTTATTGCCGTTGACCGCCATATTGAACAAAACCGCTCCCTCTACTATACCGTTTTGCATCAATGTTCTGCCGGCAAGTTTCAAGCAGATCCTACACATTATAATTTGGAGCCGTTGGCCTGGTTTTTCATCAAAGTTATTAAATCTTCCCTAACCGATGTCGAATTTTACCGCCAGAAATATACAAGCTTACTGAAGCTTTCTGAATCGTCGCTTGCTGTTTTAAGCTGCTTTAAAGCCGCTCCGGAGAAGCGTTTGAAAGTAGCTGAAATCGTAACGGAGACAGGACTGCCACGCCGGACAGTGCAATATGCACTGAATACGCTAACCAAACAAGATTTTCTCCAGCTCCTTGGACGGGGAGCAGCAAGTCGTTATCAGCTTTTGTTTTAAGGCAAAAACAACCTGTGAAAAAATTGAGGATTGATATTACTTAAAAGACTGTGAACAAGGTATAGAAATGAAAACAGGTACGATTTTACTGGATCACGGCAGCGGCGGAAAACTGTCGCACCGTTTGATTGCGGATCTTGTGCTTCCCATATTTGACAACGCCATTCTCTCCCCGCTTCATGACGGTGCTGTTTTTGATATCGATGGTCAGCGACTGGCTTTTTCCACCGACACTTTTGTGGTGGACCCCATTTTTTTCCCAGGTGGAAATATTGGAGATCTGGCCGTAAACGGAACCGTCAACGATTTGGCTATGTGCGGCGCCGAACCGCTCTATTTGAGTGTCGGATTGATCATTGAAGAAGGTTTTTCAATGGCTGATCTCAAAAAAATACTCAAAGGTATGGGCAGTGCGTCAGAAAAGGCCGGCGTGAAAGTGGTCACCGGAGACACCAAGGTCGTCCCCAAAGGTGCGGTGGATAAGATTTTTGTTAATACTTCAGGTATTGGAAAGATACCCCATGGTGTGGACATTTCCAGCCGTAACGCCCAGCCCGGAGATAAAATTATCCTCAGCGGCACCATGGGTGATCATGGCGTTGCGGTTTTGACCCAGAGGGAAGGGATGACATTTGATTCATCGCTTAAAAGCGATACCGCGCCATTAAATCATATGGTCGCCGGAATGCTATCCGTATGTCAGGATATCCATGTTTTACGGGACCCGACCCGCGGTGGTGTCGGTACCGCTCTCAACGAAATCGCCGGCAAATCCGGGGTCGGGGTCAAGATCTACGAAGAAAAGATTCCGCTGAAAGATGCGGTTGCAGGCATATGTGAACTCCTGGGGTTTGATCCGCTTTACATTGCCAATGAAGGCAAACTGATTGCGTTTGTCAATCCCCGGCATGCCGAAAAAGTCCTGGCAGCGATTAAAGAAGATGAATTCGGTAAAGATGCCTGCATTATTGGAGAAGTGATTTCCGATCATCCCGGCCGAGTGATCATGAAAACCCGAATCGGAGGGATTAGAATCGTCGATATGCTGACCGGCGATCAGCTGCCGAGAATTTGCTGATGGAATTTTCAAAAAGAATCACGAAAACACGAAATAATATTATGGGAAATAATCTATCTTTTTTTGATTCAACTTCAAAATACCTTCAAACAACCCTTTTAATCTTTTTTCTATTATTGGCGGGATGCAGTCTTCAAAAAGAAGTCTCCTTTTCTGGAAAAACCATGGGCACCACCTACCACATCACCGTGGTTACCGGATACTTTTCCAGCGCCAAAGACCTGAAAGACCCCATCGACCAACGCCTTGAAGCCATCAACAACAGCATGTCGACTTTTAGAAAAGACAGTGAGATCAGCCGGTTCAACGCAAATCAAAACACCGGGGAAAAATTTAAGATCTCAGATGATTTTTTCAATGTCATGACCGTTGCCAAAACCGTATATGAACTCACCGGCGGCGCCTGGGACGGCACTGTCAAGCCGTTGGAAAACCTTTGGGGGTTCGGCAATTCTGAAAATAAAAAGAGCATCCCCGCACAATCGGAAATAGCGGCAGTTTTACCGGATATCGGATTCAACAATATCGAGATTTCATCCGATCGCTATCTGATCAAAAAAAAGGCATCCTTATCCCTGGACCTTGCGTCCATTGCAAAGGGCTACGGCGTCGATCAGGTAGCGGCACTCATCAAAACCAGTGGCATAAAGAATTTTCTGGTGGAGATCGGCGGCGAAGTTTTTGCTGCAGGGTTTCGAAAAGACGGCAAACCGTGGAGAATCGGCATCAACACACCCCAGACCGGTTCGCCGTTCGATCAGGTCTATAAAGTTGTGAACCTCCACGACAAAGGCTTTGCAACCAGCGGTGATTACAGAAATTATTTCGAATTGGGCGGACAACGTTTTTCTCATATACTGGACCCGAGAAACGGATACCCTGTCAGCAACGGCGTTGTAAGCATTTCCATTGTGGCGGATACCTGTACATTTGCTGACGGGCTTGCAACTGCGGTCATGGTTTTGGGTCATAAAAAAGGCCTTGAACGGGTTAACAGTATAGACCACACCGAATGCTTGATTGTTGTCCGGACTCATGACGGAAAATTTGTGGATTATTACTCCAAAGGCTTCAAAACCTATATGACAGCCTCGAACTGAACTATTTTTTTGCCAGGTATTCAGCGATTTTTTCAGCCTCTTTGCCCGTGATACCGCCATCGGAGTAACCCGCCATCCGCTGGGTAATCTTTGTCCATTCCCCCAGATTCCTGGTCTTTTTTAAAGACAGTTCAAGTTTATGGCACTGGGCACACTTGGACTCAAAGAGGGTTTTACCTTCCTGAATGCCGGAACAGGCATATAGTGCCGCAATAAAAATCGACAAAACGGTAAATATGGCATGTTTCATTGAATACTCCCTCGCTTTTTGCCCTGTCGCTCTGCAGATCTCACGGGGGTTCGCCGTTGAAGTTCAAAGCTCATCCCGCCCAAAAAAGCCAAATATAAACCGCTGCCAGCGTGAGTATGGGCCAGTTCTCTCTTGCGGAAAGGCGCTTTAAGGAAACATCTTGAAAGGCACGCAGCAGCCTCAGCAGAACCGCTTGGGCAGCCATCAGCCCAACCAGAACAAAGAATATCTGATATGCCTTCACCATCCCCGGCCCCATGCTCAGTCCGAGAGAATCCCAGGAAAAACCGAGCTGTCGCCCCAACACCGGAAGCAGTTGTCCGCCCCAGCTCATTAATCGTTCAAAATGAAAACTCATTTCAAAAGCAACCGCCAGCGGTACCAGGGCATACGCCATCAGGCTCGATTTTTCTTGTGAACCGGACGCCATTGACCTAAAAACAACCCTGCCCCCATTTTGAACAAAAAGAAAGGCAAAGATAGTGGTTGCGACCATCAAAACCAGAGAAAAAATCCACCATTGATGGAATGAAGCGGCATATGGATGGAAATATCCGGTTTTTTCAAGACCTCGAAAGAGTTGGGCTCCGATGATAAGCGGCCCAAACAGTGCGACGGTCCGGTCCGGCTTTCGAAAAGACCAAAGCTCATGACCGGGCGCCCTCAGGTTGAGTACCGGCGAATGGTGGGAACAGTTTTTGATGCAATTGCCGCAGAGGATGCAATTCTGGTTGGTATTGATGGAAAACGGCGCTTCGAAAACCGGACAGCCTTCGGAGGGTCCATGTCCTGCGTAACAGGCGTGATCAGTGCAATCGCTGTTACAGATGTTCTGGTTTGCACGCAATTCCAATAAAGAGCAGGTGGACAAAAAACCGACCAACTTGCCCAGAGGACACAGAAAGCGACACCAGACCCGGCGCCGATAGACCAGCGCCAATACCACTGCCGGCAAGGTGATGGACAGAATTAAAAACGCCGTGGCCCGTGGAGAAAACGGCATTTTAAAACCGACCTCAAATAAAAAAATGAGTCCCAAACCGACAGCGCTTAAATAGACGCCGTAAGTTCGGATAAATGATGGGACTTTTCGGCCAAGACCGTATTTACGGCTGATAAGGGAACTCGAAGCGCCCACCGGACAAACAGCACACCACATTCTGGCAGCCGGAATACAACTCAAAATCACCAACGGCTCCCAAAGTCCCCAGGTTAACACCAGTGACAGATTGGATTCGGGCACCTGGGTGCCGAAAAACCCGGTCTGCACCTCATCGAAGATGTCGGTGGTGATTTCTCCAGTGGTCGCGAT
>JAAXQD010000058.1 GCA_012974475.1 Desulfobacterales bacterium
CATATCTCCTGGGTGACACCTGCTGTATACTTTGCCGTGTAATCGAAAAAGTCACAGGATTTATCAGGAATTATTTCAATGATGGGCAAGGCTTCCAGATTCTCATTGCCGATAACGCCGCCGGTAAGTTCAATCCCGTCGATATGTGCTTCTATCAGAATCATTGGATCTTCTTTAAAGGCTGCATTCACCGCATCCTTTAGGGATTTCGTGGATTTAACCATGGAGATTCCGACACTCGAACCACTGGCCACCGGTTTCACAACCAGAGGCAGACCCAGCTGTTCGGCACATGCGTCCGAATCTAAAACATCATCTTTTTTTATCACGATGTACGGCGGGACCCGAAGTCCGGATTTTTCGTAAAGATGTTTGGAAGCCAGTTTGTTCATCGCCAGAGCACTCCCAAGAACACCCGAGCCCTGATACGGAATATCCAGAAGGTCGAGGAGTCCCTGAAGCGTACCGTCCTCACCAAACGGCCCATGGAGAATTATCAGTGTCGCATCAATTTTAGGCGCATCCGCAACCAGTTGCGGAAGATCGGTTTTTGGATCGTACCGGATGATATCGTATTTGTTGTGATCCAGTGCTTCATAGACCTGGTTTCCGCTGGCGATGGAGACTTCACGTTCGGAAGATATCCCACCGGAGAGAAGCGCAATGGTTAGTTTTTTCATGGGTTGCCTTTCAGTCTGACCAAAGTTAAAGTGGATGTGCTGCCTAAATGTTTCTATGACTTGAAAAGCCGTTCCTTGAATCTTTTATATTCTTCAAGGGTAATAAGGTCGTTTTCAAGCAGACGGACAAGTTCGGAAAACTCTTTATAGCGAATCGACTCCGGGTCTTCGAGTTGCTTGACATTGCCGGATGAACTGCTGTCCAAGGCAGGCAGGTTGTTCTTTGCCCCGTCGATTTTTAGTGAAGCCAGTCCGCCAAGAAAACTGATCTCAACCGTTCTCCCCCTATACCGATGAGCGCTGAGTATTTCCCTGAGGGTCTTTCCTTCCATTTTCATGCGCTTGTAAAAATGCAAGCCCGAAGCAATGATGGCGATTGAACCTCCGATAAAAATCCATGTCATATAGTTTATTATGCCCCGAAAAAAAATGACCATGATGACCAAACCCGCCACCAAAATAACATGGAGGAGAAGGATAAAATAGGCCATGAGGACACTTTTAAAATGTCTGCTCTCTTTTTCTTTTTGCTTGAATACCATAATTGGAGCTTAGCTCATCTTTTCACTGATTTTTTGAGTTCTCGAATCGTTCTGTCAGTTTTCCCATATAATGTTGGGGCATTTCATGGGCAACGGATGTTTCTCGCATTGAATTCAATTTCATGATCAAAAAGTTCAATTTTTTTAATAAACGGTATTTTTCAGGCATTTCTTCCATACCGGCCAAAAGGTCTTCGGTCTGTTTAATCTGATTTTTCAATTCGATTTCCGGGGGAATACAGTCTGAATTTTTTAGTATTTTATAGGCCAGGCGGAGTTCTTCGGGGACAAAACAACCATCCTGAAAGATCAAGGGTTTGCCGGAACCGGGTAGATTTTCGAAATCGCCCCTTTTTTGAGCCCTTCGAATACGCTCTTCCACAATTTTTTCAAAACCGTGTATCATCGCTGATCGCTGTTTTTTTGCACAGGCATGTGTATTGGCTGCATCACCTGTGGTTCATATCCCATTAAATGCTATAATACAACTTTCACCATCTTTTCAAGCTATAAAACGCTGAAAAAAAGAGGGGTCCTCCGATATTTTCAAGAGACGTCCGGGGATAACCGTAAGTTGTGGGAGCTCCGGAAAACTTTCGACCGGCGTTTTTCCGGTCAGGTTTTTAAATTTGAATTCCCCGCAGGTTGCTGCGGGGAGAGTTCATTATAGATTCCAACCTGTTGCAATTAAAATGTGTGTGCCGAAATGCTTTGGGTGGGAACCGGCTGGGGGCAATCCCTATTGGACAGGATTTTTCCCTATAAAAATGAACATTTTTCAAAGGTCTCATTCTATCAGGCGGATACAGGCAGATTAAAGATCTGCCTTTTTTATTTCCTTGCCTTCACATGTGGTGATTATTTTATAACAAAAAAAGCAGGGCCATTTCTGACTCTGCCTGTTCAAGATATCTAATTAATTATTCAGATGTTCTTGACTTTTTCCTCCTATCAAATCCGTTTCTTCTTTCCTTGCCGGATCTCTGTTCCGGGATATATTTGCAGTATTTAAATTGACGTCTATCAACACCTGAACGTCTGCCCGCATCGTCTTTGATAGATGACTCCATATCACTGGCAAATATTTTGTTAGTATCTGATATTTTATAGCCTAAAGCCAAAACAATCCTCCTTTGTGTTTCCATTCTACAAGGCATGCTATATTCAATACGGGTAATGGTAGCCGGTGATATGTTGGCCTTTCTGGCAAGTTCTGTCTTGCTGATCATAAGAGACTCTCTGATTTACAGGTGGTTAGTCTAAATGGATGATTTTTCAGATCACAGGTATGTGAAAAACATGTGATAATTCATTGTGAAACTAATGTCATATTATGCCGGTACTTACCTTAGCAGTCTGAAAATGGATTGAACATGTCCAGCAGTCAACCTTGCTTTAAGTTTTGCAACACCGAGATAGCCTGTTTTGAGAGAGTATCTTAACTCCCTTTTCCCCACAAATCTCTGAAGATCTCTGGGTACATTCATTCTTAGACAATACGAATAGGGATTACGGACAAGATAAGAGGGGGATTTAGCCGAAATTTTCATAATAGTCAACTCCATCCTGTGAATGTGTGTAAGGGTTGTGTGTAAGGATAGAATTGACTATATGTTCAATAAAAACGAAAACCTACTGGTGATTCCAGTAGGTTTCAAGAGGCTGGTGGCGATGCAGGGAATTGAACCCCGGACACTACGGATATGAGCCGTATGCTCTGACCATCTGAGCTACATCGCCAAAGTAAATTTTAAGCGGGATCGGTTTAGCGTTTTTAAAACCTTTTCTATTATTATAAAATAATGGGGTTAGTCAAGCCAAAAACATCCATATGTATCTATTACCTAAATTGAGCCATTTTTAGCTCGATCTGGTCCGATCTCTTGGGCATCAAGGATTCGCAAAAATCCTCGGCATATCCATGGGTATTCACCCCAAGGGCATTTCCTGCGGGGCACCTGTGGTTTTCGCAAACCCTGCTGCATCAAGATCTCGGCACATCTCTTCCCTAAAAATCGCTCAACTTAGGTATTATTCTGAAATGGATCCAACAACTTCAATTGCGAATTCTTCCAGGTTTTCGGGAAGGTCTGAAAATACAATCATAAAGGGGCGTTCTTGCCCAGGCTTAATACCTGTATTCGATTTGTTATCGCCAAGGCTGTTGGACAGCCGTTTTTTTATGGCAGCAAACTCCATGTTGGAAAGTTCCATATCTGATAGAACATTCCCACAGAAAAATATTTCTGTTTTTGTAAGAGTTTTCCCTTTTGTAAAGAGTTTTCCTTTGATTTTTATAGACCGGCGAGAAGATGAATATCCATTTTTAATCCGGCCGGTTATCACAAACAGTTTTCCTGTTTTTGCATTGGTCACAAACTTGCTGTCGATATCTAAAGTTTCTATCTTGAGATTTCCGGCTGGATCCGAAACTTTGGGTTTAAGATAATCGCTGACAAAAGGAATCTCAATCTTCATGTAATCGAGCAAAACATAGGTGCCGTAAAGCCCACCCGCCAATATTGCAATGATCAGCAATGCAAAAATCGGTTTGCTGATCCGTTTTTTGACGGATGGCCCTGTTTGATCCAATGGAGGTTGGATTTCGGTAATTTCCTCTTCTAACAGGTCTTCCTCGTCCTCATCTTCGATTTCAAATTCGCGCGTGGCACCTTCAGCTTCAGCAGGTTCGGTCGTTTCGTCGGGTTCAAAGACGTCGACCTCTGAGGAATCCTCCGGCAATGCAAAATCAGCCTGTTCTTCTTCCAGATCGGATTCAAGAACAAGATCCTCCAGTTGAACGTCCTCTTGGGTGTCCGGCGATGGTTCAATTTCGAGCATCTTCTCTATATCCAACAGGTCAACTTCTTCGAGTTCATCGGAGTCCAAACCTTCCGAAATATTTTCAAGCTCGGGTTCCGTCTCCATATCCAACTCCAGCACGATATCGTCGGGTACTTGTTTCTCTTCAGCTTCGAGTTCTTCTAAGTCCAAAATTTCTTCTATATCCGACAGATCGAGTTCATCGGGTTCATCCGGCTCGACTTTCTGGGCCATCTCCCCGGTCGGTTTATCAGCTTCGGGCTCCAAATCAAAATCTAGATCCAGGTCAAAATCTTCAATATCTTCCGTTTCCGAGGCTTTTTCTTCGGCAAAAAATTTATCCACGTCCGACAGATCGAGTTCATCCGGTTTTTCTTCTGCCTCGATATCCTCCGTGGAGGTATCCGCTTCAGGTTCTATATCCAGTTCAAAATCCAGGTCGAGATTTTCTATGGCTTCATCTTCCGGAGTTTTTTCCTCGTCAAAAAATTTTTCCATGTCCGACAGATCGAATTCATCGGGTTCATCCGGTCCGATGTTGAGGGATGTCTCTTGGATCAGCGTATCGGCTTCGGGCTCCAAATCCAGCTCTAAATCCAGGTCAAGGTCTTCAAGGTCTTCATCGGTGATGTCTTCGATCTCTGAATCTTTTTCTTCGGCAAACAACTGATCCATGTCTGACAAATCGAGTTCATCCGGATCCAAGGCATCCTTTGTCACAGGAGCATCATCAATATCCGGCAGTATTTCAGGAGGGGTTTCAGGTTCTTCAGGCGGCGTTTGGGGATATGCCACAAATACTTTGTGACATTTTGAGCATCGAACCTTTGAACCTTCTGGTTTTAAAAGACTTTCATCCAAATTAAAACTTGAACTACATTCTTGGCAGGTAATAATCATGATAAACCCCAATGGTTATAATTGAAAGTGATAAACTCCCGGTAAATATCTATAGTCTTCATCGTAATCGAGTCCGTATCCGACAAGGAACCCTTCAGTCACGGCGTGGCAGAAATAATCGATTTCAATATCGACTTCGCGACGCTCGTGTTTGTCTATCAGGGTGCAAGCCTTGACCGTTTTTGGATGATAAGTTTTCAAATAATCGATGAGATATTTTAAGGTCAAGCCTGTATCCACAATGTCTTCAATGATGAGTACATCTTTATTTTCTATATCGGTCTCTATATCTTTGGTTAATTGAATGTTCCTTGAAGATGAAAGGCCTGAGCCGTAACTCAAGACCCGTATGAAATCGATTTCGACTGGAATACTGAGATGCCTCACAAGATCAGCAATAAAGACAAACGCACCTTTTAAAACACCGACGAGAACAAGATCATGATCTTGATAGTCCGAAGAGATCCTGCGTGCCATCGCCGCGACCAAGGTCTCAATATCATTTTGGGTGAGGACGGGTATAAGTTCAGCCATCATTAGAAACGATTAAGTCGAGCCGTGATATTTTAAAAAAATCGATTTGTCTGTTTGAAAATAAAGGTACATGGGACAAATTTTCTTGTCAATAAATTTAATGTGTTACAAGCCCGCATCTGCCAATTGGCCGATCAAATCTTTTTGTTTTTTGGACAGTTCTTTGGGTATATGGACATGAATACGGACATAAAGATCGCCTTGACCTTTACCGTCCATATGGGGGAGACCATGTCCGGGCAGTCGCATCTTGGTTTTGTGTTTGGATCCAGGTGGTATTTTCAAGCTAAGTGTCTTGCCGTCCAGTGTTGGAACAGAAATATTCGAACCCAGAATGGCCTCGCTCAGCTTGATATCTCTATTTATATAAAGGTCATGCCCTCGAACATCATAAACCGGGTCGCCGAGCACTTTGGCCTTGATGTAAAGGTCTCCTGAAGGGCCGCCGTAAGGGCTTGGCTCTCCCTTTCCGCCAATGCGAAGTTTCTTCCCGGATATCATTCCTCTTGGAATCTTTACGGTAATTTTTTCACTGCGACCTTGATGTTGGAAAGATACGGTCTTTTGGGTGCCTGTCGCCGCTTCCTTTAATGTTAAAGGGAGTTCATATACCAGATCAGATCCTTTTGACGGTGCCTGCTGCTGCTGTTGATAACCGTCAAAGGGGCTCCCCCCTCCAAAAGAGAAGCGCATTCCACTTCCACCACCGCCAAAACGGCCCGATCCGCCGAATAACTCGTTTAATATGCTGTCAAAATCGGAACCTCTGAAAATGTCTTCCTGGGAATAACGCTGCTGAAATCCGGCTGAACCGAACGTATCGTATTGTTTGCGTTTTTCCGCGTCACTTAAAACAGCATACGCTTCACTAATTTTTTTAAATTTTTCCTCAGCGCTTTTATCTCCCTTTGTCTGATCAGGATGATACTTCATGGCAAGCTTCCGATACGCTTTCTTGATATCGTTTTTAGACGCATTTTTATTTACGCCGAGCATTTTATAATAATCTGTTTCCGCCATCTCTTCGTTGCCTCATGGTGTTGCCCTAACTGGGCGTTTTATCTGTAAATTTAACCCGCAGATATCTACCTCAAAAGGTTTCGGACAAACGGGAAAAATTCTAATGATGAAAATAAGTTAAAAGTTTTTACCTGTCAAGGATCATTCGATCGCCGATTCTTGGTTTTATCCCCCTGTTTTTCAGCAGCTTTGATAGCGATCATAATCACGGAAAGTCCGGCGGGGGTGATGCCGTCTATTCGGGATGCCTGGCCCAGGGACGACGGCATTACCGCAGAAAGTTTTTCTTTGAGTTCATTGGAAAGGCCGTGAACCTGGGTAAAATCGAAATCTTGGGGTATTTTCATCCGTTCCAGATTCTTGAACTTCTCGATTTCCTTTAACTGCCGTTTAATATAACCCTCATATTTAATTCCAATTTCAACCTGCTTGGCGACTTTACTACTGATGTTGTTTGAGCTCCTGGCCAATGTTTTGACCGCGGTGTAGTCGAGTTCGGCTCTTTTCAGAAGCTGATCAAGGTAGATGCCGTTGTTTATTGGCTTTGTCCCTTTGCCGAGCAAATAATCGTTGGTAATTTTGTCCGGTTTTATGACGGTGGACTTAATCCTTTTAACCTCATGGGCGATCTGTTTTTTTCGCTCTTTCACATCTTTTAAGGTGTCATCGTCGATGAGGCCGAATTCATGCCCCATTTCCATCAATCTCAGATCTGCATTATCCTCCCGCAACATGAGCCTGTATTCAGCCCGAGATGTGAACATGCGGTAAGGTTCCCGTGTGCCCCGTGTAACAAGATCATCGACCATAACAGCCATATACGCCTGGGATCGGTCAAGAATAAACGGCGGCCTTCCCTCAATTTTGCAGGCGGCATTGATCCCGGACCATATCCCCTGGGCGGCAGCCTCTTCATATCCCGATGTCCCGTTAATCTGGCCGGCCAAGAAAAGGCCTGAAATCCGTTTTGTTTCCAGCGTCGGCTTAAGATTGACAGGATTGACATAATCGTATTCTATGGCATACGCAGGCCGCATGATTTCGGCCGATTCCAGACCCTTGACGGATCTGACAAACTGAATCTGTATTTCCATCGGCAGGCTGTTTCCAAGGCCGCTGGCATAAATTTCATCGGTATCGAGACCTTCGGGTTCCAGGATTATCTGGTGTTTTTCCTTATGGGGAAACCTGACGATCTTGTCTTCAAATGAAGGACAGTAGCGGGCCGAAACCCCTTTTATAATACCGCCATACAGCGCAGAGCGTTTAAGGTTTTTTTCCACAATCTGATGGCTTCTTTTGCTGGTATGTCCGATATAGCTGGGAAGTTGCGGCATGACAATCTTTTCGGTAAAAAACGAAAACGGTACCGGATCTTCTTCGGTGCCATGCTTGACAAACGCATTAAAATCGATACTCGATTTTTTCAATCTGGGCGGTGTGCCGGTCTTCATTCTTCCAAGCTCAAACCCAAGCGTTTTCAGATGGGCCGGCAGGCCATACGATGCGAATTCGCCGGCTCTCCCGGCTTTGAAAGAATTAAACCCGATATGAACCAGGCCGCTTAAAAATGTTCCGGTGGCCAGAACCACAGCATCCGCCGGGTATCCGAAACCGGTTTGATCCTCCACACCGACAACGCGACCATTTTCCATTACAAGCCGATCCACCATGGCTTGCTTAAGATCGAGGTTCGGCTGTTTTTCCAGGACAGCCTTCATGGCCATATGATAACGGATTTTGTCGTTTTGCGTTCTGGAAGAATGGACCGCAGGACCCTTTTTGGTGTTTAGGGTTCGATACTGTATGGCGGTTTTATCCGTGATTTTTGCCATTTCACCGCCCAGGGCGTCGATCTCCTTGACCAGTTGTCCTTTTGCCATGCCTCCGATGGAGGGACTGCATGGCATTGCAGCCACCTTGTCCAGGTCGATGGCCATCAGCAGTACGCTGCAACCCATTCTGGCGGCCGCCAGTGCAGCCTCGCATCCTGCATGTCCTGCACCCACGACAATGATATCGTATTTTTTCCGATAGAAGGTCATAAACAATTATTTTTCAATTATTTGCCATTAACAGTTTTACAAAATTTATGCGAAAATGTATATAATTACAAACAAAAATAATCATTAATTTATGCGAAACAATCTTTTACCTAAATTGAGCGTTTCAAATTGCGCCAGTGTATTATAAATAAAATATCTTTAGGAGTTTATATTGCTATAAAATATCAAACACCCTTTCCATGTTCATCGGGTTTGCACTCCATTTGAGTTTTGAAATTTTCCCTCGATCATGATGAAAAATATCCGTAAAAGATATAATGATTTTAACAGTTATCTGAGAAGTATCTTCGGATGCAGGGTTCAGAAAATAACCATTGATGCCGGTCTTTCATGCCCGAACCGGGACGGATCGATCTCAAAAGGCGGATGTATATACTGCAATCTTAAGGGGTCTGGAACCGGTGCCCATGAAAAAGGGCTTTCGGTGACCGACCAGGTCATTCAGGGGAAGAAAGCCCTGGCAAAGCGCTACAAAGCGAAAAAATTTTTAGCCTATTTCCAATCGTTTTCAAACACCTATGCACCGATTGACACCCTTAAGAATCTTTATGAGCAAGCGCTGGCCATAGAAGATGTAGTGGGTCTTTCAATCGGTACCCGGCCGGATTGTGTGGATGATCCGATTTTGGAACTTTTGCAGGGCTATGCGGAAAATCATCTTATTTGGATCGAATACGGATTACAATCCGCCAATGATTCTACCCTTGCGTTTATAAACCGTGGACACGATTTTGAATGTTTTAAAAAGGCGGTCGATGCAACTAAAAACAGGGGTATTAAAATATGCGCCCATGTTATTCTCGGTCTTCCCAATGAAAAAAAAGCCCATATGCTCGAAACCGCCGATGCCATTGCCGGCCTTGAAATAGACGGTATCAAAATTCACCTTCTCTATGTTGTAAAAGGAACAAAACTGGATAGGCTTTACAACGGGCAAAAATACACGTGCCTGGAACAGGAGGAATATGTAGATATCGTCTGCGATTTCCTTGAACGGATTCCAGAAAATATGGTGATTCAACGTCTGACCGGCGATCCTCATCCTGAAGAACTTGTGGCACCCCGCTGGTCGGTTAAAAAAGCCGAAACCCTTGCGCTGATCAAGGAAACTCTTGAAAAAAGGGATTCATGGCAGGGAAAATTGGCCGTTGGCTGACCCGGGTTCAGGGTTGCGACGATTTTTTCGTGTGCCGTTGGGCCAGGGGGAATCTTCTGCCGTAACCGAAAGCCTTTGATGTCACCTTCAGGCCGGGTGCCGCCTGATGACGCTTGTATTCATTCCGGTCAACCCTGCAAATGACATCTTCCACAATCATTTTATCAAATCCCGCTTGAACCAGCTCACCGGCACCTTTGAAATCTTCAATATATCCCTTTAGGATAGAGTCCAGCAGTTCATAAGGCGGCAGGTCGTCCTGATCGGTTTGGTCGGGTTTGAGTTCGGCGGAAGGCGCTTTGGTAATGATGCGCGGCGGAATTAACGCTTTGTCTCGATTTATGAAACGAGCAAGATCATAGACCATTGTTTTTGGAATATCTGAAATTACGGCCAGTCCTCCGGTCATATCTCCATATAGCGTACAGTAGCCAACGGCGAGTTCGGACTTGTTGCCCGTGGAGAGCACTAAAGCGCCATGTTTGTTGGACAGTGCCATGAGGATGGTGCCTCTTATTCTGGCTTGAATGTTCTGTTCCGTAATGCCGGGTTCGGCATCCTTGAAAGCCGGTGAAAGTAACTTTAAAAATTCTTTAAATAAACTGCCAATGGGAATCCGGGTTTGCACGATGCCCAGATTCTCGGAAAGCTTTTCCGTATCTTCAAAGTTTTCTTTAGACGTGTATTGAGACGGCATAAAGACGGCCGAAACATTTTCCCGTCCTAATGCCGATACTGCAATACACGCTGTCAGGGCTGAATCTATACCGCCGCTCAAGCCCAGAACAACCTTTGAAAAACCGCACTTTGTGACGTAGTCACGGGTTCCCAATACAAGCCCCTTGAAAATGGATTCCATATCCGATTTTGATGTTTCATGAATGTTGATTGGCTGAGCTTTTAACGTTTTTGAATCAAAGACCACAAGGTCTTCTTCAAAATCGGCGGCGCTTGCCACGACCGTTCCGTTTTTATCATACGCTGTGCTCGATCCATCAAAGAGAATGCTGTCATTGCCGCCGACCTGATTGGCAAACATAAAGGGGACGTTATATTTGCGGGCCATGAACTTGAACATGTTCCATCTGAATTCTTTGCGCCCCAGATAATACGGAGATGCAGATATGTTAATAACCAGATCGGCGCCTGCCTGGATGAATTGAGCGACAGGGTCTGTGTTATAAATCCTTCTTTGGAAAATATCTTCGTCGTTCCAGGCATCTTCACAGACGATAAGTCCTAGGTTATGGCCTTTGTAGGAATACGGCGCGCTTTCACCGCCGGGCTCGAAGTACCGCCTTTCATCGAATATGTCATATGTCGGCAGCAACTGTTTATGAACCTTATGAAGGATGTTGCCGTCTTCAAAGAGAATGGCGGAATTAAAAATCGGTTTTCCTTTGTCGGCAACGTTTCTGTCCACAAATCCACATATGACACCGATACCTCGGATTGACCCAATGAGTCTGTCCAAACAGGCAAGATTGGCATCGACGAAATCCTTTCTCTCAAGAAGATCCTGCGGCGGGTATCCGGTAACAACAAGCTCTGAAAAGACCACCAGATCGCATTGAAGCTGGATGGCTCGATCTGAAAAATTCTTTATCCGCTCGAAATTGTAGTCAAAATCACCAACAATGGGATTAATCTGTGCGATGGCTATTTTCATGGGTGTATACCTATTGATATATCGTTATTTAATCTTGAAAAACCTGGTTCTCTGGGTCCGGATTCTTTATTTTGCTTGCAAGAACTTTTTTATCCGGCCCCGGATTTCCGACAACTGTCCCGGTTCAGCCCATATAATGTCGGGATCAGCTTTGAACCATGTCAGTTGACGTTTTGCATATCTTCTTGTATCCCGTTTTAAGGTCCGTATTGTTTCATCCCACTCGCAACGACCTTGAATAAAATCGACCATGTGGCGGTAACCGATGGACTGCATCGATTTAAGGTGGGGCGTGTATCCCATTTCCAGCAGTTCTGTAACTTCGCCAACAAGGCCGGTGTCGATCATCGCATCGACCCGTCGGTTGATGCGATCGTAGAGTATGTCTCGGTTTATATGAAGGCCAATTTTCAAAAAATCGAACGAATTGTCTTTGAAACTGTGCTCGCGATGCAATTCTGCCATTGTTTTTCCGGTGGACTCATGTACTTCAAGGGCCCTTATGATCCTGTAGGCATCATTCGGGTGTATTTTTTTTGCAGAATCGGGATCTTTTCGATTTAATCGTTCGTGCAAGAAATTTGAGCCGCAAATTTGAGCCTCTTCTTTTAAACGGATCCGTATGCGGGGATCTGATGCTCCGACTTCAAATAGACCGTGCACGAGTGCTTTTATATAAAGTCCTGTCCCACCGACAATAAAAGAGGTAATACCCCGGGAATTGAGATTCATGACCTTTTCACGGGCCAGCCTCGCATACGCCTGGGTGTCGAAATGTTCATCCGGAACAACGATATCTATCATGTGGTGGGTAACACGCGACTGTTCATCCCGCGTCGGCTTTGCGGTGCCGACATCCATATATTTATACCTGTCTCTTATACACATCT
>JAAXQD010000128.1 GCA_012974475.1 Desulfobacterales bacterium
CCTCATGGAGCGCATCGCGCTTCCCTTGATCTCCCCACCATTTGTCTGTTGAATTAAACAGCATCCCGGGACAAAAGACCCACCCTTTAAAACCGCCTTTTTCGAGCGCATTCTTTTGAATCAAAATTTCAGTAAATCGAGTGTTTCTTAAAGATGGTGTAGTAGATTTCTTCTGAAAATCCATGTCGAGTCTTTGGGGTTCAGAGTGCATTTGCATGGGTGTGTTTTGGTGTGATTCAACCGACAAAGGAACAGCAGTAATCCGTTATTGTTTTGACCCTTAGTCCGAATTTGGATCGAGCAGGAACTTCGAAAGCTTCCCCGTCTTTAATTGTTTTCCATCCTTTCTCTTCCGGCAGAGACACTTCGAGATCTCCGGAAATAATTTCCATGATTTCTTTATCATCCGTATTGAATTCATATTCCCCGGGCAGCATGATTCCGAGGGTCTTTCGGGACCCATCTGGAAAAACAACTGAGCGACTCGTAACCTTTCCATCAAAGTAAATATTTGCTTTTTTAATTATCGCGACATCCTTGAATTCTGACATGAACCTCTCCTCTCCATTAAAAAATTTATGTGGGTCGCCCATATTCTCCCATGAGCAGCCTGTTTTTGGGCGTTATATCGCTGGGAATTTTCTGGGTCACAATCCGGTATCCCTTTGATCTAAGCCTCACCGCTCTTGCCGTATCCACGGCAAGGGTTTTATCCATCCAACCTCAGAACCGCTACCCGGGCATGCTGTTCAATGGCCTTATCAATAATCAGATCGGTTAAAGATCCACAGGCATGGGCTGAAACCACGATATCATCCGGAAAAATGGTGATCTCCTGGACAGGCGCTTCTTTGTAGATGACTCTGTTTTTCAGTCTCGGCCAGGATGTGATCAATACGTTGGACAATTTTCCTGCATTTAAAGGGATTTTTTTGTCCACGGCAATGGCTGTCTTTGAACTGTCATCGAGGATGAGCATGATATGCGCCAAAAGGCCATGACCGCAGGCAAGATCTATAATCCTGCCGCCCCTGTATCTTCGCCGTACCCTTTTTGCCATTTCCCATGCTTCATAGAGCTCTTTTCTTGGAAGCGTTCCGGCGCGGCAGACAGCCCTTGCAATTTTATCGAAAAGGTTGTTGCCGGAAAACAATGACTGCTGCCGGGGTGTCAATCTGTTCTTTGAAGATCTTTTCATGATCCATAAACCCTAATATTGTAAAAGTCGAAGATGCTGCCCCGGTGAAATAGGCTCGGACTTTCAGCATTCAGTCTTGATTTTAACTTTTCCCCGTGCAGTTATTCCGGAACACACGTTCGGAGGG
This sequence comes from Desulfobacterales bacterium, assembly GCA_012974475.1. Taxonomy (GTDB): domain Bacteria; phylum Desulfobacterota; class Desulfobacteria; order Desulfobacterales; family UBA11574; genus JAAXQD01. Next base: position 1,326 of record JAAXQD010000128.1, read on the forward strand.
ATCCTGACGGTAGTATTCCTGCAAAACACGATAAAGGTCCGGTGCATGTTTAATCATTAACCGCGGCTGATCGAAGAATTGCTCTGTGGCGACGGCGAAAAATTCCGCTTCGTTCGTCGCACCGTAGGCATTGAGGAAAGATTTCTTGCCCTTTGCGGTGTCGTGTTTGAGACGTAGATATTCACGCGAACATGTCCGGACCCAGTCACGGTATTCAGCCCGGTCGCGCAGTGGAGGTGTACCGTCGGCCGCGCCGTCGAGCATGTCCAGTTTATGGGCGAATTCGTGGTAAATAACGTTGTGACCGAACTCAGGATGGCGGCCACCGCGCAGGGCTGCATCCCAGATAATAATTACCGGCCCCTGCTGGAACGCCTGCCCGAGAATGGGATGCTCGAGCTCCAATGGTGCGAATGTATTTTCAAAGAAACCCGGATTGCGTTGAGGCGGAACAACGGTTGAAGGATAGACGATGATGGATTCGACATTCCGGTAGTAGTTGTGGGGCAGGCCCAGAAGAAGCAGACAGGCCTGAGCGGAAATCGTGACGCGGATCTCGTCGGTAACTTCCAGTCCACCGGCCCCTTCCCAATTTTTTTCGGCGATAAACACCTGGATCAGGGCACGCAGGTGAGCACGCTGGGCATCTTCCAGCATGCAGTAGTGGACAACGTTACGGCGGATTATGTCCTCCCATAAGGAAGGGAAAGGCGCCTGGGTGAGCTTCTTTCGGCGACGATCGATCAACCAATGAAACATTGGAATCTCCTATTGTTCTTTTGCTTTTTGTAACCGGGCTCGGGCCCCGCGAACGTGTTGATATTTAGAGTCAAGAGCAGACCTGGCCCCATTACATCTGCGTTTTTGGCCCCCAAAATGCCCTTTTAAGACCTTATTGGACGCCAATTTTAAACATATTATCGATTATATCAAGATGTTTCTGTGGCCCGACCCCATTCGCATTTCCTTTTTATAAGCGTTGGATTAGATAGGTGTAGATAGGCAATTGACTCTGATTTTTTAGTTCAAAAAATTGTGGCAACAACTCACGTTTCTTGGGACTATCCTTTATTGGGGATAGGTATATCGCCCCTTTACCATTCAAAGGAGCTGAGGCGTCTCGAAGCAGCTCGGCAAGGGATTGATAATGTTCGGGTGAAAGTGTTTCTCCCATAAGAAAATTGCCTGTAATTTCAATGTTTGCATAGGCAGCATTAACTTCGAGCATCTTCTGGAAAGCTTCGCGAACGTTTGATGCTGCAACAGGTTTGCGAATGAATGCCAGAGTCGGCGCGTCTACGGATTCAAAGCCGATGTTGATATACGTATAGAATGGAAGGTGGCTTAGCTTTTCAAACAACTCATTTTTAGATTTGAGCAGAGAGTCCACGCTTCCAAAAAAGAACAGCATGGAAGTCTTTGTGCGTGAACCTCCAAAGCCAAAAACCGTGCTGGCTTCAGAAGCGGCCAGATAGATCAATTCATCCCCGGCCGCAAGTGCATCATGATTCCCCAGAAACAGCGCTTTATAATTC
>JAAXQD010000199.1 GCA_012974475.1 Desulfobacterales bacterium
AATTAATTCCATAATATTTTATGAATTAGTTTCAGCAACATCTGTGCCATTGACTTGATTTTATAAAAAAAGCCGCGCTTGAAAGGAGTTGTTTTACTTTCTGAGTGTTCGGAAAACCTCAGCCTCAGCAACTTTTAAGGGGAATCGGATAGGATGCGTAAACAATATGCCATTCAATATTAAACTTGGGGAAACGGATTTCAATGACAGGGGAAAAACATGGAAACGCACAGAAAAAAGTGCGTGTTCGCACATTTTTCTGTATATGAGGTCCAAAATAAAAAAGCCCGGTTTTGAGAAAAACCGGGCTTTTTTTATATAGTAGCACTCATGAACCTGCTGAACCAGGGGTTCAACGGGTCATAAAGATTCAGATCTGATTTGCAGCGCGATGCGCTCCGGGCGCTATGGTTTAGTCCATAACCGGTCTGGGCAGAACCTTGGCACGCTCGGCGATTTCAGGAACCATATGCTCCCATTCAATGGCCATCATATGCACACCGTGCACGCCTTTCATCTCCTTGAACTCTTCGACCTGCTCGCAGGCGAATTTAATGCCTTCGTCGGCCACCTTGCCTTTTCCTGCACCCTGAAGGCGTTTGATGACTTCATCGGGCACCTCTATTCCGGGGACCTTATTCTTCATGTACTTGGCCATACCCACACTCTTCATGGGTGTCACACCGGCCAAGATATAGACTTTTTCCGTAAGTCCCATGTCATTGGCCTGTTTGATAAATTCCCGGAACTTTTCCATGTTGTAGATACACTGGGTCTGGATGAAATCGCACCCGGCATTGATCTTCTTTGCCAAACGGTGTACCCGCCATTCGAACGGGTCTGCAAAGGGGTTGGATGCCGCACCGATAAACATTTTTGGTGATCCATGCAAATCGGCACCGGTTTGAAATTTTCCTTCATCACGCATGATTTTGACCATATTGATCAACTGTACGGAGTCGATATCGAATACCCCCTTGGCCAGGGGATGGTCACCAAACATTTGATGATCACCGGAAAGACAGAGCATATTCCGTATGCCGTGGGCATAGGCTCCCAAAATATCGGCCTGCATGGCCAACCGGTTTCGATCCCGGCACACCATCTGGAAATTGGGCTCCAGACCTTCCTGAAGTAAGATGAGGCTCGCGGCCCAGCTGGACATCCGTACCATAGCGGTCTGATTGTCGGTAATGTTCACCGAATCCACCATGCCTTTCAGGTGTTGAGCCTTTTCTATGACCTCTTCCACATCACAGCCTCTGGGCGGCCCAAGTTCCCCTGTAAATGCAAAATGACCTGCTTTTAAAACTTTTTCCAAATTGCTTCCTGATTTCATTTCGGCTTCCTCTGCTCTAATTGCAAAATCATTATTTTCATAACCCGATGCCCCGGATTAACTCCAACAAACGCGCTTTCATCCGTATAAATGGGATGTTATGATTCTTCAGCTTTCTCCGGTTTTTTGTAACCGGGCTGAATCAACGTCCTTGGAACCTGGTCAATCCAGTCTGCCGGGGGAGTATATGCTATAATTTCATTGAGACGGCCCTGTTTTTCCAGCCGTTCATAGATCCTGAACCAGGCACAGTCTTGATCCATGTCTATCTCGCAGCTTCCCTGGTTGGTGCCGCCGCAGGGACCGTTATAAAGCCCTTTTGCGCACATGGTGACCGGGCAGATGGCTGCGGTCATGCCGAGGACACATTTGCCGCAGGAACGACATCGCTCTTCATACCATCCCACGGCCTGATTTGCTGACATTCCGGTGGTGTCTACAGCCGGAAAGACCGGTATGTCCGGAAATCTTTCCGCCAGGAATTGAATCCCCACGCCGCAGGCCATGGAAATAATCGCATCATAGTCTCCGACAATATCGTCCAGCTCCTCGAGATATTCGTGGTCACACTGTCTCTCCACAGTTTGAGCCCCGAGTTCAACGGGGTTGTTGTCCAGTTTTCTGGCCATATCGATCTCGGCATTCAGAACAGCAACCTCCTTTTCTCCGCCTGCAAGGCAAACCGCCACACAGGTCCCGCAGCCAACATTAAGGACTTTTTTGTAGCCCTTGATCATATCTTTTATTTCTTCAAAAGGTTTCCTTTTGGCAACTATCATTTTCCCTCCTAAACAGTCATTTGTCGCCAGCCGTTTATCATTTATCGTCCATCAGGTATCAATTCTCAAATGACCCATGACTGATGGCCAATGACTACATTGCCGATTCCGGGTGAAAGGGCGAAACTTCTTTAAGATCATCTCCCAGATATTCACGTTCATTGGGTCCAAGAATTCCTAACGACAAACAGATCAATGTCCACAAATGAACAGTCTGCCATGCATGATCGCGCTGGTCGGACAAATCGTGAACTTGCGCATGGCAATTGTGACAGGGCGTAATGCAATAGTCCGCCTTTGTTGCCAGAATCTGGTCCGCTTTTAGTTTCCCGTAAGCCCGCCGCTCTTCAGTATATCCTGCCTGGAGAAAGCCGCCGCCGCCGCCACAGCAATAATTATTAGACTTATTGGGATGCATTTCGATGAAATTTTCTTCTCCCACAACCGCCTTCACCGTGTACCGCAAATCTTCGGCCACCGGGTCCCCAAAGGTCTTGCGCACCAGCTGGCAGGGGTCCTGAACCGTGAATTTGATTTTGAGGTCCTTGTTCCAGTCGGAATTGACCTTCAGCTTTCCTTCCCTGATCCACTGGGCATAATATTGAATGATACTCTTGATCTCAAAGTTGTGCTCGATGTTGAATTTTTCCAGTCCGAACCGGACTGCAAACAGCTCGTGCCCTCACTCGGTATTGAGCCAGACCTTGGCTTTGAGATCATCTACGGCTTTGGCCTTGATTCTTACAATTTTCTCCCAGTTTTCATTGTCCGCCAGAAACAGGCAGTAATTTTCCGCCGCCCATCCTTTTGTTCCGTATGTCCAGTCGGCGCCCACCAGGTCTAGAATCTTCCAGAGGGGTACCATTTCATCCGGTTCGGTCACCGGTTCTCTGGAATTCTGATTCAAATAGAATTGAGCCCCCTCCCTGTTTACATCCGCCTTCATCTCCTTGAATTCAGGCTGGGTTTCCTGATATTCTTCCAGCACGTCCTCTACCACGAATTGAAAGTCTTCTTCAGACGTTCCCATGGCACTGCAGGTATCATTTCTCAATGCCATGTCGCATGAACCAAGGATCCCCTTGGGACGATCTTCCCGGGGCCAGCTTGCCCTGGCGTTGAAAACCAGCTGGGGAATGTTGATTTTCATGGGACAGACATACATACAACGCGTACACATGGTGCACATCCACACCCAGGGGGTGCTGGTAACTTCATCGTCCATTCCCAGGGCCGCCATTCGCAAAAACTTTCTGGGGTCCATATCCTCCAGTCCCGTAGCCGGACAACCGGAAGAACAGGCGCCGCAGGTCAGACAAAGATTAAGATTTCCCCCTTCCGGAAGAAGCTCTTTTACCTTGTCCAGAAAAATGCTTTTCTTTTTGCCGCCTATTTTGATTGCTTCTTCAGCCATAATATCTCCTCCGTTTTTAGGCCTTTGCCGAATCTTTTAACGGATTGGGTCCCAAAGACCGTATATTTTCGGTCATCTCCTTTGCATAGGCTGCGAAGGTGGGTCCTTCACCTGAAGATAGGTTATACATTCTCACCCGGTCACCTTCAAGACCGATCTCTTCCAGCAACATGCGCACATGATCCACCCGTTCACGGGCCCTGTAATTTCCTTCGTTATAGTGACAATTCCCCTCCAGGCAGCCCACAACGTATACCCCGTCAGCCCCTTTCTGGATTGCCCGCAAAAGGTGAATGACATCAATCTTGCCGGTGCAGGGCAGTCTTATTATTTTAATGTTTGAAGGATAATCGAGTCGCATGGAACCTGCCAGGTCCGCAGCCGAATATCCTCAATAGTCACAACAAAATGAAATAATGGTCGGTTCGAAGTCAGCCATCACATCCCCCCCGCCTCAAGCAAGGCATCAATTTTACTAATTATTTGATCATCTTCATAAAAGCTCAACTGAATCGTCTGTCTCGGGCATACACTTGCGCAAACCCCGCATCCGTGACAAATCGCCTCATTGATTTCAATGAGTTTTTCGTTCGTATTAAACTCAGGCACACCAAAGGGGCAGGCACGTACGCAGGTCAGACATTTGACACAATGATCCGTATCGACCTTGGCCGTGATTGCCGAGAGTTTGATGGAATCTTTGGCAAGAAACGTCGTTGCCCTGGATGCCGCGGCCTGGGCCTGGGAAATGGTTTCCGTGATCAGCTTGGGACCGTGGGCCGTTCCGCAGAGAAAAACACCATCGCTGGGCATATCCACCGGACGGAGTTTAACGTGGGCTTCGATGAAATATCCTTCCGGGTTGCGATTCAACTTCATGATCCCGCTCATTTCTTCGGTATCTTCAGCCACCATTCCGGCGCTCAATGCCACAAGATCGGCCCTGATTTCAAGATTCTGCTGTAGGATGTGGTCTTTAACCGTCACCAGAAGGCCATCGGAAGAAGGCTGGACATCCGGCGGCGCATCCTGGTCAAAGCGGATAAAGATAACCCCCTGTTTTCTGGCCTCGGTATAATAATCCTCGAGAAGACCGTAGGTGCGGATATCCCTGTAAAGCACATAGACCTGGGTCTCCGGATTGCGTTTTTTAATATCAAGGGCATTCTTTACGGCATTCTGACAGCATATGCGGGAACATTCGACATTCTCATCGTTGCGGGATCCGACACACTGGATCATGACAACGCTGTCAAGCCCGTCGGTTCCTTTCTTCTCCAGGATATCGGATAATTCCACCTGGGTCACCACCCGTTCGTCCTCTTTGTATAGATATTCTTTGGGCGGGTATTCCCCGGCGCCGGTGGCAACAATGAAAATTCCGTGATCTATTTTGCGCTTTTCATTATCCGTCCCCAAAGTAACTTCGGTTGAAAAATTTCCCTTGAAACCTTCAAAACCGCTAATCCGGGCTTTGGTTAAAACCTCAATTGCATCGTGGCCGGTCACTTCGTCCCCAAGCTTTTTAAGATAGGCCTGAATATCATCACCCTCGATGGTATGGTGAAGTTTTCGTGAAAACCCGCCAAGTTCGGCTTCCTTCTCTACCAGAACCGTATTAAAGCCCTGATTGCCCAGACTGAGCGCCGCATTCATGCCGGCCACACCACCGCCGATCACCAGCGCCTGCTTGTTAATGGGGACGACTTTCTCTTTTAGCGTCCTCAATGCCGCAGCTCTGGCCACAGACATACGAACCAGATCTTTGGCCTTTTTGGTTGCGATCTCCGGCTCCTTGGAATGTATCCATGAGTTCTGGTTGCGGATATTGGCCATTTCAAATAGATATTTGTTTATCCCGCAGGCCTCAAGTGTTTCCATGAACATGGCTTCGTGGGTTTTAGGACTGCATGAGGCCACCACCACCCGGTTGAGTTTATGCTCTTTAATTTTTTCTTTGATCTGCTCCTGGGTGTCCTGGCTGCAGGTAAAAAGGTTCTCATCCGTATAAGCAACATACGGAAGCGTTCCAGCATACTCCCGAACAGCCGGAACATCCACAATTCCTCCGATGTTGATACCGCAATTGCACACAAAAACACCGATGCGAGGCTCCTGCCCTGTGACGTCGATCTCTTCGGCAACTTCAACTTTTGGGATATCGGTTCCTCTGGCTTCGACCAGTTCTGTTCCGGCCAAACATGCGGCAGCACTGGCTTCGGTAATCGATCCGGGAATATCCTTGGGTCCTTGAAGTACCCCACAGATATAAATTCCAGGACGTGACGTGGCCACCGGTGCAAAGGTGTTTGTTTCTGCAAAGTTGTATTTATCCAATTCAATACCAAGGAGTTTTGCAAGCTGGGCTGTATCCGGCTGAATTTGAAGACCTACGGAGAGAACCACCATATTATAGGTCTCCTCTTTCATCATCCCGCTTTCATCGGCATACTGAACAACCAGATCTCCGGTCTCCGGAATTTCTATGATGGTATGGACCCTGGCCTTTACAAAACGAACGCCGTCTTTATCTTTGGCACGAAGATAATATTTCTCATAATCCTTACCAAAGGTCCGCATATCCATATTGAAAACGGCGCAATCCAGTTCACCATGGGCGTGCTCCTTTGCGATCATGGCCTCTTTGACGGCATACATGCAGCATACCGAAGAACAATACCCGTTGCCGCACCGGTTGGTATCCCTGGAACCGACGCATTGGAGCCAGGCGATGCTTTTGGGTTCTTCACGATCCAGGGGCCGCATAAGATGGCCGAAATACGGTCCTGATGCGCTTAAGATCCTTTCAAATTCCTCGCTCGTAACCACATTGGGATATTCGTATCCAATAAAATCAAGCCCGGAAGGATCATATCCCTTGCTTCCGGCAGAGAGAATAACCGAACCCACCTTGACGGAGGTTTCGCGTTCTTTGTCATCGTATTGTATTGCTTTGGCAACACACATGTTCTCGCATAAGCCACAGCCGATGCAGGAGTCTGTATCGATGGCAAATGCAAGAGGTACTGCCTGAGCATACTCGATATAAGTAGCCCGCCGGTCATCCAACTTCATGTTATACTGGTTAACGGCGGTTACCGGGCAATGCCGGGAACATTCTCCGCACCCGGTACACTTAACAGGATCGATGTATCGGGGATGATTGACCAGTGAAACTTCGAAATTCCCCGGTTCACCCGATAAATTTTTGACTTCGCTACATGTAATGAGCTCGATATTTATATGCCGGCCGACCTCGACCAGTTTGGGCGAGATCACTCACATGGCACAATCGTTGGTGGGGAACGTCTTGTCCAGCCGGGACATCATCCCACCGACGGTCGGCGATTTATCAACTAGATAAACCTTGTAATCAGAATTGGCCAGATCGAGTGCTGCCTGCATTCCTGCAATGCCGGCACCCACAACCATAACCGATCCGCTTTTTTTAGTCATTTCTCCTCCCTCTAAGTATCATTGCCACCCGCCGTTGATCATTTGGCCGATGCCGAAGGTCCGCCAATGGTTTGCGGACGCCATGACTATAGTACTGCAAAAACCGGTTTACTGTCTTCCATCCCTGTAAACTCGACCTTGTTTGTCTTTTCCAGATCTGCCAGAAGGTAGGATATTCGTTCAAGGTCAAGTCCGATTTTTTCGTTGATATCTCTAACGGAAGTGCTTCCATCTTTAACGGCTTGATAAATCAAATTTTTCTGATATTCTCTTTCGAGCACCGCATCAAGAACCGATTCAAAGGTCTCTGTATCCCACTTGCGGCCATACACATCCCCGTCGGTGGTAATCTTGACTTCTTTTCCGACCATCCACCTCAATGTTTCTCCGGCAAGGGTCATTTCCGCTGCAGCCAGTTCAGAGCTTAAGGCTTTCGGATCAAATTTACCCTGGGATTTGACCGATTCCGTAACCGTGGTAACCACCTCCACAAACCGTTGGGCTTCTGCGGATGACACCCACGCCAGATGCAGCCGATCTTTCCCGATACCGGAGATTTCAAAAAGTTTTTGAGTTAAACGGATCTTTTTTTCGGCCTGTACATTACCTTCCAGGTAATGGCAATCACCGAAATGTCACCCGGCCACCAGTACGCCGTCGCATCCGTCCTTAAATGCTTCCAGGACGAACAGCGGATCGACTCTGCCCGAACACATGACGCGCACCGTTCTGATATTGGGTGGATACTGCAAGCGTGAAACCCCGGCCAGATCAGCCCCCGCGTAAGCACACCAGTTGCACAAAAAAGCAACGATTCTTGGCTCAAAATTCCCCATTATATCACCTTATCTTTAGAGGTTATGGGTTACGGATTATGGGCAATGGGAATGGATAATGAATCATAGCGTGAAGCAGAATTCCTTAACCGATACCCTTTTACCTCTTACCCCTTACCTGTTTTATATGTTAAACCGCGGCACAAATCGAAGCGACAATTTGTGCATCCCGGAAATGGAGCATATCGATGGCGATCTGTGGGCACGACGATGCACAAAGCCCACACCCCTTGCAGGACGCCGATATATTCTTTGCGCGATACCCTTTTCCTTCGACCTCTTCCAACTCAATTGCATTAAACGCGCAAACCTCTGAGCAAAGCCCGCATCCGATACATTTTTCATCATCGATCTGGGATACCAGCGGTGAAACTTGGACAGAATCTTTTGCAAGTATTGTCGTCGCCCGGCTTGCAGCCGCCATGGCCTGGGCGATGCTCTCGTCAATAGCCTTTGGATAGTGGGCCAGTCCGCACAGGAACATCCCATCGGTTGCGAAATCCACCGGTCTTAACTTGGCATGGGCCTCCATAAAAAAGTTTTCAGCATTGAGCGGAATTTTATAAAACTCCGAAATTTTATCGTTTACGGCCGGTTCAATGGCGGTTGCCAGGTTTACAAGGTCTGCCTTTATTTGCAAATTCTTTTGCAGAATCGGATCAAAGACCTCCACCGCAAGGCCATCTTCTAATTCCGCAACTTTCGGCTTATTGTCCAGAGAATACCGGATAAAGAGAACCCCCATCTCCCTGGCCTTTTTGTAAAGGATCTCTTTTTCGCCGTAAGTTCGTATATCCCGATACAGAATGAACACGTCCTTGTCGGGGGTCTCTTCTTTGATAGAAATCGCCTGGGATATGGAGGCGGTGCAACAGATCCTTGAACAATAAGGCCGATTGTCATCCCTTGACCCAACGCACTGGATAAATACGATGCTTTCAGCATCCTTTAATTTTTCGGGATCATGTTCCAGATCATGCCAGCGGGTCACCCTTGAATTTTTTCCATATAGGTACTCATCCGTATCCGCGGCCTTACCGCCTGTTGCGACGATGGTCACCCCGTGTTCAACGGTTTTTGTTCCATTCCCATTGGCCACCTGGGTTTCAAAATTGCCCACAAATCCGGAAGCACCGACGACCTCGGCATCACACAATACTTGGATGTCAGGATGCTTCTCGACGTTATCCACCAGCCCGGCAAGGTATTCTTGGACATCATTCCCTTTCCAGGTCTTGGTTAGATCCCTTGCCGCCCCGCCGAGAACAGACGATCTTTCAACAAGGGTTGCAGGGAATCCCTGGTCGGCCAGACTCAAGGCAGCGGTCATTCCGGCCACACCGCCGCCGATCACCAGGGCCGATTTATCGATTTTTACGGAAACAGCCGGAATCGGCTCCAACAAAGAGGCTCTGTTTACGGACATCCGAACCAGATCCTTGGATTTTTCCGTAGCGGCTTCCTTATCGTCCGAATGGACCCAGGTACACTGGTTTCTGATGTTGGCCATATCAAACAGATATGCATTTAGGCCTGCGTTACGTAAAGTTTCCTGGAACAGCGGCTCATGGGTTCTGGGCGTACATGCCGCCACGACAATACGGTTTAATTTCTGCTCTTTGATAACCTCGACCATCGTGTCCTGAGTATCTTGGCTGCAAGTAAAGAGGTTTTCTTCCACATATTCGACATTGGGCAATCCCTTTGCATATTCGGCAATAGCAGGAACATCGGCAATGCCGCCGATATTGACGCCGCAATTACAGACAAAGATACCGATACGCGGTGTTTCACCGGTGACATCATTTTCATCGGGAAATATCTTCTCTTTGACCAGAGATCCCCGGGCAGACGCCAGATTGACGCCGGTATTACAGGCTGCAGCACTGGCTTCCATCACAGACTCGGGGATATCTTTGGGTCCTTGAAACGCACCGCAAACGAATATACCGTCTCTGGATGTTGCAAAAGGTTGAAAATTCGTGGTTTCGCAGAAATTCCCTTCGGTGAGCTCAATGCTGAGATTATTGGCAAGATCGACCATTTCCGGGGATGTCTCCATACCTACGGACAGGACGATCATATCGAATATTTCAGTTTTAAGTTCTCCGTTCTCGGTTACATATCGGACCTCAAGGTCATCGGTTCCGGGAACAGGATCTATGGTATGGACCCGGCTCCTGATGAAGCGAACCCCATGTTTGTCC
>JAAXQD010000153.1 GCA_012974475.1 Desulfobacterales bacterium
ATGTAACCCATCCCATTTAGTCACTGATGTATAAGCCCTCATGCTTGATCCGCATGGGGGCTTTTTTTTACAACACCTTCGTAAATTTTTTTCATTCAAAAAACCGGTTTTTAACCCGAGTTTTTCGCCCCTCAACCTTACGACCCCATGGATCAGATGCCCGAGTTTCCAATTTTCAATAAGCCAGCTTGATACAGCTTGACAAATTACCGACAGCCGGGTTATGAAATTATCCAAGATCTCTAATAAAAATCAGTCTTGCTTAATAATTATTTAATAATATAAATAGATTAAATCTATTCAGCAAATATTACACTGACACGCTGAAAAAATGGTTGGTTAAACAACGATGAAAAGATCGGAGCTTCTAATGTATTCCAACGGCAAATTCAAGATAATGACGTGTTTGTGTATTTTGGCTGCATTGATCGTTTTTTCAGTTCATCTTTTTGCACAGGAAAGCAAGGATACTGTGGCGCATGAAGCAGGTTTTTACTATACTGTTCAAAAGGGAGATACGCTGTGGGATCTTTCTGACCGATTTTCAGATTCCCCATGGCGATGGCCCGAATTGTGGAGCGAGAACCGTCAGATCACCAATCCACATCTGGTTTATCCGGGTGAGCGTATTCGAATCTATCATGGAAAAGGCATCGATACTTTCGTCTCCAAAAACGTGGGGACTGATCGGCCCATCAAAAATGAAACGGTAAAGAAGACGCATTATTATTCCCCCATTAACAGCATTGGATTCATCCGAAAAAAGCCGGTCACTCCCCAGGGTATCATTTTCAAGGTGAAAGATGATAAAGAATTGATCAGTGCCGGGGATCTGGTTTATGTTCGGCAAAAGGGTGGCGATCCTCTTTTAATAGGCCGTAAATATACAGTATATAGAACCTTAAGGCCGGTTGTCGACCAAAAAACAAAGACGCCCATAGGAACCCAGCACTATCTGACAGGGGTTGTTGAAATCACAAAAAAAGAACCCGGTTTTGCTTTGGGGAGGGTTGTTCAATCCTATCGAAGCATTGCCATTAACGATCTTTTGATGCCGTATGAAAAACGGTCGCCGAGGATTGCGCTCACTGAAAGTATAAAAGGACTCAACGGTAAAATAATTTCAGCTGAAGAGAATGTAAATAACATCGGCGATGAAACCATAGCATTTATCGACAAGGGGAGCAAAGACGGTGTTACGTCCGGGCAGTCGTACAGCATCTATTATCAGGAAAGGGACAAAAACGGGATGGAGACAAAAAAGAACAGTCTCCTGTCGCCGGTTGTTTATGGTACGCTACTTGTCCTTCACACCGAACAGACCACATCCACAGTTCTAGTAATTCGCACAGAACAAAGTATTCAACCGGGAGCGACGATTTGTAGCCCAATGGAATAGGTTTGGTATTTATTTTACATCCTGACCGATTTTAAATCTAAAGTAATTTCTGAAAAGCCCCCAACAGGAAGGGGTGTTGAATTATGCCCTGCGATGTTCCGGAACAGCTTTTTCCCGGGCTCATTTCGGTTAGAACCCTTCAATTCATTGCGCCTTTTGGGACAGGCCCTCCCCCGTCTCATTTTCATGAATTTTAATTCATATCAGAAGCGTTACATGGTCGATGGTTCAAGCGTTCCAAACAGACAGAAAACTGTGTGCGTATGAAGTCGGTGTCTATGGCTCGTATTAAAAAATTTTCGTTGGTTTTAGCTGTCGGTCTGTGTTTTACTATCGTTTTTTTCTTGGGTGTGGGGTTTTATCTCTATCATCATCCTGAGCGTATAAAACCTATCATAGAGCGGTCTTTATCTGCATCCACAGGGTCATCGTGCACCATAGAAAGTCTCTCCTACTCCTTTCAACCCATGGCCTTAGAGGTGAAGGGGATTCATCTCAAGCCGCTGAGCCCACAGCAAACCTTTTCAATGAATGTCCGTTTTGCCAGGGCGGATATGGACGTTATGGGTCCATGGGGCCACAGATCCCTCATTATAAAAAACATGCAGTTGAACGGTGTTTATCTTGACCTTTCTTTGGATCGGTTCGAATTGCCGACCCTGACACCCGGGAAAGAGGGGCTTTCTTTTCCGGCCAGGATGGTTCGGGGACTGGTCGGTTTTTTTATTTTCAGAGACATCAAATTTCAATCAGGGGAAATGCGCGACGGACGAATTTCGGCAGCTATGGCCGATCAGGCGCTCCAGGCCCATGGAATTCATGCCAAAGTCGGCGTCGACCTCCCCCTTTTTTTGTCTTTTGCTTTGGAGATCAAAAGGCCTTCCCGCAACATTCATTTTAGGGCACCCAGCATAAACATCCATACCGATAAAATGTTCGATATTTTTGATCTTAAGTTAAAGGGTACGATTCAGTCCCATGGCATGACCCTCCAAGGTCCCGAACTGGGGATACGGAGAATGAACGTGGTGTCGAGATTTACTTATACCCATGCCACAAAAAAGCTTAATGTCGAGAATCTCCAGGTCGGTTGTAATGGTATCGCTTTAAGGCCTGATTTGGAAAAGATGGGATCATTGCCCGTCTCAGTGACCGCCGCTGAATCCATATGGATGGAGACCGGACTTACCTATGATATGAAACAAGGAGGAATCGCCTTTGTTCCTTTGAAACTCCATATCGTCGGTGTATCCCTTATGGAAAAGACGAAAAAGCCCCTGCCGCTGATGGACATCAATCTCGAGGCAGAGGGTATCTTTCATTTGCCCACATACCGATTGGACATGGCCCAGATACATCTGGCATTTTCCGACATCCTAAAAATGGAAGGGGCTCTCCAGGCAGAATTCGGTCAAAAAGGTGCGGTGCGGCTTCAGGTGAGAGAGGCTTTGCTTTGGTTTGAAAGGAGCCGTTCCTTTTTTCCATCGGAAGTCAGGCAGGCCTTAAAGCCCGTTCGGATCGAAGGCATGGTCCGTCTTAAAGGCCACTTTGCAGGGGTCAAGGCGGACGAGAAATGGCTTTGGGAATGTGACCTTGAGTCCCGGTTAACGAAAAACCCCTATGCCTTCGTCGATAAAGAGATGCAGCTAAAGGGCGTGGTCTCTGCCGTAATAAAAGCCAAGGGCCGATTGCCAGCTGTTGCCGTCTCTGCCGAGATGGACTGGGATCAAAACATCCTTTCAACCAAAGCGCTGGCCCTGGAACAGTTTAAGATGCATGTTTCTCTCTCAGGCCGGTATCCCCGGATGGATTTCAAGGATGTGGCCGTTCAAATCCCTCAGGCGAAGATCCACACCGGAACCCGAGATCTTCTGATCAAAGATATTCGTGTCCAAATACCGGAATGTAGAATCGATACAGAAAAAAGATCTGTTGTTCTCCCTGAGGTCCGATTCGACGCTGCCGATTTGAAAAATATTTTGTTCACGGCGGATTTGCAAGAAGGCCAGATCAACCTGACGATTCAAGGTACAGAGACCGCTCTTTTTAGTGCCGCCGCCGCTCACCGCCTGCTTCCGGCCGATTGGGACCTTACGGCTCGGGATTCCATCCAGATCAAGATCACGGGAGCGGCGGCCGGGCCGTGGCGGGTGAAGGCAAAGCTGTCTCTCGAGGATCTGGTCTTTCAAAACAAAGATGGTAGCCTAATGGGAGAAAATATTTCGCTTATTACCGGTATCGAAGGTGATGTCGATTTAAAGCGCTCCAAGATGAACTTTTCCGCTGCTTTAGAAACCAAAGAGGGTGAAGCCCTTTATGATCGTTTTTATCTGAACCTGAAAAAAACCCCCGTTGTCACCGCATTCAACGGGTCCTACAATATTCAAAAAAGATTGCTGAAGCTTTCCAGGCTCAGGTTTGACCTGCAGGGCATCCTTCCCATTGAAATTCATGGCTATTTCAGTCAAGACCCATCCAAGGGGGATACCGATTTTACCGTAACTATCCCGCAAGTGCCCTTGAAGCCGATTTTTCATCACCTTTTGCAGGAGCCCTACAAGACGGACAAACCCTTTCTGGAAAACCTTGAGATCGGAGGAACCGTTTCAGCTGAATTCAACATGAAAGGGTGTCAGAATGTGTGGGAAGTTAGAGGTCGTCTCGGATGGCATGGAGGACACCTTTTACTGGGAGAGAGAGACATCTCGCTAAAAGGTATTGATTTCGATCTTCCTGTCTGGTACCGATCCCGATTCGTCAAAACGCCAGTTGAAACCCTCGAAGGAAAGCTCGAGGTCCAATCCGTTATGCTTCCCCTGCTACCTGAACAACCGTTGAATATCCATCTGAATACGGGCCCAAACCGGATATCCGTGAAATCTCCCACCGTGATTCGAGTGCCCGGCGGAAATCTTCGCCTGGGACCTGTTCAGGTTAATCACCCCTTTGGCTCGGATCTTTCCGTCCACACCTTTCTGGTATTCGACCGTATAAAACTGCAACCTTTCCTATCCAGGATCTGGACACGCCCTTTGGAGGGAACCTTAACCGGCATACTCGACCCCCTCCGATACGAAAAGCACGCTGTTACCAGTCAGGGGGAGATCAGGGCCGAAGCATTCGGCGGCAAGATCCTTATATCCGACCTTTATATTCCAGGGATTTTTACATCTGCACCGGTTTTAAAGCTCAATGCACAATGGGATGATCTTCTCCTGTCAGAAATGACCACCGGCACTTCATTCGGAAAGATTGAGGGGGTCTTGAATGGCCACATCCGTGATTTTGAGATCGCCTATGGCCAACCCCAAAGATTCGATCTTTTACTGGAAACCCTCAAAAAAAAGGGGGTCCCACAAAAGATCAGCGTTAGGGCCGTAGAAAACATTTCGCAGATTGGGGGGGGACAGAGCCCTTTTATGGGGTTGGCGGGTGTCTTCGCATCCTTTTTCAAAAAGTTTCCCTATGAAAAGATCGGCATACGGGCCTATCTTGAAAACGATGTATTCACCATCAACGGTACCATCAGCGAAGGTGGCACAGAGTATCTCGTAAAAAGGGGTAGATTTTCAGGGGTAAATGTTGTAAATCAAAATCCAGATAATCGGGTTAGTTTCAAGGACATGGTTAAAAGGATCCAACGGATCACCCACAAAGGGGGGCCTGTTGTTAAATGACGAGAGGAGGTTCATATGAAGAAATTTCAAAAGTTGTTGTGGACAACAGCAGTGGTCATGATGGCAATGCTCGGTGCCTGCGTAACCATAAACATCTATTTCCCGGCGGAAAAAGTTGAATCTGTTGCCGGGGATATTGTGAATGATATCAGGGGCCAACAGCCATCTAAAAAGGATAACCAATCCAAAAGCCATGAAGGGCTGTCTATACAAATCAGGTTCGCCTTAGGTGCTGCCAGTGCATGGGCGGAGGACGTGACCACCGTTTCCAATCCGACCATTCGCGCCTTGAAGGAAAAAATGAAAGCCCGTTTCCAAGAGTTAAAGGCTTACTACCAGAAAGGCGCCCTGAATGAAGGGGGCAACGGCTATCTTTCCGCAGCAGATACCAGCAGGTTGAACCTCAAGGAGAAAAGAGACCTGAACGGCCTCGTGGATGCTGAAAACAGAGACCGTAAAACATTATACGCAGAGGTGGCCAAGGCCCTGAAGATAAAATCCGATCAGATCGACCGAATCGCAGAGATCTTTGCCAAAGAGTGGCAGAAGCCGGTGCGTTAGTATCCAAAAAGGGCCATCCGGACGGACTTGAGGCGGCATGGCCTTGGGTGGCGTTTTACACTTCACTTTCAACAACGCCAGGTTTTTGGAGTTTTTATGGCGGATATCTGCGTTTTCAATAAAAGCGAACACTTGAACTCCAACAGTTCGCCTGGTTGAATTTCGGGGATTGAAGCTCCCCGCCCAAAAGGGCCGGGCGTGCGGGGAGCACCCCGGTCAACAGGGCAAACGAATTCCCCGAAAACTTGTTGAAGCAAAGCGTAAACCCAAGTTTTACAATATCTGACGGAAAGGATGTTCTCAATCCTTAGACCCCATTTTTTCTATACAGGTGGGGTTTTTGTGTTTTAGAAATACAATAAAGGATAAATAATATGAGAAAATATATTTTATATTTTCTGGGTTCAGCTTTGATTGTTACTATCGTCTACGGCACTATAGCTTTGGCTGCATCAAAAAAACTTTATTTCAGTCATGGCGTTGCATACATGAAATCAGGCAAGTACAAGCTGGCCATAAAAGATTTTAACCAGGCGATACGTCTTGAGCCGAATAATGCAAAAGTTTACTACGTTCGAGGGATTGCCTATAATAAAATAGGTCGGTATCAACGTGCTGTTGAGGATTATAACACGGCGATACGTATCGATCCAAATTTTACAAAGGTGTACTATAACCGTGGGATTGCGTATAAGAAATTGGGCCGGCATCAACGTGCCATAGAGGATTTTGACCAGGTCATACGTATGAACCCTAGCGATACGTATGCGTACTATAACCGCGGGATTATTTACAATAACTTGGGCCAACATCGACACGCCATAAAAGATTTTAACCAGGCTTTGAAAATAAATTCTAAAGATGCTGATTTTTACTGCGTCCGGGGGATGGCATATCGTGATTCAGGTCAACATCGTCAGGCCTTAGATGACTTTAATCGGGCCATACATCTTAACCGGAAGTCTGCTTATGCTTACTACCATCGGGGGCTTTATTTTAAAAAACTCGGCCAGCATCAACGTGCCATCGAGGATTTTGACCGGGCGATCCACATTGATCCGAAGTCTTTGGATGCATATGTTGGCCGAGGTGTTTCATATGATTCTTTGGGAAAATACCAGGAAGCCATGAGGAATTACAGTCAGGCAATACGTATCGATTCAAAAATGGCCGAGGCCTATTATCATCGGGGCAATGCTTACAGTTCGTTGGGCCAGCATCAACGCGCCATCGAGGACTACGACAACGCCATTCGTCTTGATCCAAACCATGCTCTGGCCTACAACCACCGGGGGTATGCCTATTATTTGTTGAACCGATATCCACACGCCATACAGGATTATACCAAGAGCATAGAACTTAATCCGAAAGATGCCGATGTTTACATTTCCCGGGGAATTGCCTACAGAGAATTAGGCCAGCATCAACGCGCCATAGACGATTATAACCAAGCCATCCGCCTCGATCCCGAATATGCCACTGCTTACAACAACCGAGGGATTGTCTATCGGAAAATCGGCATGTATCAACTCGCTGTTGAGGATTACAGCACCGCGATACGTATTGATCCCAAGTATGCCGGAACTTATAATAACCGGGGGATTGCTCTCAAAGAGCTCGGCCGGCATCAACGCGCCATAGAGGATTATAATCAGGCCATCAGGCTGGATCCGAAGTATGCCGGAGCTTACAGTAACCGGGGCGTTGCCCACTCTGATTTGGGACGGCATCAACGCGCCATAGAGGATTTTAACCAAGCCGTCCGCCTCGATCCGGAATATGCAACAGCTTATAACAATCGAGGGATTGCATTTAAGAAAATAGGTCAGTTTGATCGTTCGTGTGTCGATTTCTGGAGAGCGTGTGACTTGGGAGCATGTAATTCGCTGAGACTTGAACAGAAAAATGGAAATTGTCAATATCCTGGAGGGACGTATTCTATTGATATGGATGAGAATGGACTTTATATCTCTACGGATAAATATGGGAGATATAAAATCACTTCAAAAAAGGTTGCCGCTTCCATCAAACCTGGATCGCAAGGGATCTATTTTATAAAGCGAAGTAAGAACCGCACGTATATCAGCACGGACAGATATGGAGATTTTTATATCGACCCGTTATAACATCCAAAGAAAAAGCTTGCGAAAGGGCTATGCAGAAGGCTGAACGGGTTGAGATGACGTCTTTATGTAAAACCGGTAATAGACAACTGTGAAGTTTTTTCCACAATTGCGTAGGGTGCCCACTTTCAATCGGAGTTAACTCCTTGAAATATATAGAAGTGATCAGACTCCCCATTTTTTGCATGATTTTTGCATCTATAAGCTCTTAAAAACCCAGAATACTACAGACCTTGTGTTTATAATTGTTTATACAGCAATTATTATTGCTGAAAAGATTGAAGTGGTGAGTGACTATGTTTAAAATACTACTGATCATTGCAGTGACAGCGGCCATTTTTTGTCTGGGGTTTTTTATCGCCTGCTTATTTGTTGCGTGTCAGGAGAACGAATTGCCGGATATTGTCGATATTGAGATGGGCGAAATAATTAAGTCGAAAGCACAAAAAATATAGTCTTTACAATTGGATATGGCAAAAGTCTTCGCTTCAAGAAGATTAGACGCCATTTCAATCCCCGGTTCCTCCATATGCAAGTTCAATCAGCGTGACCTCGGGCGGAGATACAAATCGAATCGGCGGACCCCATGTTCCAGAACCTCTGCTTACATAGAGCCAGGCGTTTGTGTCAATTTTGTGTAAGCCTGAAGTGACCGGATAAAACAGCATCGTTATCAGGTTGAACGGAAAGATCTGCCCCTTATGGATGTGTCCGGAAAGCTGAAGATCGAAAAAGCCCAATGCATCTTTATCTACCCGGGGTCTGTGTTTCAGTAATAGCGTAAACTTTTCACGGGGAAGCTCTGCCAATAACGCCTTTTCTGAGACTTTAGTATCAAGGCCGTAGCGACTTCCAGCAGTATCATCCACACCGGCAATATTTAGCAATCCTGAGATGGTCAATCCCTCTCCCTGAAGAATAGTAAATCCGGCGTTCTTAATAAAGTCCAGGGCCCGGGTGATCCCGGCATAAAATTCGTGGTTGCCCGTGACCGCAAATTTTCCATACGTTGTGGAAACTTCACTGAGCATCTCAGCAAGGTGTGAAAGGTTGTCAGGCTGGCCGTCAAGAAGATCCCCCGTGGATACCAAAATATCAGGGTTTACAGATTTAACCTGATTGAGAATCCTTTTTAATCTTTTTTCTCTCACCATCAATCCGAGATGCACATCGGAAATCTGTACAATCTTCAACCTTCCTATTTCTTTAGGAATTTTATGGGTTTCGATGGTTACGTGTTCCACGCGTATCCTTTTGGCTTCAAAAGCACCGTAACCGGCTATGACGACGGAGAGCGTTAAGGAGATGATAAAAGAAACGCGAGGTGAAGGCGACATCCCAGAAAAATCAGATTGAAGTATCAGGCCGCAGATATAAGGAAGTAAGCGAAATATATCCAGAACCAGTATGGAAGAGACAAAGAGGAATAACAGACCCATCCACGTATAACCTAAATAGGCCAGTGATCGTGCGACGAACTCAAAGCCATGTTTTTCCAAAATTCGAACAATGACCGGGGCAAAGACCATCAAGGCCATAAAGATTGCCAAAATATCGGTTGCCCGGGAGCTGCATATCAGCGCCCGCTTTATCTTCAGGAAACAATAGAGATGTATTCCACTATAAATGCTTAAAAAAACAAGTAAAAAAATGATTAATAACCCCTGGTTATGTTCTTGTTTAGAATTCTCCAGCCGGATACCTCATGGCCGAATTCTTGGCCTTTATCAATCCCGCTGTTGATGACGATGGCACCGATCCAGATGGCCCCAAAGGATTTCTTCTTTCCGAAAAGTCCAGTCTCGGTCAAACAGATATTATATATCCGAAACGCCTGAAATTGTAAAAAGTTTTATTTGTTCATTGACAATTTGCTTGATTTTGGGTATCTGCTTTTTACTTACCATACCCTGGGTTTCATTGTCACTTTTTATGCCTATGAAGGTACGTATCGTAGACAATTTGAACGGAGAGACAGAGTCGCTGAACGACGCTGATGCAGACCTGGTCGCAACATTAATTAAAGAGAATACTAAGGCTGTGAATCAAGGGGAATACAGCGAGGCTGAACTTGAGATGTTGTGCGCCTTCGCTGCTCCCGAAACGATTCAGCAAGAGGTCACTAAAGGTTTCCTCGTTTCGCTGTTTTCTTCGGATAGAACACTATCAACATATTAATTTATATGTTTTTAAAAGAGTGATGAAATGGCCAGCGCAATTTTAATGGCAGGATATAACAATAAGCGAGAAGTAAAAAAATACAGCAGAATCGTTGCGGAAAATTATGGCGAAAAGTTCATAGAGTCAGGCTATAAACCTTTGAGGGAATTTAAAACGTTTAAGGATGGCAAAGAAGAACGCAAACTTTTGATACAATATACACTTGAGAACCTTTTTGCCAGTGATTTAATCGATGACATCATTATTGTCGGCCATCAGATGCTTCTTGAGCAGCGGCTGGGCAACTTAATAAATAAATTCGAGAAGCCGTGCTGCATTGTGAACCAGAACTCAAAGATTCCTCCTAACATCATTGAAGATTTCAATATTAAACCAAGCAAGGTCAAACAGAATTCAATCGCAGGAAATTTAATTAAGGGTTATGCAGCCAGCGCCGCTTTCAAGGATCGGAAACATGCGTTATTTGTTGCCTCGGATTCACCCTTGACGACAAAAAAGTTTATTGAGGATTTCCTGAATATCATCCAAAAATACCAGGAACCGACGGCGATCGTATTTCCAGCAGTATGTATTGAAGCGGATAGAGACAGACTCGGCAGACATCCCCTTAAGCTTGTGAATGACACGGAGCACCAGCTTCCCCATAAGAAAGATGGTTACGGCAGGCAGGGGTTCCGGCTTTCCTCCTTGATGTCTGCGAATCCTAATTTTTTTAATATTAATACGGTGAACGCTGCATATGGTCTTCGTAAATGCCTCAATCCAAACGTACAATTAAAGTTATTCCGAATTACACGTAGATTGGGATATCCAAATGTGTATTCAAAATATTTTTTGAGGAAAAACCTAAGTATAAAAGAGGTTGAAAATATTACGTCTGAGTTTTTCGGTGGAAAGGTTAAATTGGTCCCAATAAGTGGAGAAGAAGCAACGTATGATTATGATGGTACTGATTCTGAATATCTCATGATAACAGATATGCTAAATGTCCCTTAGAAGGGGTTCCGCTTGAACCTGTTGAGGCCTCCCCTCTAAGGGAAAGGGGGAGGATCAAAAACAGTCATCCTAATTGTAAGACCACTTAACAGCTATTTAACTTTTTAAATTCAGAAATGTTCATCCATGACACCTGTTCGGGCAATTTGCAATCCCAGAACAACCAGCCATCGATGGGGGTTCGAGTTATGGTTAAAGCTGCCTCGCACGGCGAAACGAATTCTTTTTCGTCGAGGGTCAAAGTTCCATTTCTTACCTTGCCATAATAGAAACAACCCTTATATTTGCCACGAAATTTTGTTCCATCCGGAAAGACAACGCTTTCCACTTCCCATGATGCGCAGTTGCCTGAATTTATAGCGCTTTTTTGTTCGACGCGACCAAGCCTTTCAGGTGATTGGAAATCATTATCTTGATATGCGTCTTCAGAGGATTGTTGAAAAACAGGATTACTCAGCAGGTCGGAACTCGTCCCAATGTTTTTCATGGAGATCTCCTAAACGTGTAAGAAGTCGACGGTTAAATGGAGACAAAGGTTGAAGGAATAAAGTTTCTGAAAAAATATGAAAAACACGAACACAAAATATTTTTAGCACAAATTAAATAATATTTCAACACATAAGTTGTACTTATGCCATGGTGCTGTCAGGTGAGTCATGGCCGCCCCAAAAAGCTAAGACGTGTGCCTTTATGAGAAGAAAACGATGGAGGAATTCAAGGTTTCGCAAAAAAATAAACAATCATATTGATGGGTTGTGAGACAAACATGTTCGGTTTCCATCTGATATGGAATTTAGTGTTTGACTAAGTCCCCATTCTTTTGATAATCACACGGCAATATTCCATATTATCCATAATATGGTGATTTTAAGTATAAAGATGCTATTACAATCCCGTTGGTTCATTTTTAAATTTAGTCCTTTTTCCAATTTGTCCGGGTTAGCTGTAACAGCATTTAATAAAAGAAAGTGAATTTAAAAGATGGTTTGTGATCGTCGTTTCTTTCTAAAAATGGGAGCACAAGCGGCTGTGAGTGCTCTATTTCCCCTGTCTGCTATGGCGTCGATTAATCGGTTGTTTATTCCGGAACGGAGGCTGTCGCTCTATAATACGCATACCGATGAAAGGCTTGATGTTTGTTACTATTACCAAGGCCGGTATCATCCCAAGGCCTTAAAAAAAATCGATTATATTTTTCGTGATCATTATTCAAATGAAATTAGACCCATCCATAAAGAACTGCTCGATCTACTCCATGCCGTTTCTATAACCATCGGCGATGGTCCTCAATTCCATATCGTTTCCGGATACCGCACATCTGAAACAAACGCCATGCTCCGCAGAAAATCCAAAGCTGTTGCAAAGAATAGTCTCCATATGCAAGGAAAAGCCGTCGACATCCGGATTTCCGACTGTGATACAAAAAAATTAAATAATATCTGTAAAAGGATGCACGCCGGTGGCGTGGGGTATTATCCCGAGTCCGATTTTGTACACGTGGATACCGGAGATGTGAGGTTCTGGTGAGATTTTAAATGATTGGACCCTGCGACAGGACGTGCTGAAGACAAAAACGGATTATACACCCGGCATTCGTTCTTTCAAGGCTTGATCAAGCAGTCTATCCCGGTCATAAATGTCATTGCGAAAGTTTAACCGGCCGTTTTCGTCCACCCATGCCGTCCAGTATTGTAAGTGGACGGAGATGGGTCTTTGAAGTTCAATGACCGTTCTTTCCCCAGCCTCGATGGTTGCCGATAATTGTTCCTCCGACCATTGATGATCGTCTCGCACAAGATAGCGGGCCAGATCGACCGGTTTTTCCGTTCGAATGCATCCGGAGCTAAAATCGCGATGTGTTTCATTGAAGTGTGAACGTTGGGGCGTATCGTGAAGATATACAGCGAACTTATTGGGAAAAATAAATTTAATTCGGCCGAGCGCATTGCGTGGCCCCGGATCCTGGCGGAGTTTGTAAGGGAAGTTTTGGCGCTCAATTTTTTTCCAGTCGACAGTTTCCGGATCTATTTCCGGTGCGCCTTTGCTCCAGTCTTTAAAAATTTTAATCCCTTTTTGAGCCAAGTAGTTGTCGTTTTTTTGAATTTTTGGAAGAAGATCTTTAAAAACAAGACTTGCTGGGATGTTCCAGTATGGATTGATCACCATATAGGTCATTTTTGCACTGAAAACCGGCGTTCGGCGATAAGGTCTTCCCACAACAACCCGCATTTCCAGCATGCGGTGAAGGTTTTCAATCACTGATAATTTAAAACCGGCAATATTCACAAGAATGTATCGATCCCCAAGATCACGGGGGATCCAACGCCAGCGTTCCATGTTGAGTTCTATCTGACGAGCCCGTTGTTGAATCGGGATGTTCAGCATTTCCAGCGTGCGTGGGCCGACCATACCGTCCGATTTTAATCCATGCCTTTTTTGGAACCCCATAACGGCCAGTTCGGTGGCTTCATCGAAAAAATCGACCGGGTCTTTTTCGGTATCTTCGAGATCGCCAAGAATAACGAGCCGTTCATGAAGACGTTGAACAGAAATGCCCGTATCTCCTTTGCGTAAATTTATCCCGGGCGACACGGAAGGCCGGTCATCTTTTTTTGCGATATTTCGGTATTGAGCTAAAGATTGTTTGAGGCCAAAATACCCGGAATGAAGTGGCTGTAAATCTCTTAAGGCTCTTGCTATTTGGTTTGAATTGAGTGCGGATCCGAGAATATCTGTCAAGTCAGCGGTTGGATTTACCACCACCCAATCGCTATGGATGGTTTCCGGATTTACGCGACCGGCGAACAGATGTGAACTATAAAGCATAAAAGCGTCGGTCAGGAGTAAATCAAGATCTACCCATATTTGCGCATCGACCGTTTCTCCTACAGCCTGTTTTCTGTCGATCTCTTTCACGAGGGATACAATATTGGCCCGATGATAGTCGTCGGGTCTCAATCCTTCCTGATCAGCGCGGTTAATCTCTGCAACCAGGGATCTTGCCTGGGGAAGAATTCCTTCTTTTCCGGTCCATGCAGGAGAAAACCCTCGCTGTTGGTAAAATTTCGGAATGAGTGAAGCCCCACAGATCAATTCTCCCCGGCAACTAAATTTTTTTTGGTTTTTTTTGAATTCAATTCTCTTTTTAAGATGGTCTCTGATAATGTGTGAATCCGTGGCACCCGCAAAACCTTCATGGTGAAGAAGTATTGGGAAAACGATCAGCAAAATAATTGTTAAAAGGCGGTTCAAAGAGATATTATTTTTTTGTTTCAACATATTTTATGATTTGCTTTTCTTTGTGACGTTTGAAAAAAGTAAAGCGATTCCACCTGATAGTCCGGAGGCTGTCCGACCCAAGTGCTTTCGGTCCTGCAAAGATTTCAAACAGATTCCATCAATAATTTAATCACACGTGAAGCGTTTTTCACACCTATCTGTTTTAAGGAACTAAAACTGTTATATAAAAACAAAATTGACTTGCCAGCATAAGCGGGTTTTAATAACATGAAAAGATATCAAAGTCAAAATCTAACCGTCAGTTCACACCGTTAATTATAAAGGGGCGCATGTTATGGCTGATGATGGCAATGGTTTAGCACTCGTTTTAAGTGGGGGTGGAGCGAGAGCCGCCTATCAAGTTGGTTTTTTGAGATGCCTTGCCCGGAATTTTCCTGATCTTAACATTCCCATTATCACCGGAGTTTCCGCTGGGGCGATAAACGCAGCCTTTCTGGCAAATCATACGGGCACCTTTGCCGAGGCTGTAGAAGAATTGTCAGAACTATGGCTTAAGCTTTCCGTGGATCAGGTTTTTTGTGTGGACACTTGGAAACTTATCCGAAATGTTTTCAGGTGGGGGGTTCGTCTAGTTTCCGGTGGGTTTTCTAATGAATCATCTGCGAGAAGCCTGTTGGATTCGACACCGCTTCGAGAACTGCTGCAGAGGGCATTTTTGCCTCAAGGAAATGTGATTGGCGGTATTCGTAAGAATTTACAACATGGGAAACTTAAAGCTTTTGCAATCACCGGAACCAATTATGCCACCGGCCAGGCCTTGACATGGGTGATGGGCAAGGAAATTAGAATGTGGGAACGACCCTGGCGACGAAGTGAAGCCACAGACATTACCATCGATCACATTATGTCTTCAGCTTCCCTGCCGCTGCTTTTTCCGGCTGTTAGAGTCGGGAATGCATGGTACGGTGACGGAGGTATCCGGCAATCAGCGCCGCTTTCACCGGCGATATATCTCGGTGCAAAACGGATTCTTGCAATCTCGACACGTCACCTAAGATCCATGGAAGAAGCGAGCACACCCGTATGTATTGGATATCCGCCACCCGCTCAAATAGCAGGCACTTTAATGAATTCTATTTTCTTAGACGCTCTGGATCAAGATGTTCGAACGCTCAAACGTACCAATCAGTTGCTCGAACAGATCCCGGAAGAACAGCATGATGACCGACATGTGGTCTATCTTTTTGCAATGCGTCCTTCAGAGGATCTGGGGGAATTAGCGGGTGGATTTGAGCCGGAATTGCCCTACATGTTTCGGTATCTGTTCCGGGGGCTCGGCACCCGTGAGACATCAAGTCCGGATTGGCTGAGCATGGTCATGTTTGATCCCAACTACTTGACCCATCTTGTTAAACTCGGCGAAAATGATGCTGATAAGCAAACTGGGGCAATAATGGAACTGATGAATTTTTGAACTGTTACGACCCAATAACCATGTTTTTTTTAACAATACCCGCCCTGTCGTTTAAGCAACGTTAGACGTTGCAGGCATTCGGTGTGACGCCGTGAGAGATGGTGATGACTACATATTAAACGGGACCAAAGGGATTTTGATGGTATTATTTAAAGAGCAGTTACAAGGAGTAAGATTTGAATTATACAATTTACGATACGCCCTTGTGTAAGACGCTGTTGCGCTGGTTTTCCATATTCTTTTTAAGAATCACCGGGTGGCGTACGGAAGGTCGGCTGCCCGCTGTTCCCAAATTCGTTCTTGTGGGGGCTCCACATACATCAAACTGGGATCTTCCATACACGTTATTCATAGTATTTGTTTTCAGGGCCAAAATATACTGGATGGGAAAAGACGCCATATTTCGCAAACCATTTAAAAGATTATTTAAATGGCTGGGGGGAATGCCGATCGATCGATCCAAATCATACAATATTGTTGCCCAGTCGATTCAACAATTCAATGAAAATGAAAAACTGATACTGACCATTGCGCCGTCCGGAACCCGTAAAAGGGTCAAGAAATGGAAGACAGGGTTTTATCATATCGCCAATGGCGCGAATGTTCCGATTCTCCTGGGATTTCTGGACTATCGACGAAAGGTTGGAGGATTTGGTCCCCTGCTTTATCCCACGGGTGATATTGAAGCTGATATGAGGACCATCAGAGAATTCTATGACGGAGTTACCGGAAAATACCCCGAAAAATCGATGTCTATAATCTAGCCGGGGTTTGATCCGCCCATCGTCAAAACATTCTGGTGTCAACGCCATTCTATAGTGTTTTCGATGTCTTTTTTGAAATATTCGGGCTAGGGTAATTTTGCCTTGGTCTCTTTGTATTCCCTTACGGTTTTTTCCATGATCTCCTGAATGGATAAAACCGTGTCGATGAGGCCAACGCCATGGCCTGCGGAATAGACCGTTTTATAAGAAACCTTGGAATCCATATCCCCAAACAGAGAACGTGCAGCTCGGCTCAGCGAAATAAATCGTTTGATTTTTTTATTTTTTGTAAGGATTTCTTCAATCAACCCTTTTTCCAGTCCAACGGCCTCCAGTTCTTTGGTTCGTATAAAATTGCCCGGGAATCCATCGACTCTGTCCGTATTGACGATATCTTCGCTCACTGCACGCGTAATTGCCTTTTTATATTCTTCTGCAATTTCTGCTTCTTTCGAGGCAATAAAACGTGTTCCCATATAGACAGCAGAAGCGCCAAGAGCAAACGCTGCGGCCATTCCAGCCCCATCTACAATACTACCGGCGGCAATGATCGGCAATTTGACCATTCTTACTAAATTGGGAATAAGGGCTAAAGGCGAAATGTCTCCGGCATGGCCCCCAGCACCAAATCCCACAGCGATAAGCCCATCAGCGCCTAGATCAGCGACTTTTTTTGCCTGTTCGAATCCGACCACATCACAATACACCCGGGTTCCCACTTCATGGGACAATCGAATGACCTCCTTTGGATTCCCCAAAGAGGTTATGATCAGAGGGACCTTTTCCTCAAGGGCATGCTCAATCTGTTTATACTGATATTTGTTGGACTTTTGGACGATAATATTGATGCCAAAAGGTTTTGCAGTCAGACTTTTGATCTCTTTAATGGTTTGACGATATCGTTCAATGGGACGGTAATTAAGTGCCGGAAAGGTTCCCACGCCCCCGGCCTCACTTGCGCTGACCACCATTTTAACCGAGCTCACCAGAAACATGGGGGCGCAGATGATCGGGTATCTTACATCGAACTGTTGTGTGAATTCTGTTTTTATGCTCATGGAGTGTATGACTTCTTCTTAAGAGACAAAACTAAAGTAAACCTGGCTATCGGATCTTCTCCAAACTTGTCAGGGACTTTTGCAGTCACATGAACTGGATATTCGACGCGCTCTGTTGACTGAATGGCGGCAGCAACCAATTTTGAAATCTCCCGGACTTGATCGCAGGTAAAATATACATCGCCCTCTGCGCGTTTGAGAAATTCTGCATCCACACTCTTAAAAATTAAAGATATATTTTGGGAACTTTTTCGTATTAGTCTCATGGCGGCCAGCCCTGCGGCACAATCGGCTCCCATGGCCAGAGCCCCAAAGTACATGGAACGAAGATGATTTCTCGTCCTCCGACGAAGGGGAATCCTCACCACAACCCTATGGTCAGACATCTCGATGACCGTAGGTTTTACAAAAAACAACAATGGAATTTTGAAAAAACCGAAATAGCGTAGCAGAAGGGTTGCTTGTACATTTTCCGGGATCATGCGAAACAGACGCTTCATCTTAGAAATTCCTTTTTGAGCACAGAATCTAATCTACCGTAAGATACCGAAACTTCAATGTCAAATTCAAAAGGTTTACATTATAAATATATAATGATATTTAGCAACACTTTTGCTGTTCTAAAATATTGCGGCAGGCGTTTTTCAAAGAATTAAACTGTTACAATATTTTTTTGATGATGGGTATTGATTCGCATGCAGAAGTCGAGTACCATCAGTTAAAAATAAAAATTAAAATCCATGTTGAGGAGGAATTATTTATGAATAAACTGCGATGGGATAGCCCCCCCGAGATGCAAATCGATAAAAGCAAAGCCTATATGGCGGAAATTGAGACCAACAAGGGCATTATCGAAGTAGAACTCCATCCCGAACATGCACCCAAAACGGTCAACAACTTCGTATTCTTGGCCAGAGAGGGATTTTACGATGGCGTATCGTTCCACCGGGTCATCAGCAATTTCATGATTCAGGGAGGAGATCCGACAGGAACCGGTGGCGGCGGTCCCGGCTATAGTTTTGGAGATGAAGTCGAGGAGAATCCCCTGAAACACGAAAGGGGCGTTATTTCTATGGCAAACGCCGGACCCAACACGAACGGAAGTCAATTCTTCATCACGCACTCACCCCAGCCTCACTTGAACGGGAAACACACCGTCTTTGGAAAGGTGGTGAGCAGCCAGGATATCGTGGATTCAATTCGACAGGGCGATACCATAGAGCGGGTAAAGATCAGCGAAGTTTAGCCTGGATTTATTGGTTTCCGTCTCGGACCCGGCTATATCTATGAAAGCAAATCCCCAAAAAGCAACAGCGTCTCAGATTATGGTCGCCATGGCAGCCTTTGTCGTTGTGATTGCCGGGATGCGTGCCGCCACCACCATTGTTGTTCCCTTCCTTTTGGCTGCATTTATCGCCATTATCAGCGCCCCACCCATGTTCTGGCTTCATCGCAAAGGTTTGCCGGTGTGGTTTTCTTTGTTGATCGTCATCGTTGCGGTTGTGTTGATTGGATCGTTAATCTCCGGTCTGGTCGGTTCATCGGTAAAGGTTTTTACCAAAGAGCTTCCGGTATACGAAGCAAAGCTCAGGCAATACATTGCGGTAATACTTTCCTGGATAGAAAAAATCGGTATTGACACTTCAGGGGTTGACTGGACGGGGTTGCTTAATCCCGGGGCAGTCATGAAACTTATCGCCACCGGGTTAAACAGCCTTGGTAAAGTACTTGCCAACGGTGTTTTAATTCTGATGACCGTAATTTTCATGCTCATCGAAGCCTCGAGCTTACCCGTAAAACTGCGCACCATATTGGGTGATACCGAAGATGCCCTGACAAACTTCGATATGTTCATTGATAACGTCAAGCATTATATGGTGATTAAGACCGTAGTAAGCCTTGCCACCGGCATCGTCATTGCCGTATGGCTGACCGTAATCGGGGTGGACTTCCCGGTGCTCTGGGGTCTGCTGGCGTTTTTCCTAAACTATGTTCCCAACATCGGGTCCATCATAGCGGCGATTCCTGCAGTATTATTGGCAATCCTCCAACTGGGGGTTGTACAAGCCTTGACCGCTGCAGCAGGATATGTCGTTGTCAATATGGTGATGGGCAGCGTGATCGAACCCCGTTTTATGGGGCGGGGCCTGGGACTTTCAACACTGGTTGTTTTTCTATCGCTTATATTCTGGGGCTGGGTATTGGGTCCGGTGGGAATGCTGCTGTCGGTACCCCTGACAATGACGGCCAAGATTGCACTGGACGCCAGAGAAGAGACCCGTTGGCTGGCCATCCTGCTGGGGCCGGAAATGGTTCCCCAACGAGCAGTTGAAACTGCAGAGGAATGAACCACAGTTTTGTATGAAAACATCTCATTGGCTGTTCTGGATCATAATCTGCTTTGTTTTCTCTTCTGTCGGTCTGGCATCAGAGCCGGACAGAGTGATTCTGGATAAAACCGATGATGCGGGTGCTATCAAAATTGGCAGAGGACCACGGGCGTGAGCCCGTGGGCATCTACTTTTTTAATGTTGATAGAAAGGCACTTTATCCATCGGATTTTGGTAACAAACGGAGCTCGTTTGAAAACGGCTCGTTTCAAAGGCCTTAAAGAGAAATATTGTTTAATTGGACAAAGGAGATTTAGATGCAGATGAAATGGTTTAGATGGTTTTTAATTCTGTTGACCACTGTGAGTCTGGTATACATTGCAATGCCCATATTCGCAGCAGAAAAGAAGATTCCAGACGGGGCGGTGGCGACGGTTAACGGGGTTACAATTACACAAGCTGATTTTGATAAAGAGATGGCCCGGGTACGCAGTCAGTTCTCTCGCAGTGGTAGGTCATTGAGAGAATCCCAGCTGCCGGATATCAAAAATAGAGTTCTTGAAACTCTGATCAACCGAGAGCTGCTTTATCAGGAAAGTCAAAACAAGGGCATCAAGGTTGAAGATGCAGAAGTTAATCAGCAGGTTGATGTTCTGAAGAAAAGATTTCCCAATGAAGACGAATTCAAGGCCGCATTACTAGAGATGAAAGTCTCTGAGGTTGAACTAAAATCACAAATACGAAAGGGAATGGCCATTCAGCAATTCGTAGACAAGGATTTGGTTCAAGATGTAAAGGTTTCCGAAACGGAAGTTAAGGATTTCTATAAAAACAACCCGGATATGTTCAAGCAGGCCGAACAGGTAAAAGCCAGTCATATTCTAATTAAAGTCGATGCCCAGGCTGACAAATCAGCGAAAGATCAAGCAAATAAAAAAATCAAAGAGATTCAAAAGAAACTCGAAGACGGCGAAGCTTTTGCTGCCCTGGCCAAGGAGTATTCAGAGGGCCCGAGCAGTGCTAATGGCGGAGATCTCGGTTATTTTGAACGTGGGCGGATGGCGAAGCCCTTTGAAGATGCTGCGTTTAAGTTAAAACCTGGTGAAGTCAGCGGAATGGTGGAAACACCTTTCGGATATCATCTGATTAAAGTTGTGGATAAGAAACCGGAATCCGTTGTCAGTTACGAAGACGCAAAAGGGAGAATTGCTCAATACTTGGAGCAAGAAAAAAAAGGAAAGGTCCTTGAGCGGAACCTTGAAGCCATGCGGCAAAAGGCGGTCATAGAGACATTCTGAACCTTACTTAACATGAAGGTTCTATTATCGGTAAAAGATGAGATCAAAATATAAAATATGCCGTCCCAAATAGAAAAAGATGCTGCAATGGACGCGTGATGAAAGATTATTTCTGAACTTAACATTTAAAGGAAAGAACTGTGAACGACTGGATTCCTTTTGAGAATGCAACATATCTGGTAGAGGAGGCCTTTTTAGTTGCCAATGACGATACTGCTGTCTCAGTGGAGAGAACGTCCATCGAAGTATACACCGGGAAAGGCGGTAAAAAGCGATTAAAAGGCAGCGGTCTTATACAAAATGCACTGATGGTAGAGCTTTTAGAAGAGAGTGATGACCTGGATTTGATTCTGGACTTAGGGGGTGAATTCAAATATTTAATGAAAGCACCAAAGATTACATCCGGAAAGTTCTTTTTGCCAAATGTAAAATCTCATCTTCGGTTTGATCCCATTGCTCCCTGGAACCGGATTTCGGCAACCGAGTTTGCGAAACGGGTGGATGCGTTGAAATTATTATAGCAACCGTCAAAAATAGATGATGACCGGGTCCGAAAACCCCTTTATCTGCCGGCCTCAAAACTGGCCCGACCCCCTCTGCATATAGACCATTTAAATCAGCTTTGTGATATTTTTCGGTATAGCGGCGATATGTCGCGTAAGGTCTTCACTACATTTCGGAGCGATTTTAAAAAACGGTCGATATGATCTTCTGTATTGTCCTGTCCCAGTGTAATTACCAGCGTTCCCTGGGCGTCCGCATGTGAAAGCCCGATGGAAATCAAAACATGAGATGCTCTAAGGGATCCGGTAGCACAAGCTGAGCGCGTCGATACTGCGATGTCATCATCGTCGAGCATCAGCATCACGCTTTCGCCTTCGATATATTTAATGGATACGGATAACAGGTTCGGCAAGCTGTATTCAGGGGGAGTATTGATGATGTACTCATCGATATGCTTGGGCAACTCGCTGATCAGCTTGGATTTTAGCATTTCCAAATGTACCATCCTTTCAGGAAGCTTACGTTTGGAAATTTCTGCAGCCTTTGCCATCCCGATGATGCCGATGAGATTCTCAGCTCCGGCGCGCTTGTTATTTTCCTGAACGCCGCCGTCGACCAACGGCCAAACCATGATGCCCCGACGAACATAAAGTCCACCGATACCGGTGGGGCCATAAAAGGTGTTTGACGCAAAACTCAAAAGGTCGACACCCATTTCCTGGACATCAATGGGGACGATACCTACGGAATCGACGGCGTCGGTATGGAAGATGACCTTTTTCTGTCGAGTAATTTTGGCGATTTCCTCAATCGGTTGAATCGTTCCGGTTTCGTTGTTGCCGTGCATGATGGTGACCAGTATGGTCTCATCGGTGATGGCCTCGGCCACATCCGCCGGATTTACGCGTCCGTATTTATCCACATCAATGGATGTGACGGAATATCCAAACCCTTTCAATCGTCGGATGCTGCGGATTACGGCGTTGTGCTCGACATTTGAAGTTACGATATGCTTACCTTTTTTGGCGTTGGCCAGGGCAACCCCTTTGATGGCATGATTGACGGATTCCGTTCCGCTCGAGGTAAACACCACTTCTTTGGGATTTGATGCGTTGATGAGGGATGCAACGGTTTTACGGGCCTTTTCCAACACTTCAGCAGCCGCTTCACCCCGCTTGTGCTGACTCGAAGGATTATGGTAATCCTCCTGAATAGCCGCGATCATGGCT
This sequence comes from Desulfobacterales bacterium, assembly GCA_012974475.1. Lineage (GTDB taxonomy): Bacteria > Desulfobacterota > Desulfobacteria > Desulfobacterales > UBA11574 > JAAXQD01. The sequence goes on from JAAXQD010000153.1 coordinate 22,835, forward strand.
TCTTTTACTTCTGGAAGAAGCGGATTGGAAGATATGTGATCCAAATTGATGATGTCCATGGTCAGGATCCTTTCTCAGATATGAATTAGTGCTCTTCGATGAGACTGTGTTGACATGCTTCACAGAATTCAGTTCCTTTATCGAGTTCCACATCACAGTACGGGCAGTAACACCGGTCTCCATGGACATGCTCATGTTCCTCTTTGCGTTTGAGTTCCACCCGGGGTTTTCCTGCTTTTTGATTTTCATAATCTTTAATGGCCAATTGCAGCGCATCGGCGCCTAGATTGGAACAGTGCAGCTTATTTTTAGGCAAGCCCTCCAGGGCATTGGCGACATCTTTATTGGTTATCTTTTTGGCTTCGTCAATGCGTTTCCCCTTGGCGATTTCCGTCAGCATACTGGAAACCGCAATGGCCGACCCACATCCAAAGGTTTGAAATTTGATGTCCTCTATCTGGTCATCGTTTACTTTCAAATAGATGGTCATCATATCCCCGCACAAGGGATTTCCAACCTCACCGACCCCGTCGGCATTTTCGATAACCCCTACATTTCGGGGATTCCTGAAATGGTCCATTACAACTTCGTTATACATAATTTTTTCCTCCGCATAATTGGTTGACGACGGATATTAATTATAAGGTAACGTTAATCATTATTTGTTCAAAGTAAATGTTACTTTTTTTCCGTGGATTCGCCGGCGCAGGACGGACTCGACTTGATGGAACGGTCTTCCCGGCTGGATGCTTCAGCTGAATTTATTTCTCTGGCTGTGGTGCCAAGGAGTGCATGTGTTTTTGTTCGGCGGGCGGCGATAATACCGGCGATGCAAATGAGGACGGCACCGGCCCATGTCATGGCGTCGAGGGATTCCCCCCAGAATATCCAACCGAAGAGGGTGGCAAATACCACGTTTCCGTATGTGAATGGACCCATCTGCGCCGCGGGTGCGAGGCTGTATCCTTTGGTGAGCAGGATTTGTCCGACTGCGGCCAAAAGGCCGATAAAAACGAGCAGCCACCATATCCTCGGCTGAGGTGACTGCCAGGTCCAGATCAGGGGCACCGCCGAAATCAAAGTGCCCAGTACGGTGAAATAAAAGACGATTCGGATCGTGGGCTCAGAGGTGGACATTCGCCGGATGCTGACCATGGCCAGAGCGGCCAAAACGCCTGCCGTCAAACCCACCATTGCAACCGGTTCAAATACGTCGAGGCCGGGTTTGAGAATCAAGACGATTCCCATAAAACCGACAATGATCGCTCTTCGAACTTTTTGGGCAACGGGCTCACGGATCCATACGTAAGCAATCACCGGAATAAACAGCGGCGTAGTCGCAGCCAGCAGGCAGGCTTTTGAGAGCTGCAATTGATCGATTGCATAGAAAAAACAATACATTGCCCCAAGCCCTGCCAAGCTGCGAATCAGGTGGAGTTGAAAGAGCGCTGTTTTGACCCCGCCATGGGGCCGGCGGTACCAGATCCATGGTAGAATGAAGACAAGGGCACAGAGGTTGCGAAAGAAGACAACCATATCATTTGTAAGCGACCCGGAGACAACCTTTACCAGCGCCCCCATGGTCGCAAACATGAAAGATGCACTCAGTACGAATAGTGCACCTGCCAAAGGCTGATTGCGATAGGTTTCTGCCTGAGAAGTGGGATTCATTTAACTTTCAACCGCATGGATAAAAAGCATTCAATAGCAGACCCGGGTCGGACATACAACCCAAAAATATCAACAGGCAGGGCCGTCCACGGCCTTGTTTTTTTAGGGTGTTCGCTCCGACATATCCGTCATGGATATCCCATGTCCGACCAATGCTTGACTTCTCCTTTAAAATATGAAAAATTGAAACATCCAAACATGTTGAGGTGTTTTAAATTTTACTGTAATTTCGATAAGTTTAAGATGTTATATCAATTTTTGGAATCGTTTGTTTTATGCATTATTTGTTGCTGATTTTAGCCGTATTATTCTGGTCAGGAAATTTTATCGTTGGCAGGGGAATTCACAACGAAATTCCTCCCATGACACTGGCATTTTGGCGCTGGGCGATTGCGTTGTTGATTATTTTGCCTTTTGCGTTGAAGCCGATCCTGCGTCAAAAGGATCTAATTTGGCGGAACTTGAAGATTCTTACTTTGCTGGCTATTCTTTCAGTTGCAAATTTCAGCATGTTTATATACATGGCACTAAAGTCCTCTACCGTAACAAATGCTGTGTTAATAAACTCGATGACCCCCATATTCATCGTAATTGTTTCCTGGATGGGTTTTAAAGAGCGGATTACATTAAGGCAAGCGGTTGGCATCGCCATTTCGTTGACCGGCCTGATGTTTATCCTTACGGAAGGAAACCTATCGAAGCTCATTGCGGTTCGGTTCGGCAAGGGAGATATGTGGACGATTTCTGCCGGTATTAGCTGGGCCTTATATTCGGCGTTGCTAAGAAAATGCCCGGTTGAATTCGATTCTTTGAGTTTTCTTGCAACCCTGATTATAATCGGCACTTTATTTATTTCCCCATTTTATATCTGGGAAATAGGCACTGGGAAAACGATGAATTTTACCCACGCCTCCATCGGAAGTATTATTTATGTCGCGCTCTTTGCATCCGTTTTGGCATACATATTTTGGAATAAGGCCATACACACTATCGGCGCAAACAAGACAGGTATTTTTATTCATCTTATGCCGGTGTTCAGTATTATTTTGGCCATGATCTTTCTGGATGAAAAATTAAGAGGATATCATATAAAAGGAACCATCTTGATATTTTCGGGAATATTTTTAACCACAGCCCATACAATTAAGTGGCAGAACGTTCGTGGAATAAAGCATTAGACTCAGATTAAATTGGGTCAAAGGAGCAGGGTGATTTGAAAGTATTGATCGTGGGAGCAGGTGAGGTGGGGTTTCACATCGCCAGTCATCTGGCCCGGGAGAACAAAGACGTGGTGGTGGTGGACAAGGATTCTGCGGCCATTCGACGTGTGTCGGACAATATCGATGTTCAGGTGGTCAATGGTTCCGGGAGCAGCCCTGTGATTTTGCAGGAAGCCGGGATCAAAGAGGCAGAGATCCTCCTTGCCGTCACGGACAGCGATGAAACCAACCTTGGGGCGTGCCTGGTGGCAGACCTGATTTCTCCGTCCACCAAGAAGATCGCCCGGATCCGTCATGCCGACTATGATGGATATCATGAGATTTTCCGTGAACAAGCGCCCCATATCGACACCATCATCAACCCGGACATCGAAGTTGTAAAGACCATTCACTGGCTGATGAACGTGCCCGGTGCGGTGGAGGTTGGAGAGTTTGCCGATGGCCGCCTGGTCTTTGTTGGGATCTATTTGGACGGTTCGGCACGTCTGTCGGGGGTCCGTCTTTCGGACATTTATTCGCGAACCGGGAAAAAAAGCCCGCTGATCTCCGCCGTGGTTCGGGAAGAAGAACTGATTATCCCCCGAGGGAAACACCGGCTCAAGGCCGGTGATCTGATCTATTTTATCAGCAAAAAAGAGAGTCTCATGGAGTCGCTGTCGATTTTTGACAAGCAGGTGGAGCCGCTGAATCGGGTGATGATTGTGGGCGGTGGGAGCATCGGTTTCCGGCTGGCCAGCCTGCTCGAAGGGGATTCTGTTCATACCAAAATCATCGAAAAGAACCCGGATCGGTGCAGCACCCTTGCCGAGAATCTGAACAAGGCGGTGGTGCTTCATGGCGATGGTTCCAATCAAGAGCTGCTCAGAGAAGAGAATGTCCAGGATATGGACGTTGTGGTGACCCTCACCGACGATGAGGAGACCAACATACTGACCTCCCTTCTGGCCAAGCGGATGGGGGCACCCAAAACCATAACCAAGATCAGCAAGTTCAGCTACTTTCCCCTGATGTCGATGATCGGCTTAGAGCAGGTGGTGAGCCCGAGACTCTCTGCCATCAACACCATTTTGCTGCATATCCGGACGGGCAAGGTGCTTGCGGCCAAATCCATCAAAGGCGAGCAGGCCGAAGTGATGGAGGCCGTGGCCCTGGAAACATCAGACATCGTGGGCAAACCCCTAAAGGAGATCGCCATTCCCAGAGGCGCCCTGGTCACCGGCATCATGCGCGAGAACAGGATCATTATCCCCACGGGGGAGAGCGTCATTGCCCCCAATGACCGGATCATCATCTTTGCCAAAAAGCAAGCCATCCCCCAGGTGGAAAAAATCCTCGCCGTAAAACTGGAGTATTTTTAAATGCGGTGGTCTTTTATCCTGAACATCATTGGGATGTTGATCTTGTTTTTGGGGATGTGCATGTTATTTCCCCTTTTTTTCGGCCTTTACTACAGGGATCAGAGCGTCATCCCCTTGGCCCAGTCCATGGGAATCACCCTGGCGTCGGGGGCGTCGCTCATGGTTGTCTTCCGGCGGGAAAAGGTGGAGCATATCAGCCACCGTGAAGGGATGGCCATCGTGGCCGTGGGATGGACGGCCATCGGGTTTTTCGGCGCATTCCCGTTTTATCTGGGATCTGAATTCAGCACCTTCGTGGATGCGTTTTTTGAATCTGTTTCCGGGTTTACCACCACCGGATCGTCGATTTTAACGAACATAGAGGCTGTGTCCAAAGGCCTTCTTTTCTGGCGCAGCTTTATCCAGTGGCTGGGGGGAATGGGGATCATCGTCCTGTCGGTGGCCATCCTTCCTTTTTTGGGCGTGGGCGGGATGCAGCTGTACAAGGCCGAAGTTCCGAGTCCGGTTCCGGACAAGCTCAAGCCCCGGATCAGAGATACCGCCAAGATTCTGTGGAAAGTCTATGCGCTCATTTCTCTGGTCCAGGTCCTTTTTCTGTTGCTGGGGGGCATGGACCTTTACGATGCCCTGTGCCACGCCTTCACCACCATGCCCACCGGCGGATTTTCGACCAAAAACGCGTCCATCGCCCATTTTGACAGTGTCTATTTCGATACGGTGGTGATTGTCTTCATGCTTTTGGCCGGGATTAATTTTTCGCTTCATTACCAGTTTCTCAGGGGAAAACCCCTGGCCTTCTGGCGGGATTCGGAATGTCGTTTTTTCCTGGGCACGGTTTTGTTGCTGATCGTCGTCGTGACGTTCAATATATATGGGACGGTGTACGAGACCGTGGGCCGTGCCTTCCGGTACGGGGCATTCCAGGTGGTTTCCATTGTGACCACCACCGGTTATGCCACGGCCGACTACGAACGATGGCCGGCCATGTCCCAGTTTATCCTGCTGCTGTGCATGTTTTTGGGGGCGTCGGCAGGTTCCACCGGCGGGGGCATGAAGTGCCTGCGGGTCATGCTGTATCTTAAATACTGCTACAAAGAACTTTTTTCCCTGGTTCATCCCCGTGCGGTGAAGCGGATAAAAATCGGGGGAAGAGCAGTTCCCGAAGACGTCGTTCGGAGCGTTCTGGGGTTTATGGGACTTTACGTGGGCCTGTTCGTATTTTCCACGGTGCTCATCGCCGGCATGGGGGTGGATCTTGTGACGTCCATCGCTTCGGTAGCGGCCACCATCGGGAATATCGGTCCCGGCCTGGGGATGGTGGGTCCCACAGACAACTTTGCCCAGATACCCTACCTGGGTAAATGGGTGCTCATCTGGTGCATGCTTCTGGGACGCCTCGAAATCTATACGGTGATCATATTTCTGGTGCCCGAATTCTGGCGAAAATAGCGTCATTTCTCAAGGTTATTTGTCCAATTAAATGCAACGTCCGTCCAAAATTTTCAGAGGCCCACGGGCGTGAGTCCCTGAAAATCTACTTCATCTGGTCAGCATCCTCGATTTTCGCATTGTTGGGATAAACAAAAAATATTTGACATTTACGCTTTAGTGAACATGTTCAAAACACTACAATGTGGCATGCATTGTTGCACTGAATTTGTGTAAACATGATAAGCCAAGGAGGTCCCCATATGAAAGTTTTAATTCTATATTATTCCATGTACGGGCACACACACCGCATGGCCGAGGCATTGGCTGA
>JAAXQD010000070.1 GCA_012974475.1 Desulfobacterales bacterium
AATCAATCCGGCGATCCCGTTGAAACATCCGGCAAGCTTCATTTGGGTCAGCATTCGGTCGATCCGGTATGGGGCCTCTCCCAGATCCTCGAGGAGCAGAATCTTCCCCTTGAAACTTGGGCATAAGGGGTGCCCACCAAGTGACACAAGGTGGTCAGATTTCCGCCGGTCACCGGTCCTGAGGCCAGACCCGGACGGACGACCATGCCGTTTTCAGGGGCCAGTTCCATGGGTGTGTCGGATGTCAGCGCCCATCGCATCGCCGCGATGGTCTCTTGGTCGGCATCGGCCAGGGTGGTTACCACGGGTCCGTGAAAGGTGACCAGGTCGCACCGGTCATGGAGCACAGACAGGAGCACCGAGATATCGCTGAATCCCACAAAAATTTTCGGATTCTTTTGAATGGTCGCAAAATCGAGAAACCGAAGGATACGCATGCTCCCATATCCGCCCCGGGCGCAAGCCACCGCCTGAACGGTGGAATCGGCAAAAAGACGATTGACCTGGTCCGCCCGCTGGACGTCGGTTCCGGCCAAGAATCCGCGTTTCTGGAAAATCGTCTCATCAAAAACCGTTCGAAACCCCATCGATTCCAGAACCGCCGTTCCCTTCATGAATTTTTCCGGATCAAAGGGACCGGCAGGCGCAACAATGCCGACAATATCGCCCGGCTTCAGGCGGGTCGGCTTAACAGATTTTTTCTCCTGAGTTTCCATGGTAATTTTTTATGGTATTAAAACATTGATTTTGATCAAAGAAAACCCTGAATCGAATTTTGAGTCGATTTGATTTAAATAAAACGAATTTTTTGCGGCATCGTCAATAAAATTTTGAAAATAATTACAATATTTGCGTTTCTAACACCTATATAGAATTTTCGGAACGCAAAATTGTTCTTATCCAATGGATACTTAACCATTGCCCTCGTCCTTTAAATTTGCTGTGCAAGATTCCGGCATCATACCTTGACATGGCCCATTTGAAGTGTTATTTATTTGTCCACCGTCGGGGCGTGGCGCAGTCTGGAAGCGCACTTGAATGGGGTTCAAGGGGTCGGAGGTTCAAATCCTCTCGCCCCGACCAAAGTTTTAAAATAAAAACAGCGGCTTAACAGCCGCTTTTTTTATTTCATGCAACCGAAAATCGAGCTGATTTAACCTGTTTCATGTCACGTTTTGCCCATTTATGAATACTTAAGTGGACCTGGTAGTCGAAGTCGGAGACTCAAATCCCCCGTCAAAATACCGCCGGGTAAACCCTCCAAACGACAGACGGGTAAATCTCGCCCCGACCTAAACTCAATTTAAAAAAAATCGTAAGGCAGGTCAATACATCACTTGACAGTTCAATTTTCGGATTTGGATATCACAACCAATTGAACTGAAATAAAATTTCCAGAGATATAGCTGGGATCTCTTTTTTCGAGTCCGAGTGGACTCCCCACTTTTTCAATACTTGTCAAAAACTGCTGAGAAAAAACCGTCTTTGGAAAAAATCCACATTATTCAGCTCCTATTCCCACCTTATTATAATAGGTGCATAGTCCCATCCAGGCCACATCTCTTTTTTCTATCGATCAACCTCGCAATCAATACTACAATGTAGCATAAGTTATCAAAAATATTATTTTATTGACACTATCGAGATTTTAAAATAGCATTTTTTGATACATTCTCTTTTGAAACCTGCCCTCTGTCAACATCCGATTCCCATCGAACTACATTTCTTACTGTGCTGACCTCATTCTCAATTCGTTTCTCTCAATATGATGTTTTCTTATTTTCTATCGGTTAACCTCAATTCAGAAGGTTATCACCATGGAGAAGCCCCTCAAAATGTGCATTCCCTGCTCCTGACAGGGCATTGCCTGTTCTCTCAGGAGCATAATGCTACAACCCTAATCACTTCTCTTTTAGACCAAAGGAGGGAACGGAAAATACCTCAAACCAAAACATAGTCGCATCTTAATTTTCATCTCTTAAAGCAGGATTATGATGACCTGATGCCTTTCAACCATCTTAATCAAATTCAGATTGGAGGTAATATCATGGGAAAATATCTGGTACTTTGGGAAATTGACCAAACGAAAATTCCTGTTGATCCAAAAGAACGAAAAGATACATGGAGCCTTTTTATGGCAGTAATTAGGCAAGATATCGAAAAGGGAATCGTAACGGATTGGGGAGGATTTGTTGGTGAGACAAAAGGCTATTCTATAAATGAAGGTACTGAGGTAGAAGTGATGAACGCCCTCCAACAATTTGTACCCTATTGTATTTTTTCAGTACATCCTATCGCTACAGAGAACCAAGTGAACGAGATGATAAAAGCTTTATCTGATTAATCAACTGAAATTTACCTTGTATGAGGGGACAACCATACCACATAAGGGTGGGGCTATAATGGCTCCGCCCTTTTTCACATTAATGAATCTTTTGATCGTGTCCTAAACCAACCTTACAGATTCCTGCTTTTTATTAAGTCACAAGGCCAATGCCACTGCCTTTTTCATGCGACAAGGCTACTTACCATCCCATCTTGTAGCATGTTTTTTATTTGACCAGCACAAACAGCGTTTCTATATTTATTTAATAAATTAAAATAGTTTCTGCCGTATGAAAGAGGTTTAATATTGGAAAGAAGCGCATCGCTTTTGTATTTATTGTTTTAGCTGCCGTGTCCGTGCTCAGGACCGGTTGGTACTGGATGGAAACTAATTAACTACAACTAATCGGGAGATGATCCAAATATAAAGATATCATTTTTCAATAAAGGCAAATGAATTTGGGTCACTGGACGAAAAGGTTCAGGCTCCCAATCGTGAATCAATTCCACCGTCCCTCTTCTTTAATTTATTCCGAGAATCACCACCACAACGTGACATCTATACATGTAACTTAATTCACAATTTTATGTAATTTGCTCCACAATTGCAGGGTTATCTTTATGGATCCCCATTGCTGCATTTACCCTCCAATTAATGCCAATGCTTAATGGACAAGGCTTTGCGAAATAATTAACTTTTTTTGCACGATTTTTGCAAGCAAACATACTCCAAAATGAAAACCTTTTTCATTTTTTATTCCTTTTTCGCCCCTGAAGATAGGCTTCAGGGGTTTCTCTCAAGAGACAAACTCATTCGGAAGGTGCTGAAAACTTCAATCTTAAAACTTAGATTGTTGATGCGGGTATAAGACAGCGAGGATTAAACTATGCCATTGGGACTGATAGATACTGGAGGCAGGCGGACAGGTATTGATAGACGAGATTTTTCATATACAAACTATCTCCCGAATAGAAGGGTCGAAGAAGATCGCAGAAGCGGCGTCGACCGTAGAATCGGTTTAGAGAGAAGAAACGATTCAGATCGAAGAATCGGCAAAACCATTTTCAAAAATATACAAAGGCCGGAAAACGATTTGAGAGAAGGGGCGGATCGCAGACGCGATCTGGATCGTAGAGCAACCTTTACAATAGGGTTGGCTACTTGACATTTCATTCCTTTAAAGGATGCCAGCGTGTTGCGAAATGAAATAATTTGAACACAACAACGGTCCAACTTTAAACTCTATTTTCAAAAAAATCAATTTAACTGTCGTTCGTAACCCCCTCGGTTCAACCTCCATAAACACCAGGCGATATAAACAAGGTGATGTCCGGTTGTATATTTATACGGTTCATGTGCCAACGGAGACTGTGGAAGAAATTCAACAATTAGAATTTTAAAGCTTATAACTATCTGAAATTAATACATCCCACCAGTGAATGGGAGGTTTTGAAACAGCTTCCATACAAAACCTTTGACATCTCTAAAGTAAATGGCTTTGGAGTGATCCTTCGATATCCGGTGTTCTGAGTCTGATTTAGACGTTGTGATATCGAGTTGCGGGAGATTATTAATCAGAAGATATTATCAGGATGATATTATCAGCATCGTAATTGTTGGGTCCTACCCCGTTGGGGCCAAAAGAGCCGATAGCAACAACATTCTGTTGGTTTATTGTGTAATCGTTATCAAAAAAGTAGTTGTTACCCCAAGGATCCCGCGGCACATTTGCCAAATACGGCCCGTCCCAACCGGGATAGCCTCCATCTGTTGCAACCATCCCGGCGCTGGGTGAATTAAGATCCCAGACCTCATTACCCGAGACGTCACCAACCGGTCTTTTGTGGGGCCACATACCGGTGTCGATGGCCAAAATTGAAAGCGCCGTCTCGATGAATCTCAGCTCCGATAAAGCCCGTCCAAGTTTGCCCTTTTCTCGATAAGAAAGATAGCTCGGAATTGCAATGGCTGCCAGGATGCCGATAATGACAATAATTATCATTATCTCTATCAAGGTAAAACCTCTGCGATTGTCTCTGAGCGTCACGACCACCGGAACGATACTCCTTATTCTCAGGTTTCGTAAAATATTTCGGGCCAAGGGGAGACCTATTGCACCCCCACAGATTCGGACGTGAAAGACCCACGCGTTGGAGCCCTCGGCAACCAGAGTATTGTCACCACTCCGACCCATCACTCGGGTGTCCGCAGATTTTTTCGGAACGCCTTTGCCGAATCCTTTTAATGCGTTATTGAATGTCTACGCCAGTGGCGAATGAGATTTTCTTTTCGACCTAGTTTTTTGATTCCATGAACAAGCTCAACTGCTCCGGGGCGTGTGCCGCTGTTTTGTCTGGGATTCTGGATGGTGCCATTGCTTTAGCAGATTTGTCGGGACGGGACGCTGTTTTTTCTGAAATGCTCGGACGGGTCGCTGTTTTTTCCGAAATACTCGGATGAGCTTTGCCGATGTTCATGATCGCACGATTAATAATTTGAACAAAAGGCTCTCCAGAACGCTCCTTTTCCAACTTTAAAACCTTTTGAGCTTCCCCTGTAATCATAATCTGAATCTGTTTGTTGCCCTCTGAAAGCTTCCTTTTACGCCAGCGTTCCCGACGCTCCCTGTCTGTTTTCCGTCGTTGTTCTATGGTTGCCACAATACCCCCCCCTTGCTGTCCGACCTAAACGTTTGGGATAGACGCTTGATTGAAACGATCCGGGCACTCTATATCAGCTTGTTTTTTTCTGGTCAACACTAAAGTTTAGGCTATGGAATCAGGACGATGCAACCCATTTCCCTGCTGTTAATACACGTTTGGGACACCTTGCTTTAAGACTGAGGATACATGCACCGAAAAACTATTAAAACAGGTGGTTGCGAATTATAACCCCAACCTCGACTTTAAGAATAAATACCCCTTGGGCTTACGCCCAAACAGTTTAAGCCCCTTTGTTTGGCCACCCCAAGAATCCTCACCAATAGGGTGCAGTGCCGCTTCAGGAAATCCACCGAATACCGGGTGGATTTCAACCCCATTCGTGGGCATTGAGACGAATGCTTCTTGACCGGTTTTTTATGCGTTCTACCGGGCCATGCCCTTTAAGCACGATTCTAGCGCTGAACCACCTTTGACTTGAAATCTTCTTTCTGCAATGCTTTGGCCATTTCAGAAGCCGCCGCTTCGCTGGGGAAGGCTCCGGTCAACAACCTGAATTTGTTAGGGGACATTCTGTCCGGAAGCCCGTAGGCCGAGTATCCTTTTGATCGAAGATCCGCCTCCAGCTCTTTCAGTTCTTTATCACTTGAGAAAATCCCAATCTGAACGGCAAAGGGCATCTTAACCACAAAAGCATGAAGATAGTCCTGCTTTTTCATTTCATAAGCAGCCCCTTGTGCCGCTTCGAGGGTCCGATAAAAGCCGACATACACACGATACCAATCCCCTTTCCCAGGAATATGGGCATCGGAAACAAATCCAGAATACCCTTTGTTTCTGGCTCTCATTGCGGCCTGAATAGATTCTTCCTTGTTCGCATAAGAACTGACTTGAATCACATAGGGATAAAAATCCTGAGGCCCCGGAGGCGCTCTGTGCCAGCTTGGGGACTGTGTCCTCACTTCATCTTTATTAAGTTCAGAGGTCTCTTGAGCCCCTTCGCCAGATTTGCCGTCATTACCATTCACCCGGCTCCGATGCATCCGGACATCCACCTCTTTCATTTTCTTAAGTTCTGCCTGGGCGAGTATCAGATCCGCTTCCAATTGAACCAATCGTTGGGTGGCCGTCACGATATCGCTGGACTGTTGCTGAGCCACCGCCTGGAGCTTCTCCTTTTCTGCAGCAAAAGCGGAAAGTATGGATTCCAAAACATTAATGTGCTCCAGCATGGCAACGTAAATTTCCGCGCTATCTTTCTCTTCAGAAGATAGCGGCAGCCCAAGATAGATTTTGAGCCAATACAGTGCTGCGTTGTAATCGATTTCCGAGTTGGCCGGATGAATGCTTAACAAGGCAGCCTTCCATACTGCAGTCTTATAATAGTTTGTGGAAGGATAACGCTCTGCCACAATCGAATATTCCTGGGCGGCCTGGTGATATTCAGAGGCGTCTTCCAGGGCAGCCGCACGATCCATATGATTCCGGGCTTGCAATTCAGATCTGGAACCGTGGAATTGGGAAGAACAACCGGCCACAAGAAAGTATAAGATTACAACGATGACATGATTCCATTTCATGAATAAGTCCTTACTTCTATATCGGCACTTGAATTGCCGGGCCTTGAAATTCCTCTGGTGCGGCCGGCAGCTCAACCGTGAAGGTCGATCCAGAGTCAACGACACTTTCGGCATAGACCTTGCCGCCATGGCCTTCTGTAAATGCTTTGACAAGGGCCAAACCGACTCCGATGCCCCCACTCTTTATTCTGCCGATATTGCTGGCTTGATAAAACCTTGTAAATACTTTGGGGAGTTCCTCTGGCGCGATGCCGATTCCCGAGTCCTGAATCTTAAACTGAGCACCGATGGCGCAGGGGCCGACCTTCACCCTGACGCTCCCATCGTTTCGCGTGTATTTTATTGCGTTGCTGAGGAGGTTGCTTGCAACGATAGAAATTTTCTTCGCATCCACCATGATCTTGGGCGCAGCGCGGGTAGCCAACTCCACAGTGATGTCCTTGCTTGCAGCAATAAGCCTTGCATCTTCAACCAGCGGTTCAACAATCCGGGAGAGATCTGTCCATTCCATGTGGTATTTCATCATACCGGAGTCAATCTTGGCAAGATCAAGATACTGCTTGCTGAAGACTGTCAACTTGTTAATTCCCCTACGTATAGTATCGAGCATCTGCAACTGTTCAGCATCCATCATGGCGAAACATTGATCTTTCAAGATGTCGTGTGCAGAAAGTATCACCTGGAGGGGAGATTGAAGTTCGTGAGAAATCTGCTGCATCATATGGGTTCTGAGTTCGTTTATATTCTTGATCTTGACGCTCATGTCATTGACTGCATCGACGAGTAGGGCGATTTCATCATTAGAAGAGACCCTGACCGGCTCGTATTTTCCTTGTGCAATCTGCTCAGTTCCTCGTATCAACTCGTCTATGGGTTTTGTGATTGTTCGGGCAATAAGGAAGGCCACTGAGACAGCCGTCAGCAGCGTCAAGACGATTAACAAAAGCGCGACTTTGGCGGAACGGCTTGTGGTTGTATTCATTCTAGACATTGCCTTCTCAATGGAGACCTGATTGATGCTGATAAGATGATCAAGGGATTTGTACAGGATTTTCAGGCTTTCCGACCTTCGGTTGTCACGTACCGGATTGTAGCCCGTGTCTTGGCTGTCTCTCTCGCTTTGCATGCTGGCGGCAAACGATTCATGGGCCTGAAACATGTTTCTGACAATGGAACGTTCCGTCTTCTCCGATGATACATCGAGCAATGAATTCAAGCGCTGATCGAATTGCCGCCTCGTAGCAACGAATAAAGCAAAATAGGTCTCATCACGGGAGATAATATATTTCTGAGCATCTACATTTAGATCATGCAGGATGGCTTGAAGTTGTTTGGCAAGGTCAACGACCTGGACATTCGCGGTAAGGGTCATCTTCGCTGTATTGGAAACGACATTCAACTTGAACAGGATATACGTGCTGGCGATGATCATTATGATGATAATGACACCGAAACCAAGCATCATCTTTTTATAGATAGTCAGCTTCACAATTATTAATCACCAAAGAATCTTTTTTCATAAGGGTGGAAAAAGCCAAACCCTTTCGAAAAAAGCGAAGGATTAGAATTCGCCTTTTGAAATCAAATAAAGCAAATAGATTGAATTACTTAATGCTTTCAACCGAATCCGGGAAAACGGAAACCAACCATAACCCATCAAGATTACTATACAGATATCAAAATCAAACCAGACCGTCAACCTGGGAAATTTACATAATTCTTACAGATTTTATTGATTTTGGACATAGCTCACAGCTGAGCCTCGAACCACGCCTTCCCGTATACGCCGTATATTATATAAAACGACGTTTAAAAACCTTCCGATGAATGATTTTTGAGTCTTTTCCCGAAAAGTATCCCGGGATGTGATGCATTAAATTTGTGACTGTGTTTTGAAGCACCCTCCTGCTGGTCGCTGTTGATCTATCCGAACATAATGACCCCGTTGGCTTAAAACGTTTGTCTCAAGCGTTTTAATGCTCCATAAAAATGGCGACAATATCAGCCGAAAATATATTGAAAACCAGATGGTTAGGTGTCATAAAATCATATCAAACTTTAAGTGTAGATCAATGGAAAAACTGATGGTTTTTCAGATTTTGGGTCAAGCTCCAGGCTCCTTAACAAGGAACTCAATCAATCGAGCAAGTGGATAAATTTATGATTGGCTTTGGGAAACGGATAAAGTTCGATCTCCCGGCGTACAATCCATCGGAAATCGATCGGCCCGTTGAGTTTTACGTCACCGGCCACATATCTACAGGAAAACACGTCCATTAGGATTTTAAAGTGGGTGTAGGCATGCTTGACCTGTGCGATGTGCCCGGCAACCGCCACCCCCAGGTTCACTTCTTCTTTGATCTCTCTGACACAGGCACTTTCGGGGGTTTCATGTTTCCTGACTTTGCCGCCGGGAAATTCCCATAAGCCTCCTAGCAGCCCTTCGAATTTTCGGCGCGTGATCAGCATGTGGTTGTTTTTGTAAACCACACCGACGGCGATATGGTGAAGGGGCGTTTTTGGGGTCTTAATCCGCTTTGGAAATTTATCGACATTCCCGGCTTGATGGGCATGACACAGAGAACAGACGGGACAACCATTGCATTCCGGTTTTCCAGGCTTACAAATGGTAGCGCCCAATTCCATCATGGCCTGATTGAAAATGCCGGGGTGACGATGATCAAGCAGACGTCCGGCAGTTTCCTTGAAGATTTTATAGGATGACGATTTGTTTATGGGGTCCCCGATTTCATAAAGACGGGCCAGAACGCGCTTGACGTTTCCATCCACAACAGCGTAAGGCTGATTGAAGGCAAGGCTCAGAATTGCGGCGGCGATGTAATCACCGACGCCGGGCAACGCCCGAACCGACGCCCAGTTTTCAGGGAGTTTCCCGGCGTATTGTTCGACAAGGATTTTTGCCGCTCGGTGCATATTGCGAGCCCGGGCATAATACCCCAGACCTTCCCAGGCCTTGAGGACCTTTTGCAAGTCCGCATCTGCCAGCTGTTTGACATGCGGAAAGAGAAGCAAAAATTTTTGATAATACGGCAGAACAGTTTGTACCTGAGTTTGCTGAAGCATCACTTCCGAAATCCATATCCGGTAAGGATCATCGGTTTCTCGCCATGGAAGCCGGCGGTGATGGCGACGATACCACTCAATAAGCCGTTTTCGAAACTGTTCGATTTGTTTGGGTGTCATAACGTTTAATGAAGTCAATCGACCATAGGTCAGGATAATTTGGCAATACATTATATTAACACACAAAACCGGGACCAAAAACCAAAAAGCCCGGCTTTTCAAGCCGGGCTAAATATTTGAAATGGCGGAGAGAGAGGGATTCGAACCCTCGGTGGAAGTTTCCCCCCACACTCGCTTAGCAGGCGAGCGCCTTCAGCCAGCTCGGCCA
>JAAXQD010000160.1 GCA_012974475.1 Desulfobacterales bacterium
AAACAGGATTGGTGCTGGAAGCGGATGTTAAATGGATAAACTGGTCAAATGCCGACGGTTACTCGGATTTTGATTGGGATGACCAGACGGTGTTTGCTGTCGGTGCACAGTATAAAGCCACCGACAAACTTGTTTTGAGGGCGGGTTACAACTATGCCAAGAATCCTGTGAACGAGCACAGTAATTTTGACGGTACGTTTGGTAATAATACTACCGTTCAGGGGATTTCAATGCCCACTTACTACTATGAAACCTTCAGAATTATCGGGTTTCCGGCCATCGTAGAACATCATATTACACTGGGAATCGGATATAAGTTCACCGATGCCTTTTCCCTGGATCTCGGTTTCGTGTATGCCTTTGAAAACACCATGACAGAAACCGGCATTGACTTAGTGGGCAGTGCGGTAGAGCTTGAGTCGACCCTCAGTGAAACAAGCCTCGATTTCGGGCTTACATGGAGATTTTAAGAGCAGGCATAGAATATTTGGCAATGCCAAAACATGGGATTTTTCAATGGAGAACGGCGGCGCCAAATTGCTGCAAGCTTAAGTTTTTTTTGCGCTGACTTCCCGGCAAATTGGGAAGTCAGCGCTGGTTTTTAGGCTTAAACAATAGAATCGATACACAGATATTCGAATCGGCAAACCGAATTAAAAGGTGACTCATATGAACCCGAGACGATTCATTGCGTGGCTTAATTTTTGTTTGGTCCTGCTGCTTGGCGTCAGCGGGTGTGCAACGACCTCAGAAAAATCTTCCAAGACGATTCAACAGATGTCGAAACAAGAACTCAAATCTCGGCTGGAAGATCCATCTCTGGTCATCTTAGATGTTCGACGACCTCAAGACTGGAAGAAGAGCGGCAAGAAAATCAAAGGCGCTGTTCAAGAAAACCCATACAAATTCGAGAACTGGTACGCCCGGTATCCCAAAACAAAAACCATCTTGCTCTACTGAGCATGACCCAACGAACAGACCAGTGCCAGTTTGGCACGGAAAATGATAGAAAAGGGATTTACAAGCATTTACGTTCTCAAAGGCGGATGGAATGAATGGGTCAGGGCTAAATACCCCACCGAGCCGATATAAAACCGACTCTCATCCGGGTTAATCGGGCTCCAAATAAATACACGCAGGATTTTTTTCCTTATTGTCTGGGGTGTCCAACACGCAGGCAATATGAAAGGGCCGAATATGGATACATCATGGGCGACCTGAACGGATTTCAACTAAAAATAAAAAAAATCGCGATCTTGCTTTTTGTCCTTGGAATTGTGGCAGGCCTTTTTCCGTTTCCATCCGGCGCTGTTTCCAGTGATTTCCTATCTGATGCAGGCTTTCTCCAATATAAAGAAAAAAATAGAGCCCCGGAGTTTAATTTGCAAGATCCGGATGATAATCCAATCCGGCTGGACGTTTTTGAGGGAAAGATCGTTTTGCTCTATTTCTGGACGACCTGGTGAGTCTGGTGTCGGAAGGAGGTCCCTTCTTTGATAAAGTTATACAATGAATTCAAAGAGAAGGGATTTGTTGTCATCGGCATCGCTGTGCGGGAGGGGAAGGAACGTGTAAAAAAATATATTAAAAAGCAAAAGATGACGTTTCCGGTTCTTCTGGACGTTCACGGGGATGTTGAAAAAAAATATGGTGTACGAGCCCATCCCGAGCATTTTCTTTTAAACAGGGACGGAACGTTGATTGGGAAAACATTGGGCCCAAGGAACTGGGCGAGTGCAAAGAACCGTAATCTGATCCAGGTTCTCCTCGAACAAAATTAAAAATTTTTCAAAAATTTCAAGCTGATACGTGATAATTCGACAAGAGATCAATCTTTGTCTTTACCCGTCAGAAACCACCAGAAGACCGTCATTCCAATCAGCGTCGCAATGACCAGCAAATAAGTGACAGATTCCGTGTGCGTCATAAAATCTTGAAGTGTATAAAAAATGGGGTCCATAAGCAAAGCCTTTCTTAATGCGCATCCTTGTAATCCGGATGCTCATATAAAATGGGCATTCTGGTTGCGATAAATCTGTAGAGAAGTAAACCGATCATAACGATAAAGACTGAAATTCCGATTTCCATCCAGTGTGGAAAATATCGTTCACCGGCGGGAAGCTGCCAGTTAAAAGCAACAAGGCTGATGTTAAATCTGTTGAGGATAACCCCCAGTATCGCCAATACGGATGTGAATTTTATCAGGGTCAGGCTTTTTGTCCGAACACCGAAAGCATACAGAAGGCTTGGCAGCGCCACAAAACCCAAAAGCTCTACGAGGTACCAGGTCCCATATCCGGTTTTAAGATAATGCCAGTGATTTTCAGCTGATATACCCAAAACCTTAATGGCGAAATATCCCGCGAGAACATATGATGCGGCTTTGCCAAAGCCTAAAGTGACACCACTTGCTTCTTTGAGGTGAGTTTCATCCATTTTGTAAGCGAAAAAGCGGTGGGACAGGGTGCTTTCAAAAATCACCATGGAAAGCCCGGCGACGATGCTGGTGACAAAAAAGTAAATGGGTATGTTTCGGGCTCTTTTTAGCCCCAGCCATTCCATTGCCGCCGGGGAGAATTCGATAAAAAGAACCGTAAGGTAGGTGGCCACGCAGAGACCCACTTCAAACAGAACGGATGTGGTTCCTTGCTGGACGACCAGGGGATAGGGGAGACGCCATGGCCTGCCTACATCATAATTGATGGCAAGAAACACAAGCGCGTACCCTAAAAATCCGGTGAGGATAGCAGGCCGAACCGCAGAATGGTATTGTTTCATTCCGAAAAGATAAACTGCCGAAGATGTTACATACCCGCCCGCTGCCAGAGCAACACCGCAAAGCAGGTCAAAGCTTATCCAAATTCCCCAGGGATTGTAGTCGGAAAGATTGGTGACAGAAGCCAATCCCCCTGTAAATCGTAGATAGGTAAGATAAACACCGACGCCTAAGACGATCAAGGCAATGAAATTAAAGAGGCTGAAAATTGATTTTCGCTCTCCAGTAGTGACTTGGGCCATCAGGATTCCTCCTCGGGTTGAGACGGTTCAGATCTATCTGCATCCAGTGCTGAAGCCGCGGCTTGCTCTTGCTCTGTTTGTGCGATTTTTTCTTTGCGTTTTGAGACTGCGTAGATTCCGGCGAGAAGAACAGGCCAAAGCCCCACAATGATTGGAACTGAACTGAGAGCACCTGCGGTCAATTCGGGTGCGGGTGTAGTACCCAGATCTTCACGCATTCCCAGCTCTTTAAAGGGAGTTCCGGAAACATAGAGCCAGCTTGTTCCGCCCATTTCATGTTCGCCGTAAATATGATCTACATAACGATCCGGGTATTTTCGAAACCGTTCCCGGGCGATTTTGATCATATCTTCTCTTTTCCCAAAACTCAGGGCTTCCATGGGGCAGGCCTCGACGCATCCGGGCAGCTGCCCCTCGATCACCCGTGGATGACACATGGTGCATTTTCGAATTCGGGGCGTCAGGGCTTGGTCGTATTCATAGGTGGGTATTTCAAATGGGCAGGCGATCATGCAATACCGGCACCCCACACAGACGGAGGCATCGTAAACGACAGCGCCGGTTTTGGTTTTTGAAAACGCCCTTACAAAACAAGCGGACGCACATGCCGGCTCCAGGCAGTGATTGCACTGTTTTTTATAAAATACGGGATGTCCAGGTTTTTTCAGGCTGTCATGTTTGTTTACAACCGTAAACGCTTTTGTGGTGGTTCTGCGTGGTGTTTCCAAGACGGAAAGATCCGTAAACGGCTGATCCGGCTGCGGTAAATCATTCACTTTATTGCACGCCGCTTCACAGCTACGGCAACCCACGCACAGCGTCGTGTCATGGAGTATTGCAAAACTATCGGGATAACCGGCAAACTCCTGGTTGGTTGCAGCAGCAGCAGGTTTGCCGATTGTGGTGCTCAAGCCTGCCGCGCCAACCCACCCTAAAAACTTTCTTCTGGATATGGACATGTGTCGTACCTCAAAAACGTCTACCGCAATTTAGCTGTTTGTGTTCACTCAGGTGATCTCGTAAACGTCGAGTTCATCTGAAGTCGGGTCAAATACTACGATTGTTTTTTTCTTTCTTTATGGCAAGATGTACAGCCTGTATATTTTTCAATACCCATTTTCTGATGACATCCGATGCACTGCTGGTGAAAAGAACCCATTATCCCGGGACGGAAAAGATTATTTTCATTAAACGGTTTGTCATGGCAGTTAGCGCACCTGGGCGGCTTGTCGCCCGCGGGAGTATTATGATGGCATCCAAGGCATAACGTGGTCTCGTCATAATGAAAATATCGGGCCAATTTGCTGTTCTCTAATTGTTTTACCATTGAATTAAACACTTTTCGATGCGGATATTCCACTGACCCATATTGATTCATCAGGTCTTTGATAACAACGGTTTTCGGGACATTGACTTTATAGATAGGTGCAAATGTCTCCTTCCACAACTGAGGCATCAGGCGGGCCATTTTGGCTGATTTTGAGGTCGACAAAACCCCGGTTTTCTCCGGCAACGGGACCATGTGACACCTCAGGCACGCGGTGGATTCCTGCTGACGGGTTTTTGACATAAATGCATGACATCCGGCACAGCTTTTGTCCTGTTGTTTGGATTCATGACATCCGGTACAGCTGCTTTGATGTCCGCGTTTATGAAAAGCGGTTTCAAGGGTAATGTCCCTGCCATTTTTTGAAACTTTATTTGAACCGACCAGCGGATGGCAAGTTGCACACGACTCCAGACTCGCAAGGTGACATACACGGCAGGTGTCGTTGTATTCTTCGTGGCTCTTATGGCTGAAGGGTACCTGGTTCATCCTGGCGATGAGCCCCTTTTTGTCGCCGGTTTTGATGATAACATTATCCGGCTGCCCCCTCTTTAGTCGGGGGACCTTTTTCACCTTTTCGATTTTCAGTTGTTCTTGGGCATCATGGCATCCGGCGCACCGAAGCGGGCCTGCATCCATGTTTTTCGCTCGAGTCTTTTGATGACAATCGATACAGGCGGAATGGGAGGCAAACCGCATGGAGATCACTTTTTCCGTATCGTCACCCTCCGGCTTTTCTTTATGACAATACCGGCAGGTTCCTTCTTTTCCCTTGTCATAGAACAGCTTCTGGCTTTTCTTGTCATATTCGTGGTGGCAGCGATCACATTTGTTCTTCTGGGCACGGTAATGTCGAAAATGGAGGGATTTGTCGAACCCCATGGGGACCCTTGAAGATTGGATCAAAATTCGTTCCTTGTGACAATCATCGCATTTAACAGGGCCCGCCTTTTCTCCGGCCGCAATCGTTTCAGTATGGCATTTGGTGCAATTGTCACAGTAAATTTTCGTTAATTCTTCTCGACTGACATCTTTTAGCCGCATAAATTTAGGAGACATGCGTCCGTTTTCAGTCTTATGGCAGACCAAACAGTCCTTATTTTTCTTTTCCAGGGCATCGGTATGTTGGTCATGCAAAAATACCGCTTTGGTCTTTTCGAGTTTTCCAAAAGCCTCCATATTATCAAAAAAGACGATATCCGGCCTAAACTCAATTGACTGAGTATCGACAGGGGTTTTTGACACTGCTGTAACATCAAAAACGCCCATAAAGCCGATTAACAAGATGATAATCGCAACAGAGATCCCAGCCCCTATTCGTAACGATTTTCCCTTCGCCATAATTGTTATCCTTGCCTGTTATCGAATATAAACTTTAAAAAAAGAAACAGTTAAATTCTTTGAAACAATATTATTTTCAACAATCTAAAGTGTTACAGAAAAAACATATTATATCTGGGGGCATTTCGACTCCTGAAAATGCAAAGTTATTTCTTCGTGAACCCTAAGTGGCTCATGATAAAGCTTTGCCTTTATCTTCCAGATTTTTGCCGGCAATGATATCCAGATGCCATGTGGCCACATCGTCCAGCGGTAGAATAATCGGCCCTGAGATTTCTCTTAAATCCAGGGTCTTAAGATGATTATTACAGCGACCACATAGATCCACTCGGAGGTATTCCTCATTTTCCGCCCGCAAATAACTCAGCTCTTCTCTATTGTCATTTTCACAAAAAGGGCATCGAAGGCGCGGATAAGACCACACAGTTTCACACAATGAGCAGTGAAGACTTCTTTTGCCTCCCTCACCGGAAAGATCGCCCAGCCCGGGTGCCGAACCGCAA
The DNA here is from genome assembly GCA_012974475.1 of Desulfobacterales bacterium. Lineage (GTDB taxonomy): Bacteria > Desulfobacterota > Desulfobacteria > Desulfobacterales > UBA11574 > JAAXQD01. The sequence continues at coordinate 6,190 of JAAXQD010000160.1, forward strand.
ACCGGGCAGTGGCCGTAATTCCAGAGGTTTAAATCCAAATGTTCGAGAACGGCTTGTGCGATGATCAAAAGGGACGGTCGCAAAGACAAGCGAAGCAGCAATGCAAGTACCGGGGAATCGACGTTCAATGCTTTGGCTGAAGCTTCGATGGCTTCAAAGTTGGATGTCAGAACCGCCTTCATCACTACGGGAGCTCCGTTATGCTTTTCTTCAATGGCTTTCAGCAGGCCTTCTGCCTGTCGACGTCCGTCTTCTCTTTTTTTCACCAATTCCACCAGGCGTTCATACAGGGCCGATATCTTTTCCCAGTCCAGAGACAATTCCTCTGGATTTAAAAGAGATTTTCCCTGGTACCAAGCCTCCGGTAAAGGATCAACGTCAAGTTTCAAGTCTGAAAGACGAAAGTTCTCTGAAGCCTCAACAGTCGTAGATAAAAGGTCTCCCACCCATTGAGAGATTTCGGTATAGACCGGATTGCGCACTGCAATCGTCTTGACCTTGGTGTTGATGTCTTCCAGGGAGTGTGTCATGAATGAGCCCCACTTTTTTGATAATGATCATAAACAGAAAGGTTCGAGTTAGCGTCGCCCCATAAAATTCGGGGGCTTCGCATTAACGAAGCCCCCGGGTTGGATTATGCCACTGGGCGATATTTCGCCTGTACATCTGTTATTAGATATAGGGCCCGAACGTCTTCGAGGTCTAGAATTTCACCCCTGCCATCGAATTTTTTCTTGGCCGCTTTCAAGCGTTCGTTGGCAAGTTTTTTTATTTCCGCCTCATCACCAAAGTTGAGTGCCCCGGTGGGACAGGCTTTGGCACAGGCCGGAAAAAGTCCGGCCTCTACGCGATCGTAGCACATATTGCACTTGACAATCTGTTTTTCATCTTTGCTCCAGGTGGGAATACTCCACGGACAGGCTTGTTTGATTGCCTTGAAACTTTTTTCCAGATCTTTGGTTTTCTTGGAAAATAGGACAGCACCGTAGTCTTTAACGATGATCGCATCCTTTAAGATCTGATCCGCTTTCTTTTTACACGCCGGTTTCAGGCAGTGACGGCAAGCTTCAGTGAAAAAATACCAGGCCATAGAGTTGACCTTGGCGGGGTGCTCCGAAAAACGCACCAGGCGGAATGTGTTACCGTCCAGGTCCGGTGGATTCTGGTACGTGCCATATTGCTTTGTTTTGGTGACACCGTGCTTTTTATACTGCTTGCAGGCGGTTTGACAACCGCGGCAGGCAGTGCAACGGGTCGTATCTATAAAGAAAAATTTACCAGCCATGGTTTACGCCCTCCTTTTCCCGAGTTTTTCCACGTTGACCATAAAAGCCTTGGTCTCCGGGATTCTTGTGTTGGGATCACCGGTGGATGCCGTCAAAAGGTTGGCCGAATCTCCGCCGTCCTTTGGATAGATCCATCCGAAACACCAGGGCAGACCTATTTGATGAACGGTCGTTCCTTGTACTTTAAAGGGTTTAAATCGACCGGTCACAATAGCCACGGCTTCCACTTCCCCGCGGGCTGATGAAACCTTGCATTTATCACCGTTGTTGATTCCTTTGAGCTTGCCCAGTTCATTGCTCATCTCTACGAAGAGCTGTGGCTGGAGCTCCAACAGCCAGGGCTGCCATCGGGTCAGAATACCGGTCTGCCAGTGCTCGGTGACCCGGTAGGTTGTGCCCACAAAGGGGAAGCGGGGATCGCAAGAGAAATGCGCATCCGCTTCCGTACCATAAACCGGTGCAACGGGATTTATGCGCTGGCTGGACATCAGATTCTTGGGCACCGGACATTCCAAGGGTTCGTAATGCTCGGGGAAAGGCCCGTCTGCACGACCGGGTCCGAAGACCGACCCCACGCCGTCCGGCTTCATAATAAACGGCCGCTTGGTCTTTTCTTTATTTGTCATGGGCGGCCAGCCCCCGTCCGGAACATCTCCGACCCATTTCCCGTCTTTGTATTCCAGAATGTTTTTATCCGGCGACCATGGTTTACCGTTTAAATCCACGGATGCCCTGTTGTAAATGATCCTTCGATTAACAGGCCAGCACCATGACCATTCCGGATAAAGACCCATGCCGGTGGGATCTTTCTTCCCACGGCGCGCAGCCATGTTTCCCTTTTCCGTATAGGAATTGCAATAGAGCCAGTTGCCTGAACTGGTGGAGCCATCGGTCAGCAAATAAGCGAACGAGGGTACCAGGGTTCCTTTTTTGAAGGATTTGCCCTTTACAGTGGCATCTTTTTCAAAGTAGCCGTTGACCAGCTTGGCAACCGCGTGGGAATCAAACTTTCCGTCCTTGACAAAGTCCCATCGGAAGTTTTTGATGGGTTCCGGGAATTTGCCGTCGCTTTCGTACAGTTCACGGACTTTTTCAAAGAGCTTAACCATGATTTCACCATCGCCCATGGTCCCTCGGGGCGGCTTGGCGGCCGCATAACGCCATTGCATCCAGCGACCGGAATTGGTGATGGAGCCCTCTTTTTCAACGCTGGTATAACAGGGAAGGAAAAAGACCTCGGTTTTGATCTCATCGGGTTTCATTCCCGGTCCCTTCCAGAATGAAGCAGTTTCGTTGTCAAAAATGTTGACGTTAACCATCCAGTCCAGCTTGCCTAATGCCTGGCGGGTCTTGTTGGAATTAGCTCCGGAACAGGCCGGGTTCTGGCCCCAGGCAAAAAATCCCTTGAAATTTCCTTTGTACATGTCATCAAAAATGTCCAGCCACGAATAGGTCTTGCCGGCATCCAGCTTGGGCATCCAGTCGTAACCGAAGTCGTTATCCGCGGTGGCGGCTTCTCCGAACATGGATTTGAGAAAGCTCACCATATACTTGGGCTCATTTTGCCACCAGTTGGCGCTCAATGGATCATTGCTCTTGGCCCTTCTTTTTAGATAATCGGCAAGCTTAGGCAATTTGGTACTTGGGGTAGCCATGTAACCCGGCAGGATGTGAAACAACAGGCAGTGGTCTGTGGAACCCTGCACGTTGGATTCCCCGCGCAAGGCGTTAACCCCGCCTCCGGCCCGGCCCATGTTGCCCAACATGAGCTGGATCATGGCCATCATGCGGATATTCTGTACTCCCACCGTGTGCTGTGTCCAACCCATGGCGTACATGATGGTGCCGGTCTTATCCACGGCACCGGTTTCTGCATAGGTTTCCCATACCTTCTTAAGATCCGCTTCCGGCGTTCCGGTAATGGCGGATACGGTTTTGGGTGTGTAGCGTGAGTAATGCTTTTTCATGAGCTGGAAGACGCACCTTGGATCTTTGAGGGATAAATCCCTTTTGGGCACGCCGTTTCCATCTTTTTCAAACGCCCATTGCGATTTGTCGTATTTCTTTTTCTTGGGATCATACCCGGTAAAAAGTCCGTCTTTAAAATCGAATTTGGAACCGACGATAAAACTGGCATTGGTGTAATTGGCCGCATATTCCTTATGAAATTTGTTATTTGAAAGGATATAGTTCATCATACCGCCCAAAAAGGGGATGTCCGTACCCGACCGCAAGGCGGTGTATATGTCGGCTTTTGAAGAGGTACGGGTAAATCGGGGATCAACGCTGATGAGGGTAGCCCCTTTATCCATGGCCTTTTCGACCCACTTCATGGAAATGGGATGGTTTTCCGCTGCATTGGATCCCATGATCAGGATGCAGTCGGAATTGCGAATGTCGATCCAGTGGTTGGTCATCGCACCGCGTCCGAACGACTCTGCCAGAGCCGCAACAGTGGCGCTGTGTCAGATACGAGCCTGATGTTCGATATACACCAGACCCATTGCCCGCATGATGCCCTGAAGAAGCCAGCATTCCTCGTTGTCCAGAGCTGCAGAACCCACATGGGCGATGCCTGTTGTACGGTTGACCATCTGGCCTTTGGCGTTTTTCTCTGTAAACGTTGCGTCGCGGGTTTCCTTGATTCTTTTCGCGATCTTTTCTATGGCCTCATCCCATTCGATCTCCTCCCACTCGTCGCTTTCAGGTGCACGGTAGAGGGGATTCTTCATACGATTTTTATTGACCGTCATTTGGTAGAGAGCGGCTCCTTTAGCACACAAGGCCCCTTCATTGATGGGATGGTCAGGGTCGCCTTCGGCGTTGAGGAGTTTGCCGCTTTTTTTGGTGTGGACGATAAGGCCACATCCCACTGCACAGTATGGACAGATAGAGGTGGTCTCCTTGGCTTTGAGGATCTTCAAGTCGGCGGCGTAAGAACTTACCGGCCTTAAGTCAAAGCCCAGGCACATGGCGGCTGCTGCGGCGCCCGCAGTGCCCGACCACTTGAGAAACTCCCGTCGTGTTAGTGACATATTACCTCCTTTCTCAATAAAACGTTTGTCCCGACATCAGCCGGCTGTTTAATACCTCCAATCCAGGAGGAATATCGCTGGTTTGGTGGTGTGGTCAATTTGACCGTGTGCCGTCTGAAAATTCGGGCTGATCATAAGCCTTTGGTTTTTACCCATTGTCCATCTATAAATGGTCTTTTTGTCCAATCTCTACGTTATGCTCAAAAAATAATCCTCGGAATATTAAACATATGCCTGTGGTTATTTTTTTCGCATGCCTTGATCTTGAACAAAAATCCTAATTTCTGGATGGACACTACCTAAAAAAAGTTATTGTTTATTTTCTAATAACGAATCGATAAGTGATACTGAAAGGTTGAGCTTTAACTCATCCTATTTTCGAGTCATTTATGACAAAACCCGCACATCAAGGGACCGCTTTTACGGTCCCATCTGATATAATTTTCATGACACCCGATACACTTTTTGTGAAATGCCGTCAGCAGAGGAATCGGGATTTCCTTTGTCAGTCGTTTTTTGTGGCATGTGGCGCACTTGCTCCCTTTACCCTCGTTTCTGTTGTTGAAGACATTGAAATCATGGTGGCACATCCTGCATCGAAGGATGGTTTCGTGCAGATAATGGTCAAATCTCACTGAACGCTCATGGTGTTTACCGAATTCTTTGCTTTTAAGGTTCATGATCCCTTCGTCGACTTTTTGTTCCTGGGACCATGCAAGGGAAGTTGCCAGAACGGCTGCGAGAATCAGGCTGAAAACAAGATACCGATGCTTCATAAGTCTCTCCTCCGGTGAACTTGTGTACACCCTATAGGAAGAATTGCGAAAAGAGATCCATTGTCATTAATGACACGTCGTTTTTCGTCAAAGTAAATGGAACCGATGTTGATCGCCTTTCCCGAATTCGTCGTTTGTTTAACCGGATAAGCGGGAGACGCCCCATAGATTGAATGCCGATTTTAAGCGATGTTGTTGTGCCACAATGTAATATACTACAATGTGACACAATTCTGCAATGAAATCAGTATATTAGGTGGGGTTGAAAAAATCAAGGATTTTTTTATGAAGGTTCAGACAATAAAGCCTGTTCAGACAATAAGGCCAGCTCAAAACTTGTTTTTACAACTGGATAACCTCTTCGATTATTTTTTGTGTACCTTTTCCAGTTCCATAACGAGTTCCTCCAATTTGGGGCGAACATTAATATCCTCTACATGGATGAACTGTATGATCCCTGCTTTATCGATGACAAACAGAGCTCTTTCCGATACACCGTCGGAACGGAGAACACCGTAACGGGCGGCCACATCACCATGGGGCCAGAAATCGGAAAGTACTGAAAACCAAAGTTTTCCCATCTGCTGGGTCCAGGCATGAAGTGTTGGAATATTGTCCACCGTAATGCCCAGCAAGACGGCATCGTATTTGTCGAAAAAACCTTTCGCAATATTGTAACCCGGCCACTGGTCTGAGCACACCGGCGTCCATGCTGCCGGAACGAAGGATATCACCACATTCTTTTCCCCGGCAAACTGGCCCAGAGAAATTTTTTCGCCGGATATGGACGGCAGAATAAAGTCCGGGGCCGGGTCTCCGACCTTGACCTTTAGAATGCTGTCCATGGGCTTTAAAATTCCAGGGTTGTAAATATTGCCTTTATACGCTTCAGACAATCCGAATGCAGCACCGCAGAAAATCAACAGAAACACCGTTAAAAGTATATGTATATTGAAAAATCTTTTCATTGTCGCCACCTCCTTATTTTAATCCAGCACGCTGGAGCAGCATATTAATAAATTGATCATGGTTTTCAAGGCGACCTGGGTGGGAATACAGGATCCGGTGTGTTCCGTCTTTATTAATTCCAACGGCGAAAAAATAAGGTGTCCTGACCTCTCCGATTTTCTTGTGGATGGAAAAATCATCATCGGGAAAGAGGGGGAAAGGGATTTTATAGGTATTTCTGAAATGCTCGACTTCAAAGGTGGTATTACCGGCACCAATCCCTATCAGTTTGAAGCGGTCCTTAAGCTTGCTATTATTTTGGATTTTGTCGTAAAGTTTGTTTAAAGCAGGTGCTTCAGCCTGGCAATAAGGACAGTACATACTGAAAATTTCAACGATGACGACGCGGGCCTTTATCTGCGGGATGGTAAATGTGGTTTCACTGGATAAACCGAGATATTTTTGCTGATCCAAAATTGGGGGAACGGTCAGCACAATTTCCGGAAGAAGATCCCCTTCAGAAGGTGGTTTTGTTGCAGAAGCAGCCGTACATGTGAACATAACAAGGAAAAACAGAACTAAAAGACGCCTGGTTATCTTATTCATCACGGAATTCCTCCTTTTTAAGATGGTCAATGACACGACTGTTTAAGCATAAAGCAGCAGGTAATAGACGTCAAGGAAAACGGTATATCTTTGGTCGGTTATCAACCGTTCAGAAATAGCGAAAAGATTTAAGAAACAACACGGCAATCATCAGCTTTGCCAGATCTACTTCAGCCCGCTCTTTTTTAAAGCCTCTGCCAAAGGACTGTCAAACGACGGTTTCGTGTTGGTCCCTTTTTTCTTCTTGGGTTTCGGTCTATGAGGGTGATTTTTTTTCAAGCCCGGTTTTTTCACATCAGATTCTGAATGGCGGGCCTGCGATTTCATCGAAAGGGAGATCCGGTTTCTGGCAAGGTCAACGTCAAGTAAGGTTACAGATACCTTCTGTTGAACCTTCACGACTTCTGCGGGATTTTTCACAAACCGGTCAGACATCTGGCTGATATGAACGAGGCCGTCCTGATGCACGCCGATGTCCACAAACGCGCCGAATGCGGTGATATTTGTCACGATTCCGGGGAGTTTCATTCCCGGTCTTAGATCTTCAATTTTTTCGATGCCGTCAGCAAATGAGAATTCCTCGAATTTTTCCCTTGGATCACGCCCAGGCTTTGCCAGTTCACCGAGGATATCATTTAATGTGGGTATTCCGATGGATTCCGTTACATATTGTGAAATATCTATTTTTTCCCGGATATCAGGATGTTTCATGATATCAGCCACCGTGGTCCCAAGGTCTTTCGCCATGGCGTCGACAATATGATAACTTTCTGGATGCACTGCACTGGCATCCAGGGGGTTTTCGGCGTCAGGGATCCTTAGAAACCCCGCAGATTGTTCAAACGCCTTGGGTCCGAGGCGCGGCACTTTCAGCAGCAGCTTTCTAAGTTTAAACGGCCCGTTTGCCTCACGATAATCGACAATGTTCTTTGCTGTACCGGCGTTGAGCCCGGAAACATAGGTTAGAAGTTGGGCGCTGGCCCTGTTCAGGTCGACACCCACAGCATTAACGCAGCTCATCACAACATCATCAAGGGCCTGTTTCAAGGCTGTCTGGCCAACATCATGCTGATACTGGCCGACGCCGATTGATTTTGGATCGATTTTCACGAGCTCTGCAAGCGGATCCATGAGCCGCCTTCCGATGGATACCGCCCCCCGTACCGTCAGATCATGATCGGGGAACTCTCTTCTTGCCGCTTCAGAAGCGGAATAGACCGACGCACCGCTTTCATTGACCATGACCACCTGTACAGGTTCAGAGAAAGGGACGGCCCGGACAAAGGCTTCCGATTCTCTGCCGGCCGTACCGTTTCCCACAGCGACGGCTTCAATCTTAAACTGTTCACCCAGGGATTTTATCTTCCCGGCTTCTTCAAGGGCCTTTTTTTCAGACATATGGGGGAAAACCGTGTCATGATGAAGCAGCTTGCCCTGCCGGTCCAGGCAGACGATTTTGCATCCGGTTCTGAATCCAGGGTCTATTCCCATCACACGTTTTGCGCCCAATGGCGGGGAGAGCAAAAGTTGGCGAAGATTTTCCACGAACACCCTGATGGCTTCAGTGTCGGCCCTTTCTTTTGTGGAAAGCCGGGTCTCGGTTTCCATGGAACCGGAAAGAAGGCGTTTGTAGCAGTCCTTTACGGCCAGCTTTACCTGGGCGGAATCATCTCCGTCCCCTTTAACGAACAGGTCTTCGAGTATGGCTATTGCCGTCGCTTCATCCGGCAATATGTCAAGGTTCAAGACATCTTCTTTTTCGCCCCGCCGGATGGCGAGCATCCTGTGAGAAGGAATACCGGCCACCGGCTCGTCCCATTCAAAATAGTCTCTGAACTTCACCCCCTTTTCCGCCATGTCTCTGGCCACGCGGCTTTTAACCGTAGCCTTGTTAAAAAAGAGGTTCCTCAGCCTGCCCCTTGCCGCATCATCCTCATTGATGATTTCCGCTATAATGTCTCTGGCTCCGGCCAGCGCATCTTCCACGGACTCAACCCCCTTTTCGGAATCGATGAAAGGCTCTGCCGCTTTGAGCGGATCTGTGCCTTTTTGCTCAAAGATTTCCAAGGCGAGCGGTTCAAGCCCTTTTTCCTTGGCCATGACGGCTCTTGTCCGCCGTTTGGGTTTAAAAGGAAGATATACGTCCTCGAGCACCGCCATGGTTTCGGCGGCGAGAACCCGCTCCCGAAGCTCATCGGTCAGATGTCCGTGTTTTTCAAGAGATTTAAGGATGGCGTTCTGCCGATTTCTAATCTCCCGAAGCTGATTCAGCCGGTCCCGGATAACCGTGACAGCGACTTCATCAAGGCTTTCTGTGGCTTCTTTTCTGTATCTCGCAATAAAGGGGATGGTGGATCCTTCTCCAAGAAGGGAGGCCACCGCCTGTACCTGATGGTCGTTTAAGTTCTGTTCCTGGGCAATCTTCGATATGAATGTTGGGTCGTTCATGGTCGCCTGGTCTTTATTTTATAACGAAATCAATGGCGGCTGCAAATGATTGGCTTCAGATTTGAATGTTGGAATTTGATTCAATCGGTTGGCGCTGAGAGATTTTTATAAGATTGAACAGTCCAATTTGTCGACGCAATAACGGTTATCAAGTCATCGGTTGTTTTTTCGAAAAATATGATTTTACCGGATCAACTGTATTTCTTTGCTCAGTTCAGCCAATTCATCGACCAGATGGTTCCGCTTAACGATTAACAGTGCTTTTTGAAACGAAATCACAGAATCTTCGGGCATGTATGGGTTGCTTGGATCTGATAAAAGTCCTGATATTTCATCCCAACATTTTTTTGAAAAACCGTTGACTTCAAAAAACAAATCCGGTTTGTGTCTATAAATATCAACAAGTTCTTTTACCTGTTTGATATGATGCTTTTCGCATACTTGCGATAGAAGTCTTTTTGTTTCAGCACTGAAAGAAGTCGTTTCCAGAAGCATTTTCATTATTATTCTGATGTGTTGAGGTTTGGTTTTCTAATAAATCCCTTTCTTCTTTGTTCGTCAGATCTGGATTCAGGACGTGGTGTGGGCCCGGATGAGATTTTTCAATTTAGATTTTTGACCGAGGGTCAGCCTTTTGAATTTCACAGCATATCGATTTTCTTTATCAGAACTGTCCGGAAGATCCTCCGTTTCAGATTTCCAAACGGGTGAAAAGGAAATCTTATCATCAAAATACAAAGAATCATCCGCCAGAATGTTTAATCCATACGATCTTGTTGGCCGATTTTCTCCATCAACATAACTCAGTCCGCTCATGCTTATGTCGATAATTGGCTTTGCTTTGTGGAGAAGCGGTCCGAAGACGACAAATACGCGGTCCTGGACTTTGAATCGCCGATTTTTCCTTTGCTTCAACGTAAACATTTTGTCAATTAACTCTGTAAACGTATTCATGACAACAATTCCATTTTTTGTGAAAGGATGGTGTCGCAACCAACCGGTATCGACTTATTTTAGGATGATGTATATTGTATGTCAATTAAAAAATGTTACAATATATAGTGGTAAAGCCATGTTGGTCTTCAGGGGTGTATAAAAGTGTATTTTGAGGAGATGACGAATTCCGGCTTAAAACGTCGAGAAAAACCAGGGCAGATCAGGAAATAGAAGGTAAAATTGCAATATTTTCGTAAAACGGGCAGAAAGATTCCAGCCGGAAATATTGTCGAAGCTTCGGTTTTACTTGATCTTGATCCAGAGCAATCTGGCCATATCCGGGCCGGGATTTTCCCACTGTGAGGGAATTTCAGCGGTTAAGTAAATAACATCCCCTGTACGGGCCTGATATACGGACTTTTCCAGTTTCAATTGCAACGTCCCAGATAACACGTAGCCGATTTCTTCTCCCTTGTGGATGAAAAAATGAGAGGTCAGCGTTTTATTCGGCGAAATTTCAAGAAGATAAGGTTCGGCTTTGGGTTTGAAATCCACCGGTGTCAAAAGCTTTGCATGAATACTTTCTTCCGGGAAATTCGGCAATTTCATATCCACTGCTTCCCCTGAAGGCATTGAATCCTCACTTTTCATTCAAAAAAATTGAAAAAACGGTGTCGTTTTGGGGTGATTTATTTCCTTCGAACACCGACTCAACTGACGTTGCCGCATTTGGCAAACCTATTTGTAGCCTTTTGCCCGAGGCCGGTCCCATAATAGAAGATGCTATAGGGTATATACTATGGAATATGGATTGGTGTCAATTGAAGGCGTGAAAAGTGTCAGGGCAAACGCATTTGATTTCCGTGCAGCGAAGCGACGGCGTGTTTCTCGCGCTCCTTTGCGAAGGGCTAGTGGGCAAAAAATTCAAAAATAATTTGCCGGAAGGTTTTGTCTGACCTTACATAGGGTCTTTTTCCATTTTGCAAAACAGACACCATTTCCCTATCTACCTGATTTTTCAATAACCCGCGATGTTACGCCTTGATGTCTTGCCGAAAACGTTTTATAGAAACAAAAAACGGTTTCGTATAAAACGGAAGTGAGTAGAAAAACCATGAAAATAGAATCAAAGCTCCCGGATGTCGGTGTTAGCATTTTCACAATTATGTCGAAGCTGGCCAACGATCATCAGGCCATAAATCTTTCCCAGGGCTTTCCCGATTTTGATGTTCATCCGGATCTATTGGCACTGGTAGACAAGTATATGCGCTCGGGACACAATCAATATGCGCCGATGCAAGGTGTGGCGGCCCTGCGCCAGCGGATTGCGGAAAAAGTACTGGCGCTGTATAATGCCAGTTACGATCCTGAATCTGAGATAACCGTGACTTCCGGCGGTACAGAGGCATTATTTGCAGCCATAAGCGCTGTTGTCCAACAAGGTGATGAAGTTATCGTTCTTGAACCTGCCTTCGACTCGTATGTGCCGGTCATCCAATTGAACGGCGGTATTCCCGTATATGTAGCCTACAAGTTCCCGGATTACCGAATTGACTGGGATGATGTCAGGAACGCCCTGTCTCCCAAAACTAGGCTCATTATTCTGAATTCACCTCACAATCCCACCGGCGCTGTATTTACGGAAACAGACATATCAGCACTTAAAAATATTTTGCTGGATACGGATGTGCTGCTTTTAAGTGATGAAGTTTATGAACATATTATTTTTGATGGCCTTCGACATGAAAGCATTTCGCGCTATCCGGAGCTTATGGAAAGAAGCTTTGTTGTCAGTTCGTTCGGGAAAACTTATCACACCACCGGATGGAAGATCGGATATTGTCTGGCACCGGCACCACTGTCTAAAGAATTTCAAAGGGTGCACCAATTTTTGACATTTGCCTCGAATACCCCCATACAGTACGCGTATGCGGAATTCATGAAGAACAAGGATATTTATCTGGATCTTTCGGAATTTTATCAGCAGAAGAGAGATAAATTTCTGTCGCTCATCGAAAATTCACGATTTAAAGCCATGCCCTGCCACGGCACTTATTTTCAGATGGTGGATTATTCGTCAATTTCCCATGAGTCTGATGTCGAATTTTCTAAACGGCTGACCATAGAGCATGGTGTGGCATCCATTCCACCTTCGGTGTTTTATCACCATCGAGTTGATCATAAAGTATTGCGATTCTGTTTTGCAAAAAAAGATGAAACCCTTGAGAAAGCTGCGGAGAGGTTGTGTAAAATTTAAAGTCAACCCTGATCCGGAGATCATCACCCCAATTCCCATTCAATTTTATCGAAGATATCCTCCATCTGATACAGTGCCTTGTCGGCTTTGGCCAAGTCCCAATCCGCAATATTCGCTTCGACGTCCTTGTGAAGCTTACGGAGTTTGTCCTGGTGCTTGAGCAAAATCTTTCGAAAAGGCGGATTTCCTTCCAGGTCGTAAAGGAGCTTGTCCAGTTTTCCGACGATGTCAAAGAAGGAGGGCTCTTTTTCTAACCCTGCTTGATTAAGATGGCCTAACCCACTGGAAATATGAGGATAGGCCGACGCCATATCTTGTTTATAGTAGGGCGTAACGCGGACTTCCAGTTGCATAAATTTGCTCATGTGCTTTGTTCTCCTTTCGGTCTCCTAAAAAAATAAAACAGCTTCTATCCAAAATCTCTAAAAGTCCTCTCAAAAATACACCCGACGCCCAATTGCGCGAATCAAATTGGGAATCAAGTTAAAACAGCGCTTCAGCGCAACATCGATCCCACTCCATGCTTCCTCGGTCCACAAGAATATCGCGTTTATGAATACCCACCTTTTCCATTGCATCAGAATATGCCTTGGAGCATCCCCCGAAAAAAGGAAGCGATAAGATAGCAACCAGAAACCACCAACCCGGAATTATGGTTGTTTTTTTTCCCACAATTTCCTCCTAATGTGACCCTAAATTTTAATTATCGCTTAACGACCAGCACCGGTTTTTTGCATTTTCGTATGATATTTTCTGACACGGAGCCGAGGAGCATTTCTTCTATATTGCTCTTTCCATGTGAGCCGATGACGATGATGGAGATGTCTTCCTTTTGCTCGGCGCTTAATATTTCCTTAATAGGACTCCCGAGTTTTACTCTGGACAAAACCTTGAAGCCCCACTCTTTCAATTTGCCTTCAATTTCTTTCAATTCTCGTGTGGCTTCATCTTTTAGCTTCTGTTCAAGGTTTCCATCAGGGCTGCTTTCATCAAAAAGATAGAGATAACTGAACTGGACATCCCTTTTATCGATTACATGAAGCACAAAAATTTCTTCCACGCCACTTTTTTTTAATTGCTTCAAATAGCTCAAGGCGTTTTTCGATACGTCTGAAAAGTCTGTTGGATACAGGATTTTTCTGAACATCGTTGTACTCCTTGCTTTATACGAACTTGTTGGTATTCAGGTAACGGCCGGCGACCCGCATGGGATGATTCATGAAACCCGGGTTCCCAACCTATCCGCGGTGCTTGTTTTCGAACGTCTGGGTGGCGTAGTAATTTAAGCAGTCCCGGAACCAGTCCCGCATATTTCCCACGAAGTCGGACCATCGCGTGCCCAGGGCCTGTCCTCTGGCGGTGTCAGCGTTGCCTTCTCCTATTTTTCCGTCGATAGGTGCGATGTCCAACTGACATCGCACCGGGATTCGGCGGCGCAATTCTGGTTTCTGGGTCGCCACCAGGACTGAAGCGGCAAGGCCGCCTTTTTTTAGAAGGTCCAGGAAACCAGTGCGCCCCCCCACCGTGTTGACCATGGCTTCTTTGATAGGCGTTAGTCGAACCGACTCGAGAACTCCGGTATGCTTGTTGGAAATGTTGTCGGAACCGACGTAACTGACCCCCTCTTCGGTCAGCGCCAACTGAAAAATCCTGGCGTATATGGATTCTAGCTGGATGCTCCGGCGAGTGAGGCGGTAGTGTGCCCTAAGTCCCCACGCCCCGAAGTCGATATACTCGCAAAAGACCGGATCATACCGCTTGGAAAAGTGTGCTTCGTAGCGCCTGACCGCCGCTTCAAGTTTTGCATGCATGCTTTTACGGTCAAGGCTTCTCTGTTCAGCCCCGGCTGTTTGTAGGGCTGCCGTCTTTAAAAGATGCTGTCTGAGTGCTTCCCGGTCGTCGCCGGTGCCATAGCGATCTCTTAACGTTTCCAAAGTTACCCACATGTACTGTTTGCTATAGTATGGGTCGGATGAGAACAAGGAGAAGATCCACAAAAGCTCGTCGAGCCGGTGGTCGTCCCGGGGGCCGACATCCATGTGTATGGGATGAACTTCCAACGCATCGCCGGTGACCTTGGAAAGGTCGGGGACGAAATATCCTCTGTTTGTCCGGGAAATCCGGAACCCGCCGACGCCGCTTCCCCCTGTGACCGGTTTCACAAAGAAGCGGCGCGTATTCCAATCTTGGGAAAATTTGTCCACATTGTCCAAAATGGTCGAAACCACTTGAGACGTGTTCATTTGCGATGCAGGCACCGTTACATACCGAGCCAGGAGACCTTCCTGCCCCGCATCTTGAAGCATTTGGTAAGTTTTCCCCTTGTTGGAGAATATGGATCCCGGAGCCGTGACCCGACCGGGCAGGACAATAGCCCCCATACCCTCAAGAAGGTCCAGAACTTCAATGTTGTATGCGCCGGAATCGACACACTCACTGATAACCAGGGTAGACTTTGGGTTCTTGTCGACCGCCGCCAACAACTCTTCTTTGGTATTCACCAGGTGGCAACGGGCCTTAATGCCCAGCCGTTTGACTTCATCCTTAAGTACCCGAAAGGATTCGGGACCGGTGGGCAGACGGTCGTTGGAGGCATCAATCAAGACGATGGTGTCGGGAAAATGGGCGGCTTTCGGAAGATCCAGGGCGTATTTTGAAAGTTCTTCGTCTGATTGTGACCGCTCGTTGAACGAAGCGATAAGTTCTGCGCCAAGTTTTCCGGGTTCGCTGTCAAACCCAAGGGCGTGAAGATAAAAGGGTGCCTCATTTACAGGCCCTTCATGGCCCAGCGTGTACAACTCGACAAAACGTTTTTCAATATCGTAGGTTTCCATGGAAAATTGTTTCATTTACTACCTCCATTGATGGGAGTCATTCTGCAGCGACGCTGAAGAGCCTCTACAAAAGCCGTGGCATAGGACTCGAGTTGTTGTAAGTTGCTGTCAAGAACATTTTCGCTTGTTTGTATCATGGCAAAACGGGCTTCCTGGCAAATTTCCGTCTTCCTTTGAGGAAGATTCCCCAGGATGCACCATTCCTTGGGGCTTTTGAGGTCACGGTAGGTGGTACCACTTCGGACCCGTTGGATGGTGTCGTCCGTGAGGATGTGGACCCCCCCTTTTAGATCGTGTTCGAGGCGGCAGGGTTTGTCACCCAAGGCGTGAACAATCAAGTGGGCGCCGGTGTAGGGGGTCCGGTACGCCGCTTTCAAATTTTCTAAAAACGTTTGGGAAAACGCTTCCATGAGACCCATGAACTGCATCACGTGCAGCGCTGCCAGCGGCACTTCTCCCCTGTCCGCTTGCAGCAATGAAAGAAGCATGGTGGATCCTTGAAACCTCGGATTTATCTCCAGGGCCAGAACCTGATCACCGTAAAGGAGAAAATCCATGCCGAAAAGTCCAAGAAAGCCTTTGCTGCCCATGAAAAGTCCGATCTTCTCCATGATGGTGCAGATTTCTTCTCTGATGGATTTCGATACCATACCGGCCGCTGAAAAATCGTTTCCACAGTAAATTTCAGCTCGACTTGTGCAACCGGGGATGCCGACAACCTGAACCGACGGGCACACAGCAATTGAACGCAACCCTTCACGGGTTCTTAAAACAATGCAATGTCCGTTTAAAGACGGCACCGGCAAGTACTTGGATAGTTTTACGCGTTGGTCGGATCCAAATACATCCCGGACCCTGTCGAAATCGGCTTCATCATTTACAAAGTAGGTGTTTTCTCCGGAAGAGCCCACCGGGGGCTGCACGACGAACGGGCCGTCTAAGACGTCGCTGGCCTTGACAAACGTTGTTTCATCCAGCCGGCATACAAACGTGGCTGGGGTCTTTACACCCAACTTGGAAAACAGTTCCAGTTGCCGCAATTTGTCGTCAAACAGGTCTTTAAGCCTCAAGGGGGGCGCCAATACGCGAAAACGTCTGTCTTTTTCTAGAACTTCAAGGGAACGGTAGCAGACCGTATTGATGGGTGTATTTACACCGTCAATGTATGTTTCAATCCGTTTCCGCGTGGGCGCTTCCCACAATTTTTCAAGATCCAGATTTCCCCAGTTTTCCCGCTTCCCGAGGTCTCTTTCAACAGAAAACAGGGACTCTGCTGCCCATAGTCTGGAATACGCCTCACCAAAGTCACAACAGAATCCAGCATCTACGGGAATAAAGTCGAGTACTGAAAATGCATCGATTCCCCTTTGCCCCACCCAAGCCCAGGATCCCCGGCTCTTACTTAGGGCATTTTTAAGTTGGAACAGATTCTTTATCATCGTTCATTTCCGCTGGAAAAACCCATTTCGAGGTATCCACAAGGCCGTTTTGCACCAGACGATCGATTACTTTTGCCTGCCTGAAAGCTATTTTTCCGCCCATAAGCATTTTAAGATTGCCCCTTTCGTGACAGTACGACTGAACTTTTGTGGGTCCGGTGAAGTAATGAAATTCTTTTGTGAGCGCGCCTGAACGGGAGGTGTCGGTCAGTCCTCGCTTTACCCGCTCCACAATGGTATAGGCTATTTCTTCATCGAAATAGACCCGGAGTTCTTCGAAAACTTCTGCAAAACCGGCTGAGAGCGATAGGTATACCGCAAGACAGCGCCCTGCGTAAATTTTCTCCTGAAAGGGGTAGAGGTGTCCGGATTGGCGTTCAAAGTAAACTGCAAGTCCTTCTTCGGCTTCCCTGTATCCTGTCGTGCCCATGGAGAAGATGCCCCAGGGGAATTGAGAGCCATTGTGAATGCGGACTGCGTGAACATCGATCTCATGTACCAGGAGGCGTTTTACTTCCTGGGGCGCAAAAAGGGCGTTCCGGTTAAGATGGATGGTGCAAGAAACGCTGTCTACCGAAATCTTGGTCGCCATGGAAGAGACCAGCTTTATATTCATGGAAATCCCGATTTTTTTCAGGCGCGTCTCGAGCAACTCTGCAAATTCCTTTGCCGAACAGTTTCTTTCAGGGGGGGTAACATCCGACAGTTCCTCGAGAACATTGCGAGACTGCCGGGCGTCTTCAGCGGTTGGCGCACCAAAGATTTCAATGGCAAAACCTGTAAAACCGTTCTTTCCCACTGCAGCGAACATATTTCTCATCATGTCCAGTTCGCGCTGCTTTTCATGATAGATTTCAACCACTTCATCCGGAGCATCCATGGATTCAAGAGAGAAGACCGGCTCGAAGTTGTTCCATTGTGACAGGGTATTTTCATACTTGAACACAGGAGATTTTTCCCGGCGAGGGCAACGAGGATGCAGAAAGGCTTTTCTCTCTTCAAACAAATTTGCCGGCTTCACGACCGGACCCAAGGCGAGATGTTCCAGCAAGCTTCTGAGTTTCGTATCTATGGCATTCATAAATTATTCCCGACAACTATGCAGACAGCAACTTCACCTCGAATTTTGATCAGTCAGGGTTAATGCGTCGATCCGTCGATTTTTCCCGATACTCTAAATCGATGCGCCCGCAAGGTTAGCGTTCGTCAATGGGAATATATCGGGTCTTTTCGGGTCCAGTATAAATCTGGCGGGGTCTTCCCAGTTTCCATTTGGGGTCGTCAACACTTTCTTTCCATTGCGCTATCCAGCCAGGCAGCCTGCCGATTGCGAACATAACGGTAAACATGTTGGTGGGGATGCCCATGGCGCGAAGAATAATGCCGCTGTAAAAGTCGACGTTGGGATAAAGATTGTGATCGATGAAATAACTGTCCGTTAGCGCCGCCTCTTCCAGCTTTTTGGCCAAATCGAGCAAGGGATCGGTGATGTGGAGTTCTTCAAGCAAGCTGTCACACATCTTTTTTAAAATTTTGGCCCGGGGGTCATAGGACTTGTATACTCTGTGGCCGAAACCCATAAGGCGGAACGGGTCTTTTTTATCTTTGGCCCTGTCAATGGCCCACTGATAATTGCCGCCGTCGTTTTGAATGTCGGTGAGCATTTCGATAACGGCCTGATTGGCACCGCCATGCAATGGGCCCCATAGGGCGGCAATTCCTGCTGAAATGGCCGCGTAGAGATTGACCCTTCCGCTGCCCACCAGCCTCACGGTGGATGTCGAACAGTTCTGCTCATGGTCGGCATGCAGAATCCAGAAAACCTCTAATGCGTTTACCAGAGTTTCATTGATTTGATACGGCCTCACCGGCGTGTCGAACATCATGTGCAGAAAATTGGCACAGTACTTATAATCGGGACGGGGATAAACGACTTTGTGGCCTCTGGATATCTTGTATGACATGGCCGCCATGGTACGCACCTTGGAGAGAAGCCGGGTAACAGGGATGTTGATATCTTCTTCAATGGTCTGTAGCTCGGGATAAAAGCTTCTTAATGCGTTTACCATGCTCGACAGGATACCCATGGGGTGAGAGGCTCTGGGAAAGTTCCGATAGAAATCCTGCATGTCCTCATGCACAAGGGACTGGTCATTAAAAAGAAGCGATACTTGATTAAGCTCTTCTTTGACGGGAAGCCTGCCGTTGATTAAAAGATAGGCCGTTTCGATAAAGCTCGAATGTTCGGCCAGCTGTTCAACCGGAATACCGCGATATCGCAGAATTCCTTTTTCACCGTCCATAAACGTGATGGCGCTGCTGCAGCTGCCGGTGTTGGCATATCCCGGATCGAGTGTAATTAACCCGGTCATCTGGCGAAGATTCGAAATGTCGATGGCCTTTTCCCCTTCCGAACCGACAACAGTTGGGAACTCATATGTTTTTCCTTCAAATACAATCTTAACATTTTCAGTCATGGTTCACCTCTTTTTAAATAAGCAATGCAAATTTTTTCTGGAGAATCCAAATGGTCAATAAAAGAAATTATATACCTGAATATTATCTTAGGGTCAAGCCGGTGATGCTGAATAATTGAGGTGTAGTTTACATAGAACTTGGGGTGTGGTAAATATCGAAAGGATGCAGGATAATATTTCTTCTAAACATGAGGAGGCATCATGTCTTTCAAAGAAAACCTTTTGAAGAAGATAGCGATTGACAAAATGGCCCAACTGGTGATCGCTTCCATGGGTCCGCCCGACAGCGGTAGAAAGATCGACAAGACAATCATGCGCAGTCTCCTTGAAATGACCGATTATACCCATAAAAGGAAGCGCGGTCTCGATCTTTATATCGAGGATGTTGATGCTGAAAAAACCAGGATTCTGGTTCTCGACAATGATTTGGCCATTTACCATACGTCCATCTATGACGTCGCCATGCGAAAAAGCCCCACGGTAAAGGAAATGATGAATCCATATAATATTATAAAAATATTAAAAGACACGGATGTGGTCATGAGCAAAAAGGCGGCGTCTGTCAGCACCATTCAGAAAGAATGCATCGCCAAGCTGAATCTTTTCTTCGATGCATCCGATATCGATGAAATCGCCGAGGATGGCTTGGCTTCTTTGGGAAAAGAATACACGGACGGGGTCGTTGAATCTCTCGATCTTTTTGCAGAAGTTTTAAATTACAGGGTTGCGCCGAAAGCCTTCAGAATCCGTCACAACCAAATTGTCGGTGCTTTAACCCAAAAAGAGAGCAGAGAGGATCTGTTCGGCCCCATGGTTCTTTACAGCATGATTCACAATGCCATGAAATTGATCGATGAACAGATTGGCAGTTTTGACAAGGGTAAAATAGATTTTTTTCAGAAAGTTGCTGCCGGAAAACAGAAAGCATCTGCAGAGGGGCCCGATGTCTTTCAATACCTCAGGGCCGCTGCATTGAAACTGATTCCAACCACGCAAAACAGAAAAGAAGAGGCATAAGCAGGGATTGTATGGCCGGTCATCTTTTTCGTATCGAGGGTGTGGGAGAGATTCTCTTTGAACGCAGCCGAAAGGCAACGCGGATCAATATTTCGGTGAGGCCCTTCAAAGATATTCGGGTTGCCGTGCCGTATGGTGTGCCCTATGCCAAAGCCAGGATGTTTGCCGCATCCAAAAAGCACTGGATCCAAAAACATCTTGAAAAGATGCGAAAGGCGGAAAGGGATCACGGGAACCTTTCCCACAAATTCAACAACATAGACCGGCGCGAAGCCGGAAAAATCCTTGTTCAAAGGCTGGAAGAACTGGCCCGAAAGCACGGCTTTAAGTATAACCGGGTAGTTATCAGAAACCAAAAAACACGCTGGGGGAGCTGTTCGTCGAAAAACAATATCAGCCTCAATGTTAAACTGGTCTGTTTGCCCGAAAAGTTGATGGATTATATCATATTGCATGAATTGGTCCATACACGGGTCAAAAATCACGGCAAGAGATATTATGCAGCGTTGGATCGGATTGTCGGAGACCGAAAATCCTTGAACAGTGAACTGAAGCAGTACGCCATAATCCTTGGACTATAGCGGACAAAGGAAAAAGCAGCGCATTACAGAGGCCGGCCAAGTTGAAAGAAAAATTTAGGATTGTCGTCTTTCACAAAATCCGGATACACCACAGGCCAGGCAATCCCCATACGAAAGGTGGAAAAATTTCCCCAGGCAATTTCTAAAGAGGTGATAAATTCAAACCCGGCGCCGACGATCCAATCGTCGGAAGTGATATCTTCACCGGCGATGCCGGCATCGACAAAGGTTCCTAGACGCAATCTGTGTAGAAATAGGGGCAGGGCCTGATAGCCTTTTTGCAGGTTGGCCAACGGCCAGTACACTTCGATGCCTGCGGCGGCGGCCTTGGGTGCCTCCACGAGATTGGAATCAAATCCCCGCACCGGAAATAGTTTGGGGGGTCTGCGGGTAAAATAACCCTCGGAAATGTTGCCGCCGATACGAAACGTGGTATGCCCCAATGAGGGCTCCCCCCACGCGCGTCCGAACATCATGTGGAGCGAGGTCAGGGTTTCATCTCCGAATAGCAGACGCAGTCCGCCGGAAAAGGATTGCCGGTTTTCGGAAAACAACTCCAGGTTGCCCCACATTCGCAACATCCCGAATTGATGAATTCCGGAAATAGCGCCCCAGGTTTCGTCATCACGCAGCCCATTGTAATCCAGAGGTTCCCAGGTGCGCCAGTTCAGGGACACCTCTATCCCATCAAATCGTTCCAGCCCTTCGGATTTTCTAAGAAGGTCGATGGTTTCCAGTCTTTTTAGCTTAAAGGGTCTCCAGAACAATTTAATTTCGTTGCGCAATTCATTTACAGCCTGATCAATGTCGGTGGTGTAGTCCACCGGATAGCGGGTGTACTGGGCACCGGTGCTTTGGATCTGGAACGCCCCACGAACTGCAAGGGAATCCTTGTCAAAAGAATAGCGCAGACCTGCATCCAGACGGTAATCGTCGGTGACGTCCCGGCTTTTGGTGACCATTCCAATCTGAAGATCGTTGACGGCTGCAAAAAAGTCGGGACGAATATAATTGGGCCAGAGGCTTTTAAGCGGGGTATAGGGTTTGACGTCAAGGACAGGAGGGGGGGAATCCTCTTGCTGCGGCGGCATGGGAGAATAGACCATCTTGCCAAAGGTCATACGGTCATGTTTATAATTTTGAATCCGCCAGCCGTTAGAGGTCAACGACAAATACTTTCCTTGCCTGGGAAGAACTGCACTGTGATCGGCCTGGGTGACCGGGGTTCGGTCTGCCCCATGAATTTGGAATTTACCGGTAACATTCGACGCATACACCAGGAAATCCCCTTCCCACCAAGGATCCATTTCGATGGAAGGGGTGTCGGTCAACCGGTGCCATTGACCGTCATACACCCAGATGTCCCAGTTTCCCCCAAGGTTTGCAGCTAGGGCAATATGCCCCTTTTTATTGCGTACGGGACCGGAAAGCTGAATGACGCCTTCCGGGGCTGGAATCAATTGAAGGTGCTCTTTTTTTGAGGAGTTAGCCAGGCGGAAACCGCCCCGACCGTTGTCCGGAAACACAGCCACCCATGGGTGGCGACCGGTTCGGGTGATCGCCACTCTTCCGGGCCCCGGGTCCCAAGCATGTATGATACCGGTGGGGGAAACGGTGCCTCTGGCGTATCTGAAGATCCTAGCGGCATTTTGATATTCCGATACCCAGAGCGTTCCATCCGGGTCGGCATATCCGTATCGTCCCCGGTGGCGGATTTTTACCTTCCCGGGGAAAACACCGGCACGGTTCCAGTACACGAAGGGTTCTTCCCAATATCCGGTAACAAGCAGTCCCTGACCAGGAAAATTTTGGGCTTGGAATCGGCTCTGAAAGTCACGCCACAATCCTGCTCCGGTTTTACCGAACACCTTGAGGGCTTTCAGGTCGATTTCGATGGGAATGATACCGTGCCCGTGTTCCTGAAGAAATTCAAGGATCTTTGCCCAGCCGAATTCACGGTACAGCCACAAAAGGAACGGTTTTCCGTAGATACGATATCCATGATATCCCGGCCAGACTTGTGGGTGATGGCTGATCAGATCCAGGTCGGGAACCGGGGTGGCATGAAACAGCGCCGATTCGAAGGGGTCCTGGATTTCCCTTTCGGTATAGAGAGAATAGAGCAGGTTGCAAATGCCCTCTTCTAGCCAGGGAGGAATAATGACATTGGGGGACATGATATCTCCGAAAACTTGGTGCAGGGTGCCGGGGATTCCGGAACGGATACCGTAAATTCCCTGGAGACAGAGACCTTTGAAAAGGAAATAGCTCCAGGGGTCGGTTTCCATATATCCATCTTCCAGCACACCGGGCGCCCGGATCGGTATGCGGATTTCGTTGTGGGGAATAACATGAACATCCACTTTAGGCGCATCCATTTTGCGATCCACAATGATATGCAGGGGCGTTTTTATTTCCAGTCCTTTCCGGGCCAAAAAATCCACCATCTGGGGTGCTTTTTCCGTCAAACGTTCGGCAATGGTTTTTTCATTTTCCGGAAAATAAAAAAAAAGCCCGTATTTTTCGATATATACTGTTGCAAACACCTGGGTGCAAAACAACAACAGCAGGACGGACGCATAGAAGATCGATCGCATTATGTTTTCCGATTCCAGAGTCAGGTCTAATAATCAGGCGTTATGACGGCGCACTTTAAGCATTCTACGGTTGAGATGGTTTCTGATTGAAAGCGGCTAAAAATGCTGGCGCAGATAATTATCCGGATCAGGTTTTCCATACCGGATAGATATGGGCATAATCTAATTTTTTGGGGAAAATGTAAATGTTTTTTCAAGTGTCATATAATGAATGGAGTGCCTTTTAAGAGTTTTTCGATGATATATACAAATATAGGAAAGCGTCCAAGGGGTCAAATAGCTTCGCCCTGAACAAAAACATAAAGAGCTACGGGCGATTCTAAGGAACGGTTCTTTTTCTTTATGGTGTTTTGGATTGTCTTCAGGGGCGGATCATCCTGTAATAGTGATGAAGTCTCTGTATTGGAGATGGAGCGAAGGGGATGAGTCAGCTCGTAGAAAGATTCAGCCAACCAGAATACCGGGAGGAGCTAATTTCTTTCTACGTCGGCTTGAAACTGAGAGGTTTCAAGAGAATGGCTGACAGGAGCCGTATGAATCGAGAGGTTTACGTACGGTGCTGTGGGAGACTGGAGGTGAAATTCCTCCGGTCTACCCGACTTCAAAGGTCGGATAATAAAAAGGCAGGACCATTGCTGGCCCTGCCAGTTGAATATATCTATTTTATTGTTTTGATATTCTTGGGCTCAGTCTTCTATCGAGCCTCAAGAGCGATGAGATGCATTATTCTTTCATCTTGATCATCACACCGCTCGGTGCAAACGTAAGTCGAATGCCTTCGCCCTTGGCCTTTAATTTCAAAACCACTTCTTTGTCATTTTTTAGAGATGTAACACTACCACCGGCATCGCCAAATTTTGCACCAGCAGTAGCCGCAGCGTATGATCCGGCAAAGTCAGATGCCGATTTCAAATTATAGACTTCGCCAGTCATCTCTACGGATGAAAATCCTAAATCAACCACGCTGACACCATCAACTTTAAAGGCATACTCTTTGCCATCGTAATTTAACTTACCGTTGCCCCAAGTAACCCCAACGCCAATAGCTACGGATTTGGATTTAATATAGATGGTTCCGGATGGCTTTTTTTCTTCTGCCCATGTCGAACCAACCAAAATTAAACATAATACCATTATCAAACAACTGAACAAAAAATGTCTTCGCATGTTAATCTCCTTTTAATGTATTTTTTTCACAAATTATAAAAAAATATACGTTTGTCGAAATTGTCTTTGATATTGGTTCTTTACGCCTTAGCCTTTATCACCTCCTTATTTCAGTACCATTTAAAACTTTCTGAACTTTTAAAAACAGCCACTTTCATTTTGGCGTGATCAACTTGTTATTTTGCAAATCATTAACCAGAACTCTGATCACATCATTAATGATTTGATCTTTTGAGTCTTTGCTAAATGTTTTTGATTGCCCAGACCAAATGAGT
>JAAXQD010000171.1 GCA_012974475.1 Desulfobacterales bacterium
GCCCAGAGGAGCAGGCTTTGGTTATATCCAGAGGGAATTTGCTCTGTTGAAAGTTTATTGACTTATTGAAATCCCAAATATCAAACAAATGCCCAATGACCAAAATTCGAAAATCCAAACAATGTCTCGTCCTTAAAGGTTTTGGTCATTGAACATTGGAATTTGAGATTTATTTGCAATTTGGTGCTTGGAATTTGTATCTTAAACATAAAACGCTCAAGGTTTTCAGCTTTCAGCCTTAATCCCACACGCCATCCACCGCTACACCGCATTGGGGGCACATTCCGCTGGTTATCCTATTTTTTTGGACATAAAACCCCCACCGATCGATAAGAATTTCGCCACACTGGGAACAGAATGTCTTTTCCCCGCGCTCACCGGGAACATTACCGGTGTAAACATATTTCAAACCGGCCGTTATGCCGATTTTACGGGCCATATCCAGGGTCTTCACCGGCGTCGGAGGGCGATCCGTCAACCGGTATGTGGGATGAAACCGGCTGATATGCCACGGGGTGTCGACGCCCAGAGAATCCGATATAAACGCCGCCAGCGCTTCGAGTTCTTTTCTATCGTCGTTCAACCCCGGAATCAGCAATGTGGTGACCTCAACGAAAATACCTAAGGATTTCATCCGTTTTAATGTCTCTTTGACCGGCGCCAGACGGGCCTGGCAGTATGTCTTGTAGAAATCTTCGGCAAAGGCCTTTAAATCGACATTGGCCGCATCCAGGTAGGGGCTGATCATCTCAAGTGCTTCTCCGGTCATGTATCCGTTGGTGACGAACACATTCTGAATTCCATTTTCATGGGCGAGCTTTGCCGTATCATATGCAAATTCAAAGTACACGGTGGGTTCGGTGTAGGTATAGGCGATTGTTTTGCAATTTCCCTTTACGGCTTCTTGGACAACATCAGCGGGCGTGGTGACATCGCCGACGATCATCCCATTGCGATCCGACGGCATCTGGGCAATGTCTGCGTTCTGGCAAAAACGGCATTTGAAGTTGCATCCCACCGTAGCGATGGAATAAGAGAGACTACCCGGCAAAAAATGATACAGCGGTTTTTTTTCGATGGGATCGATGTGACGGGCAATGACCCTGCCGTACACCCGGGTTTCCAAAGTGCCCCCGCTGTTCTCCCGAACACCGCATATGCCCCGGAGCCCGTCTTTTATGACGCAACGGTGATTGCAGAGATTGCATTTGACCTTGTTCTCCTCCAGCGGCTCATATAAATAAGCTTCCATAATCCGGACTCCTGACCCGAAGTAAAAGTTGAACCTTTAACTTTGACAAACTCGTAAAAAGTCAAAATAGACGGCAAAGTAAAAAGCTTCAAATTCAAGGCGCGCAAATCCCGAGGAACGAAGCGTACTTATAGTACGCTGCAGTGACGAGGGATGCAGCGCAACGCAGAAGTTGGACTTTTTACGAAGCCGTCAACCTTTAATCTCTTATCCCGCCAAGGCTTCGGTGGTCGATTTGGGTTTATATGGCACGGTGAGAGGTCTGGTTTTAAAGCGTGGAACAAGGGTGACCACCATACCGATAAAAGCCCCGAAGGGGTATTTTTTCAGCAGCCATGATTGTTCTATTTCATCGGCGGTCCGACCTGAAGATGTCGAAAACTGACCGACGGTTCTCCAGGCAATGGGCACATCCCCCAGCAAGGAGCGAATGATCTCTTTGAGTTCCCAGATGCTGAAAAAACAGGCGTGATTGTATATGGTCGGCGTAAATACGCCTTTGATTCGGCGGTGGACCCCTTTGAAGGCATATCGGTTGAGAACGCCCAGAAATATTTTATCTTTGGCGACCCTGCTCGCCTCTTCAATGGCCTTTCTGGAATCTTCGACAAATTCAAGGGTGTTAATCAAGCAGGCATAGTTAAAGGCATTGTCTTCAAAGGGAAGATCTTCTGCAAAACCTCGATAGAGTTCAGCACGGTCCCCCAGATTTTTGAGGGCAATATCAAGCATATAAGGTGATGGATCGAGACCTGTAACATGGAGGCCCTGTTCATGGAAGGTCGACAGTCCGGTACCGGTACCGCAACCGATATCGAGTACATGCTCTCCTTTCAGAGGTTTCAGCAGGTTGAGCATCAGGCGGTGTTCGACGTCATCGACGAAACGGTTACAGGGATCCTTTAACCGCTTTTCGTATTCAATCGCATCATTAAAGTCAAAAACATAGCCCATACAAAATCATTT
>JAAXQD010000077.1 GCA_012974475.1 Desulfobacterales bacterium
GAGTGATGTTTGGCTCCCCAGCACGGACTCGAACCGCGGACCCGATGGTTAACAGCCATCTGCTCTGCCAACTGAGCTACTGGGGATCAATTGGAACATTTCCAAATAGTAAAAAATTTATATCAAGTCAAGCAAAAATGTTTGTTTAATGGGTTCCTATTTTCAGCTTTTCTTTATTCGCAAAGAGAGTTCATCGAGCTGGGTTTTGCCGGCACCTGCCGGCGCATTGGTCAGGAGACACGCTGCTTTTTGGGTTTTTGGAAAAGCGATGACATCCCGGATCGAAGGCTGTCCGCAGAGAATCATTGTGAGCCGATCGAACCCCAGGGCAATTCCGCCATGGGGCGGTGCCCCTGAATCGAGGGCCGACAGCAAAAATCCGAATTTTTCCTCATAGGCTTCCCGATCCATTCCCAGGGCTCCAAACACCCGTTCCTGAAGTTCCCGCTGGTGGATACGGATGCTCCCGCCGCCGATCTCCGAACCGTTCAATACCAGGTCATACGCTCTTGATCTGACAGAAAGCGGGTCATCTTCCAGCAGACCATAATCTTCTTCAAGGGGGGCGGTGAACGGATGGTGCAATGCCTGGTTCCGGCCTTCGTTTTCATCAAATTCGAGCAATGGAAACCGGGTGACCCAGAC
Source organism: Desulfobacterales bacterium (assembly GCA_012974475.1). Lineage (GTDB taxonomy): Bacteria > Desulfobacterota > Desulfobacteria > Desulfobacterales > UBA11574 > JAAXQD01. The sequence continues at coordinate 646 of JAAXQD010000077.1, forward strand.
AAAACTGAAGCTGTCTTCCTGGATCAGTCCGAGCTTTTTCCCCAGAAAGTTTCGAAGCTGTCCCAGCGCCTCGTTGGTGATCTTTGACTGGTCGGCAACGAAAAAGACAAGATCTCCGGGTTGCATATCGATCCGCTTTTCAAGCGCCTGTTTTTCATCGTCGGTGAAGAATTTTGCAATGGGGGATTGCCATGAATCTTCACGCACCTTGATCCATGCCAGTCCCTTTGCCCGGTAAACAGTGACAAAGTCCGTCAAATCATCGATCTCTTTTCGTGTAAAGTCGGTACAGCCTTTGGCATTTATCGCCTTAACGATGCCGCCTTTTTTAACGGCATTGGAGAAGACCTTGAACCCTGCGTTTTCCACAATATCTGAGATATCAATAAGTTCAAGGGCAAATCGAATATCGGGTTTATCCAGACCGAAACGATCAACGGCATCCTCATAAGAGAGGCGCGGGAAAGGTGTTTGAAGGTTTTTCTCCATAACGTCCCTAAAGAGACTGACCATCATGTTCTCCGTAATTTCCATCACATCGTCTTCCCCGACAAAAGACATCTCCATGTCGATCTGGGTGAACTCCGGCTGGCGGTCCGCTCTGAGATCTTCGTCTCTGAAGCATTTGACAATCTGGTAGTACCGGTCAAATCCGGAAATCATCAGCAACTGTTTGAAAATTTGTGGAGACTGGGGCAGGGCGTAAAACATCCCCGAATTAACCCGGCTGGGCACAAGATAGTCCCTTGCGCCTTCGGGTGTGCTGCGGGTGAGCATCGGCGTTTCAATATCGATGAATCCAAGGTCGTCTAGATGCTGCCTGATAAGGGCGGCAGCCTTGTGCCGGGTGATGATGTTTTTTTGTAAAAGTGGCCGCCTCAGATCAATATGACGGAATTTCAGCCGAATATTTTCCGAAACATCCACATGGTCTTCAATTATAAACGGCGGCGTTTCAGCGGCATTTAATATTTTAAGTTCCGTGGCAAACACCTCTATCTCACCGGTTTTGAGCTTGGGGTTGGTCATTCCCTCCAGTCTTCGTTTAACATTCCCCCGTATACCGATGACGTATTCGCTCCGGATGACATGGGCCTTTGCATGAACGTTCGGGCTGACTTCAGGGTTGAAAACAATCTGGGTGAGACCATTTTTGTCCCGCAGGTCAATGAAAATGACCCCGCCATGATCCCTTCGGCGCTGTACCCAGCCCATCAGGACCACTTCCGTGCCCACATTTTCCACACCCAGTTCGCAGCAGGTATGGGTCCTCCTCATATTACCAAGTTTATCTGACAATGGAAATAACTCCTTTCTACAACCAAGAAAATTTGTAGCCGTTTGGTTCTTTGAAGCACGCCGGCTCCAAAGGAACTCCAAGTGCAATTAAATTTTTAACGGAAATTGTTTGAGCGGTTTAGGGATCGTTATGAAAGGTCCCAAAGGGACTTGACTTATGAATGAAATATATTCTTAGAACGAAATCCTTTATAAGTAACCCCGGCGAGTTGTTTCATTACGGGCCCTTGTCCACGGGTATCACCCGTGAAAATTTAACACGGCTTGAAGTGATAATGTTTTCAAAAACAAAATTTTTACGAAAAATTTTCTATAATCTTCTCCACAACATCCTCAATGGGGATCGACATCTGTATTTTTGTTGTCATGTCGCGCAGAATAACAGCCCCTTCTTTAACCTCGTTATCACCCACAATCAAGACATGTTTTGCGCCCAACCGGTGGGCCCGTTTCATCTGGCTCTTTAAACTTTTATCGCCAAATTCCATGTCCGCTTTAATGCCTTCAAGGCCCAATGCACATTTCCATTCAAACACCAGGAATCGGTTCTGTTCACCCAGTGCAGCGATAAAAATATCAGGTGTCTGAGCAAAATCTGTGCGGTTAAGATCCGTAATCTCTGCCAATCGGTCAAACCCTATGGCAAAGCCTGTTGCCGGAGTATCCGGTCCGCCGAGGGCTTTAATCAGACCGTCATATCGCCCCCCGCCTGCCACGGCATTCTGCGCACCCAACTCACCGGTCTGAATTTCAAAGGTTGTACGGGTATAATAATCCAGGCCCCTGACCAGTTTTTTGTCAACGGTAAACGGAACGTTGATGGCTTTAAGGGCCCCCTTGACGATTTCAAAGTGCTGATTGCAAGCCGGACACAAATGATCCAGAATAGACGGTGCATCCGTCATCGCCGTTCTGCAGGCCGGCACTTTGCAGTCGAGGACGCGCAAAGGATTTCGGTCTTTTCTTCTGACACAGTCTGAACAAAGATCCCCACTGGATGACGTCAAAAAACCTGAAAGGGCTGCTTTGAATTCCGGGCGGCATTCAGGACATCCCAGGGAATTGATATGGGCCGCAACATCGGACACAGACAGTCTTGAAAAGAGTGTCAACAGGATAAAAATCAATTCAACGTCAACCAACGGCGAGTCCACACCGATAATTTCGGCATTGATTTGATAGAACTGCCGGTATCTCCCTTTTTGGGGCCTTTCCCGGCGAAACATAGGGCCGATGGTATAAAATTTCCGGACCGGATCTTTCGCATACAATTTGTGCTGGATATAGGATCGACAAACAGATGCCGTTGCTTCGGGCCGCAGGGTGATAAGATCACCTTTTCGGTCCGGGAAGGTGTACATTTCTTTTTCAACAATATCCGTATCTTCACCAATGCTCTTGGCAAACAGTTCGGTGCGCTCCATAATCGGAATTCGGATCTCTTTGAATCCGAAATCTTCAAAAAGAGCCCTGGCGGTCTTTTCGATCTCCTGCCAGAGCTCAACTTCACCCGGGAGTATATCTTTAAATCCTTTAATTAACTGTATCATGCTTTATTTCTTTTCCCAGCGCAAAAGCTCTGTTACCTGGCTCAGGGTGCTTCCCTCTTTGATCTCCTCTCGTATGCGGTTTTCCTTCTCCAGAACATCCATGCTCCGGTTGGCGTACTCTACGGCAATGGCTTTCGGCAGTACCACAACCCCGTCGTCGTCCCCCAGAAGCCAGTCTCCGGGTTCCACACGCATATTTCCCACCGTCACCGGAACGCCGATCTCTCCAAACCCTTTGGGTTCGCCGGCATTGGGCATTACAAGTCTGCTGAAAGACGGGAATTTCATGTCAATAATTTCAGGGCTATCTCTCAGGGCGCCGTCAATGACGACGCCGGCAAGACCCCTTTGAACTGCGGAATGGGTTGCCAGCTCTCCCCAGATGGCCGGCCCCGAGCCACCGGCATCGATGACAACAACTTCACCCGGTTCTGCCACGTCAATGGCCTGAACCGGTTTGGCCCAGTCCCCGGGATAGGTTCTTACGGTAACCGCCTGACCCACCATCCGGATGCCGGGGTAAATCGGACGAATTCCCTGCAGAACGCCCCCTCGATGCAGAGCATCTGAAAGGTTCGCTGACGACACCAGTTCCAATATTTCTCGAATCTGAGACTCGCCCTTTCGTTTAAAAAGGGTGGTACTGATGCTTTTCCCGGTATCGAGCCCCTGCCGGATTTCTCGAGCCGCCTGTTCAGGATCCATGGCTTTGGTGATGGCGCCCCCCACAATAACGATGGCTGCACCGGCCTCCACCGCTCTGGCAGCGGTCTCAGAATTTATACCTCCGGCCACCGCCACCGGAATGGACAATGCTTTGCTGACCTGGCGTAAAGCGTCGAAAGGATCTTTACCTTCCATCTGCTCGTCGATGGCGCAATGTACCGACACATAGTCGGCCCCAAAGTCCTCGACCCGCTTTGCTCTGGACAGAACATCATCCACCGCAATCATATCCACCACAATTTTTGCACCATAATTCTTGCCGGCCTGGATGCATTCCCGGATGGTCGCATCACTGGATGCGCCAAGTACGTCGACGATATTGGCACCTGCTTTGGCTGCAGTTTCGACCTCGGTTCTGCCGGCATCCATGATCTTCATATCTGCGACGATGGTGACGTTCGGGAAAAGTCTCCTGAGTTCCCTGACGGCATGCAGACCTTCACTCTTGATGAGCGGCGTGCCGGCTTCGAGCCAGTCTACGCCGCCGGCGATTCCGGCCTCGGCGCTTTTCAGAGCCCGTTTCAAATCTACAAAATCTAATGCCAATTGCAGGATTGGTTTCATATTTCCTCCTTTATTCGATAACCGCATGTCTGGATGAAACGCTTCCGACATCTTTTTTTCGGGTCTGGTATATTTTTAACACCACTGCCTCCAAGAAAAGAAAGGCAGATTGTTCAAAAAGAGAGCCGGCCATCTGGGCTGATTCCGGCTCACCATCACGGCACAGTTTCGTGGTTCCTGGAATATGTAGGCTTTTATCCACCAGAGACGCGATTTTCGATTCAATATTTCCCAGGATACCGTATGTTTCGGTATGGTGCTGTTTGGCACTTTTCACTGCTTCGAGGGTCGAAGGGGTTTCCCCGGACCCGCTCAATACGATGAGCAGGTCATTACGGGTAATTGCCGGCGTAACGGTTTCGCCGCAAAAGTAAACGCTGTAGCCCAAATGCATTAGGCGCATGCAAAAACAGCGCAAAATAAAGCCGGATCTGCCCTGTGCCGAAAAAAAGATAGATTCCGCATTCAGGATCCTCTGGATAAAATCCTCCGCCGCTTCATCACTGATATTTTGCGCCAGACAGCGGTTCTCTTCCAAAATAACGTCGATCATTTCCTGGAAAGTAACCGTGTTGTCTTTTTCGGCAATTTTGGATGTCAGATGTTGTTTCAGAACAGCCCCTTAAACATAAAAATCTAAAAAATATTTCTGCGAAGGATTCATGCGAATCGGTTTTTGAGTGAGCCGCGTGAATCCGATACAGTTTCATAGAGCAAAATGGTATAAATGTTAAAAAAAACTTGCTGTTGAAATATGGAAGTATGACGAAATGGCTCCTGCGTGTCAAGAAAATATTCGGCGCCTCATACATCAAAAACTACCGATCGCTTTGGGTTGACAATGGCCGGTTCGCCATTGTAGTCACTTTAAGAACCATAACCGAGTTGGGAGACGAGAATGAAACCTTCATTTGCCATTGTCGGATGCGGAAGGGTTGGTACGGCCCTTGCCATTTTTTTAACCCGAGCCGGATACCGGGCTGTCGGATTTGCCAGCAAAAGCATTTCATCGGCCAAACGGGTCGCAAATAGGGTCCGATCCGACCATTTCAGCAATGTACCATGGGAGATAACACCCGCGGCGGATGTCGTTTTTATTACAACACCGGACAGTGCCATACCCGACACCTGTAACAAGATATCCCAAAATATCGGGTTTGCCGAAAATGCCGTTGTGATGCACTGCAGCGGAGCATTGGCGTCATCGGTTTTATCCGGTGCCAAGGATTGCGGTGCGTGGATCGGGTCGATGCATCCCTTGCAGAGCTTTGCTTCGGCCGACTGCGAAACCAATCCTTTTCAAGATATCGTTGTGTCCATCGAAGGTGAAGAACGTGCACTTGAATCTGCAAGGGAGATTTCCGCCGATCTCGGCGGACGGGGGATTGAGATTCTGACAGAAGCCAAAACCCTTTACCATGCATCAGCGGTGGTGGCATCAAATTTTCTGGTCACCTTGCTTGACCTTGCAATTCGGCTCATCGGTGAAGCCGGCGTCGATCGTCAGGATGCGTTTAACTTATTGAAACCTCTCATTGAAGGCACGTTATCCAATATAGAAAAAGTCGGGGCTCGAGACGCGCTCACCGGCCCCATTGTCAGAGGGGACGTAAAAACCGTAGAAAAGCATATCGAAGAAATCGGCTTAAAAAGACCAGAACTTCTCATGCTTTATAAAACACTTGCTTTCTATACCATAGATATTGCGGCGGCAAGGGGCGCGATCTCGGAATCATCCGTGCAGGAGCTTAAAAGTATTGCCGGGCCATAACCCCAGTTGTACCAAAACACCATTGGGCGGGTCGAGGAATCGCGCATCTTTTACTTGGCCAAGATTTATGAATAAAAACTGTTTCAATGCGCGTTCAAAGAGATTTTTGTTTGGGCAACAGCCTGTTTAGATGGAATCGATTTTCTGACACCCGAAACCGGATAACCTCCCATGAAGTCTTTTTGTCCGATTAGGGTTAAAGGAGGACTTTCTTATGAAAAAGCGTCTACTGATTATGACCGTGCTCACCCTATTTTTTTATTCAGGATCTGCCATGGCCTTTATCGGGATCAAGTTGGGCGTCGTGACCAAACCGGGTTCTGCCCAGAATATTGTGGCCGAAAAATTTAAAGAACTTATCGAAGAGCGCTCAAACGGTAATATTCAGGTTCAAATCTTCCATTCCAATTCCATCGGCAATGAAACCGAAATCCTTCAGCAGATACAAATGAACACGGTTCAGATGGGAATTATTACCGGCGGCCCTTTTGATACATTCGACCCGATTGTAAGAGTGATCAATTATCCTTTTCTATTTAAAGACTATGGGCAGGCGGATAAAATCCTGGACGGTCCTCTGGGCGCAAAGATATTAAAAAGTTTAGAAAGAGCCGGCTTTAAGGGGATGTGTTTTTCAGAAAACGGATTCAGGGACCTTACAAATAACAGACATCCCGTGAAAAGTCCGGATGAGATAAAGGGGCTCAAAATCCGGGTCATGGCCTCTGCTCTTCATAAAGCGATATGGCAGGCTCTGGGAGCGAACCCAATGCCAATTCCCTGGCCGATCTACACCGAGTTGGAACAGGGCGTTATCGACGGCCAGGAAAATCCCCTCTGGGTTATGGAGGTCTACAAGTTTTACGAGATTCAGAAATATATGACCTTGACCCGCCATGTCTATTCTCCGCACCTTGACGTGGTTTCTCTCAAATGGTGGAAGACGTTGGATTCCAAAACACAGGACTTGATTCAAACGACCATTTATGACGCTGCCGTGTTCCAGCGGGAAGACAATCGCTCCAAAAATTCCGCGCGGTTGACCTTCCTCAAAGAAAAGGGAATGGAGGTGGAAGAGAATCCGGATATCGACGCCTTTCGTACCAAAGTGGCCGGACTAAAGGACATGGATCTTTACGGCGAACCCAGGGTTCAGGCATTGCTAATAGAGATATTAAATGCAACCCGATAGTTTCATCCATCAACGGTTGTTTTTCCCATCCAAATTTTTGCGAAAACCCATCTTAGGGTGATATTTTTATCTGATTTTACCCATGAAGAAAATATTTGGGCAGGGGCCATTTTTAAAAAACCATATCAGCCCATGGATGTGATGTGCCTCAAAGATTTCGCAATAAAAGGAGTGTTAAATGAAAATTAATGCCGATGATTACAGAAAGTTAAATCCGGGTGAACGCATTCTCATGGGACCCGGGCCCAGCAATGTTCCTTCAAGGGTTCTTCAGGCCATGGCTGCACCCTGTATCGGGCACCTGGATCCGTACTTTTTATCGATTATGAATGACGTGCAGGAGTTGCTCAGATATCTTTTTCAGACGAACAACCCTTTGACCATACCGATTTCCGGGACCGGAAGCGCCGGCATGGAGACCTGTCTGGTCAATCTGGTTGAATCCGGTGATGAAGTTGTCGTATGCGTTAACGGCGTATTCGGTACGCGGATGGCCGACATCGTGAATCGCATCGGAGGTAAGCTCATCCGTGTAGATGCCGAGTGGGGAAGAACCATCGATCCCGAGGCGGTTCAGAAAATCGTCTCGGACTGCACCCCCAAAGTCATTGCTGTGGTGCATGCTGAAACATCCACAGGGGTATGCCAGCCATTGGAAGACCTCGCCCATATTGCCCACGATGCCGGGGCCTTGTTTCTTGTGGATACCGTGACCTCTTTGGGCGGCATGGACGTTGCGCTTGACCGAACAAAAATCGATGCCGCCTACAGCGGAACCCAGAAATGCATATCCTGTCCCCCCGGACTTTCCCCCATTTCACTGAGCGAGGGGGCCATAGATGCCCTTGAACAACGGAAAACGCCGGTGGTGAGCTGGTATCTGGATATGTCCATGGTCAGGGACTACTGGGGAGATGAAAGGAAATATCATCATACGGCACCCATTAACATGATTTACGGTTTCCGTGAAGCATTACGGATTATTGCAGAGGAAAGCTTGGAGCGGCGTTTTGAGCGACACCGATTAAACCATCGCGCCCTCGTCGCCGGAATTGAAATAATGGGGCTTTCCATGCTTGTACCGGAATCGGAACGACTGCCGATGTTGAATGCGGTTTGTATTCCGGATGGTGTGGATGATATCAAAATACGTAAAGCCCTCCTCAATGACTTCGATATCGAAATCGGTGGCGGATTGGGTGAATTTGCTGGAAGAATTTGGCGGGTCGGACTCATGGGGCATACCAGCCACCCAAGGAACGTTTTGCTTTTTCTTTCCGCCCTTGAAACGTTGCTCAAAGCTGAAAATTTTAAGGTTCAGCCCGGTGCACTGGATGCGGCTGCGGCAGTTTATCAAGAAAGATAGTGTCGACGATTTCATAAGATGTCTTTTATGAAACCGTCAGCGTTAGATTCTAAAAAGTTTCAGCGGGTTGTTCGCAAGTTCTCTGTTGGCGGACTTCAATCTGTCCTCACTCGATACCACCGCTACTGCCTGTCGATCATCCATGTCATGGAAATATTTTTCAGCAACGTTCATGACTTGGTGGCGGGTAGTTGAAAGGAGTTTCTCCTTAAACCGTTTTCGCATCTCGTCCGACAACGAGACGATCTTTCTGAAAAAAGCTTTTCTGGCCGCCGGTCCCGGCGGATCGGGCTTGTCAATTTCAGAACATACCTGGAGAATGGCTTCTTTGACATCTTCGTTGCGGTAGCCTCCCGATCTTATGAAATCCCGAGCGCCGTCGTATACTTTGAGGGTAGAAACAATGTGCGGATCTCTGTAAGAACCGAAATAAAAAACCCCATATTCAGGATTATAAAGGGCAAACCCGCCGTAGGCGCCGCCTTTTTCGCGAATTTCACGATGCAGATACATGGATCTGAGTATTTTGCTGATAACCGATAGGGCCGGTGCATCATCATGTTCCAGACGAACGGCCTTAAATGCTGCGGCGACAAATGAAACCGCAGAGGATGTACTCCATCCTTCTCTGGGAATCGCATTAAAAACGTCGATGTCCGGCGGACCGAATCCATGGGACGCTTTTAAAGATTCCGATCCTTTTTTCAGCCCGTTTTGTAAGGTTGCTATGGGTGAAGCGGCTGCAGAAATTGCAGG
>JAAXQD010000237.1 GCA_012974475.1 Desulfobacterales bacterium
AGATGTGTATAAGAGACAGATATAGTCAAGGGCTTGATGGTAAGGAATTTCAGACATGGCGTATACGCCGGTTTTTCCAGTTTGTACCGCCAGGGGGCTTTTTTGAGCAATTTTGGCGGCAAGCTCCATGGTTTTGGCTTCAAGTTCGTCGGGCGGCACAATTTTGTTGATAAGTCCGAGCCGTTCAGCTTCAGTGGCAGAAATAATATCTCCGGTCAGGATCATTTCAAGGGCTTTCTTGCGGCCGACATGACGCGCCAGGGGAACCGCCGGACCCAGACAGATCAATCCCACGTTGATGGCGGTGGTTCCGAACCGCGCATTTTCGGCAGCCACTGCCAGATCACAGGCAAAGACAAGACCTGCGCCGTTGGCCACTGCAGCGCCTTTTACCGAAGCTATCACCGGCTTTTTCATTCGAGGAAGGGTATGGTAGAATTCATCCATTAAATTTAGAAACTCCCGGAGTTCTTTGGGGCTTTTCCCCTGGAACTCCGGAAGAGAGATGCCGGTTGAAAAATGTTTGCCTGCCGCGCGTATCACCACCACACGCACCTCGTCGTCTTGATCCAAATCTCGAAGGGCGTCATTCAAAGCTCTGGCAAAGGGGACATTAAAGGTGTTCATGTCTTCGGGCCGGTTCAGCGTAATCAGTCCGATCATATCCTGCTTATCGACTAAAATGAGTTTTTTTTCCATGACACACCTCCTTATTTTGATAACGAAACGTTGATAAATTTGTAAAAAGTGAAACGTGAAATGTAAAACGACTACATTTAGTAAATTAAGAGGCAATATAACACAACATATATACTATTCACGTTCAACCTTTTACTTTTTACGGAACTAAAAAAGCGGCGGCTGGCAACCGTAAATTTTGAAAGGCATCATAGCATAAATATCGGCCGGTTCAAATTATTATTCGGCAAGACCGATATTTTTGCCAGTCATTATGAGCGAGCGCTCGGTCACAAGGTAATGATCATTTGTACCCTCGGCTGTCAGATTTGTCAATATCTTTCTTGTTCCCTGATTTATAAGGTATTGTCAGGCGTAAAGGTTTTCTGTTTCGAGAAAAAATATTGACATGAAAAACTGGAACGTGCTATGGATTATGAGCGAGCGCTCGGTCAGAATAAGGGCCACATTCGATCATAACTTGATAGTATAGAAATTTAGGATTATAGCAGAAAAAATGCGTGCCACAAAAGGAATTCCCACTCAGATAAAAAACCCTGTTCTTGTGGAGCAGCGGCATCTCCAGATTGTTGATGCTGCGGTTCAGCTTTTCATCAATCAGGGGTTTCACAAAACCACGACACGGCAGATCGCGCGTGCCGCCGGCCTTTCCATCGGTTCATTGTATGAATATGTCGCTTCCAAAGAGGATATCCTGTATTTGGTTTGCGATGCAATCCATGCAGAGGTCGAGCGGGGGGTGTCGGAAGCAATGGAAAGAGCGGCAGGAGGCCGAAAGTCCCTGGCTGAAGCCATCCGTGAGTATTTTTTGGTCTGCAATCGGATGAGTGATCATATTCTGCTTATCTATCAGGAAACTCAATCCCTTCCACCGCAATGGCGCAAAAAAGTACTGGAAAACGAAGTCCGAATCACCGGTATTTTTATGGAAGTGCTCGAGCGTCTGGTTTCGTCCGGAGATTTGCCCCATTTAAGTGATCGATCCATGGAACTGATTGCTCACAATATTTCCGTTCTGGGCCACATGTGGACGTTTCGACGATGGTTCCTTGCACGGCACTACAGTATTGAGGATTATATTAAGTTCCAGACCGAATTTATTCTTGGGATAGCCAAATAAAGTTAAACCCCAAATCCAATACCTTCAATTTTATGAGGAGGGGGCATGAATGTAAACGTTGAAGTTTATAAGCCCAAACACCATATCCGGGCCGTTACCGCAACATCTCTTTTTGACGGTCATGACGCGTCTATAAATATCGTGCGCCGAATACTCCAGGATGCCGCCGTTGAGGTCATTCATCTGGGGCACAACCGCTCTGTCCATGAAATCGTCGATGCCGCGATACAGGAAGATGTGCAAGGAATTGCGGTGTCCAGCTACCAGGGGGGGCATGTGGAATTTTTCAAATACATTATTGACCTTTTGAAAGAAGAGGGGGTTCCACATATCAAGG
>JAAXQD010000227.1 GCA_012974475.1 Desulfobacterales bacterium
GGCCGGGATTTGGTTTCAGCATCCCAAATCCATTAAAATTTCAGATTGAAAGTTAAATATAGTTAAGCACAGACTGGATTACTCGATCGAAGTTGGCTTTGATATCCGTTGCACCTGAAACGATTTCGCCGTGACCGGGCAACAGCCATTCGATCTCCAGCTGTGTTAGACTTTTGATGCTTTCTTTGAGCTGTGAACCATTGCCCCCCGGAAGATCCGTACGACCGACACCGCCTTTAAACAACAGGTCACCCGTAAAAAGTATTTTTGTTTCCGGCAAATAAAGGGAGATGGATCCCGGTGAATGCCCCGGGGTGTGAATCACATCCATATTTAAACGATTCACCGAAACGTCACCTTCTGTTAGAAAAAAATCGGGTTCAATTAATTCGATATCTAAACCAATGGAAGCGCGGATGTGTTTGTCCATGGTTTTTAAAAAGCTCCATTCTTTAGGGTGAAGCGTTATCAGCGTTGGTATTTTGTTGAATAATTGAACGGCTTCCATATGATCCGGATGGGCATGGGTGCATATGATCAATCCGATATCTTCGAGGGTTAAATTTAATTCCATCAGCCCTTGGTTCACATGATCAAACAGGTGCCGGTGTCCGGGATCGATGAGAATACGGGTGGGGCCGTCGATCAAATACGTATTGCAGTTGTTGGCGGACATCGATTCCCAAATAAATGCATGAATGTTATTTGCGATCTGCAACAAAACCTCCCTTATTTTTAACCCGAATTTCTCATTTTATCGTATTCCGTGCTGAAAAGATGAAATATTCCCCGGCATATTCACCATATGTGTTCCTTGAAATTCGAGACAGCGGCCGACGCTAAATGCCGATGGAAGCTCTTTTTTAATATTCTCAAACAGGCCCGGGGTACAGGCAAACAAAAGTTCGTAATCCTCACCTCCGGCAAGGACAATTTCTTCCGGATTCAGCCGGTGTTTTTTGCAGAATGATACCAGTGTCGGGTGGAATGCCCTCGACGTTAAATCGATCGATACTGAAATTTCAGATGCTTCTGCAATCCGTTTTGCATCACCTGCCAGGCCGTCGCTGACATCAATAACACAGGAGACCCCGTTTTCAGCCAGTATATGAGCGGCGTCAAACCGGGCTGAAGGAAATTTGAATTTTGCGGTCAATTCGTCGAATGTGTCATCTTTTCTGATCAATGCTTCTAAGCCGGCCCGGGAAAGTCCAAGGGGCCCCGTACAATAGAGGTTATATCCGGGTCGTGCCGCTGAACGTACCGGGAAGATATCTTCACGTCCCTGGCCGATTGCAAAAAGATCTAAAGTGAGCTCAAGCCCGGCGGAAATATTACCGCCACCCAATGTGCAGTTGTGTTTTGCCAGGGATTTTTTAATCCCTTTATAGATATTCTCGACGGTTAGATCTGAAGTATAATCCGGAAGTGCGAGATTGACAAAAAAGCTTATCGGTGAAGCATATGACGCCGCAAGATCGCTGAGTGTAACTTCCACGGCTTTGCTGCCAACCTCTTCAGGCGTCTGCCATTCGAGTCTGAAGTGAACCCCCTCTTTTTGTGTATCTGTTGTGATTACCGGGTGGTTTATCGGCATCAGAAGACAGGCATCATCGCCGGGCGGAATTCGAAGATATGAATCGGCCGGTATTTGTTTAATAAGCTTTTTGATCAGTGCGAATTCATCGTTCCACGGCGAAACAACCGCAGAAGGGGGCTTGCATCCGCAAGCCGATGCGATCTGTAGAGCGTTTTGTAAAGGATCCTTGGCCCGGGTAACAACACTGATGACTGCGACGCCTGAAGCACCCTGTTCGAAACAGGATCCCGCGTTTGTCTGGTCGATACCGCCGATGGCGACCACAGGAACCGGGGAAGCTTTTACAACGGCTTTTAGGCCGGAAAGCCCGATAACCTTTTTTGCATCGACTTTTGTTAGGGTGGAGAAAACAGGGCCTGTTCCGATGTAGTCGCAAACGGACAGATCTGAAGCGTTCAGTTCATCAAGATTGGATACGGACTTGCCAACAATTGCCTGAGGACCTAAAATACGTTTCACCAGATCAGGATCTTCATCGTCCTGACCGAGATGGACCCCATCGGCCATCACCGCCTTGGCCAGCAGGATTTCGTCATTTATGATAAAAGGAATCGCGTTACATTTACAGATGTTTCTTATGAGGGCAACTTCTTCGAAAAACCGCGGAGAAAAAGATTTGTTCCGGTATTGGACAAGGGTCGCTCCGGCTTTTATGGCAATCCGTACCTGCTTTTCCGGAGAAAAACCGGTTACATCTTCATCGGTAATGAAATAGAAACGCAGTGCGCTTTTTAATTGATTAATGGGCATCTATGTTATAGTCCACAAAGCTGGTTGAAAATTTATATGCAAATTACCACAAATCAAGATGGTTGCAAACCTTTTTGCCGAATATCAAGGGTCGGGATGTTTTCTTTGTTGAACCGCCCATGGATAATGCTTTTATAAACAATGCCGAAATTTTCCATCGATAAAGATATCATGTGTACAGGACTAAATCTCTTCGCGCGTAAACAGGATGTATCGATTGACGTTGATCTTGTTGGCGGCATGATCGCAAAAATACAAAGACAAAGCGGTGAAATACCCTGGTGCGAAGATGAAAAAACAGACCCGTGGGATCATGTAGAGGCTGCAATGGGGCTCAGCATCGGCGGGTTTTTAAAAGAGGCGCGGAAAGCCTATAAATGGTTGGCCCGAATGCAGCTTAAAGACGGAAGTTGGTATGCTTCTTACATGAATGGTATTCCTGAGGATAAGACCCGGGATACGAACCTGTCGTCCTACATTGCTGTGGGTGTTTTTCACTACTATCTTATAACCGGTGACTTAACTTTTCTTGAAGAGATGTGGCCGACCATAAAATCGGCCATAAACTTCGCTCTCGACATGCAGGCTCCCGGCGGTGAGATCTGCTGGGCGATAAGTCCGGAAGGGCGCGTCGATCCCATGGCGCTTTTGACCGGATCCTGCTCGGTCTACATGAGCATCAAATGTGCTCTGGCCGTCGCAGAACAACTCGGGTATACGATGCCGACATGGATTGAAGGATTATCAAGATTAAAATATGCGATTCAGTATAAACCCGATCTTTTTAACAGGGCCAAGTCCAATTATTCAATGGACTGGTTCTATCCGATACTCTCGGGGGTCATTACCGGCCATAGGGCGCAGCAGAGAATCGAAAAGTTCTGGGAAAAATTCGTGATCAACGGTCAAGGCGTTCGGTGTGTATCCGACCGGCCCTGGATAACGGTTGCAGAAACGTGTGAACTGACTCTGGCATTGTCGGCCATGGGCAGCCTGAGTCTTTCAGAGAGGATTTTTAGCTGGATTCGAAACAGAACCAACAACGACGGGTCATACTGGTGCGGATTTACGTGTCCGGCCATGACCATCTGGCCCCAATATAAAACCACTTGGACCAATGCCGCGGTCCTGATTGCCGCAGATGCCATCTACAATCTTACGCCGGCTTGCCGGCTTTTCAGCCACCGATTCTGGAACGCTTCAACATCCTCTTATTTATCCGGATTGCCTAAGCCTGAAAAAGTTATGAGTCAACGACCACCCGCAAAGCGGATGGCTTGAATAAAATCGGTTTACTTTGCCCTTCTGTTTGATGTTCTACAGGAGAGATCAGGTTAGTCGTTTTCCGGCTCAGCCCACACAATCTCATTTTTATTGATGATGACGACTTTTCCGGTTTGTCCATCGTTTTCGGCATCGGACAGAATAAAGTAGTGGTCCGGAGAACTTCTAAAATAATCAAACACTCTCGCATGCTCGCCGATATTCAATTTTCCGGTAATGATGGTACCGTCTTTTAACTTAACTTTTAATGTCTTAAATTTTTTTACCCAAGCATCGCTCATCGGTTCCACAATACAACCTCCTCATAAATTATTTTAAACACCTCTTAAAATCAGAAAATTAGTTGCCAAGGCGTTCATTAATTATCCGGGTTTATTAAAAAAAGATGAATATATCTGGGATCAAGGTCTTCGCCGGATACTTCTCCAATCTCGGTTTCGATCTCATTAAAAAGATTTTCCAGGGTTTGGCCCAATTTCTGAGTAATCTCATAATGCGTGAACCCTGTCTTGTCCGAAAGCCAGTTTAAAAACGATTCTTTCATTGTCAGGCTCGTTTTGCGCGGTTTGTCTTTGCCGGCCCAGAGATCATTAAAAAAGTTTCTGAACGCATCAAAGGGCAGCGGTAGAAGTTCCTCCGACAGTCCCAAATAATTCCGGGCCCAGAGTGTCAGCACCATATTTTTATAGGTTAAATGTCCCTCCGAAACCAGTTCGGGTTCTATGTTCATAAGGGAGAGAATTTCGTCAAAGGCGATAATTTCATTTAATATATTTTCAGTGTCTTTGATGTCTTGTATGACGACAAATTCCCTGTAAAGCACACCGGTTTTATAATTGTCATAAAACAGCGGCTTTTTTATCAGAAGCCCTCCCAGTACCCCCATCCGATCTTGGTCCCAGAAGCCCAGAAGCAATCCGTTTCTTTTAAACCAGCTCTTTTCCTGCCATTTTTCGGCACGCCACTTCAGTTCAAGGGCAAGCCCGAATCCCAGCTTGAAAATATTTGAAAGGGGGCACTTTTGTATCACTGCGGCACAACGGCCGGCATCGAGATCCCCGTCATCTTCGGTTAGCTTCTCGAGTCCAATATTTATATAACCGCAGGCCTTTTTTACGACACTTTTAAGTTCGTCTTTTTCCCGTATTTTTTTTTGATCCGCAGAAATAATCAGGTTGCACAGAGCGGCAAACTCGATCTGAATTTGCTCCAGAACATCATCGATTTCGATTTTTTTTAATGCGTTCGTAAAATAGTCCTCTTGTTCCAGCAATCCGGCGTGATAGAACGGAACAGGAAAGAACAGTTTTCGTTCAGGCTCTGAAGTGATAAATTTCGTGGGCTGTTTTTTGAAATCCTGTACTTTCAGCGGCTGATAAATGCCGACGGCCTCCGCGTACGGAAGGAATCCTTTTTCCGCCAGTCTTACATTCTTCAGTCGATAGGCTTCTTCTTCCGTCTCTGCCGGCATAACGCTGCACGTCTCCAGCAGAACCTTATGATATGTGAAGGGATCATAGGCTGAAAGCGTTTTAAAAAAATTTGAAATAAAATCATCTCGGCGATTTTTTGTGGTCTTTTCCCGATCGCTTAAATCGGATTCCAGGTCAAAGGGTTCGTCGAGAAACTTTACATAAAAAGTGTCGTCGAACGTAAAAAACGCATCATCAAAGTCGGATGGGTCCTCATCGGTTTCTCTGATCTTTATCTCGATATTTTTGAATAAATAAAATTCCATGAACTCGGTCTTCTGATCGAAAAACCATTTTATAAATCGATTCGGATCTATTTTAAACAGCAGGTCAAACCACGTTGTTACAGATGCGAGATCCATTCGATCTTTTTCCCATACCTCGAGATCGACGATATATTCCCACTGTTTGTCGGATGCAAGACGAAGAAGTGGAAGAGCGTCTTCGACCCCGATATCATGGATTAAAAAATAAAAATCTTCTTCTGAAAGTGAATGGACCAGGGCCGCTGATTGCGGCGAGTCGAGAATCGTATCAAGGGCTTTTTCAGGGGACAAAGAAAGGATTTCTTTTCTCTGCCACGCTAAATTTTTGATTCGCGCGATGATTTTTTTCTTTTCTTTTTTTTCGTTCATCGATGATCACCGGTCCGGCTCCAGGGTGCAAATTTCAGAAGCATCAGTATCCCTGGAGCCGCGATTAACGTACAGAGTATAAAAAAGGTTTCCCAGCCGAACTTTTTGACCATAAAACCGGTCGGTGCTGAAGCCATCACCCTGGGAACTCCCATGAGGCTGCTGAGCAGCGCATATTGTGTGGCGGTAAAATTTTTGTTGGTAATACTCGCCATGAAAGCTACAAAAGCCGCGGTTCCCATTCCGCTGCTGAAGTTCTCAAAGGCAATCACCGCTGACAGTGCAGGAAGGCTGTTGCCGATTCGTGCCAGTATTGCAAAACCTGCGGTGGATATGGCCTGAAGAAAACCAAAAATCCAGAGACTTCGGTTGATTTCAAGCCTGAGCATTATCAAACCACCGATCAGCGTGCCGCCGACAGTGGCCCAGAATCCGAAAAGTTTTACCACAGCGCCGATTTGGGTTTTTGAAAACCCGATGTCAAGATAAAACGGCATGGTCATGGCGCTGGCCATTGTGTCGCCGATTTTGTATAAAAGAATAAAGGCCAGTATCCACAGTGCGCCCTGCCGGTGGAAGTATTCAATCAAAGGATCAAAGACCGCGTCCTTTATGGTTTTCGGAGTTCTCCCGTGAATTTCAGGCTCCGGTGCCAGAAAGGTGGTTGCAACCCCCGGCAGCAGGCAGGCCGCCATAATCTGATAGACCATGGAAAACGGCATGTGGTCTGCCATGATCAGGCCGCCGCCGGAAGCCAGGAGCATTCCTACCCGGTATCCGTTGACATACAGCGAAGAGCCCAACCCCAATTCTTCATCCGGAAGATCTTCTCTCCGATAGGCATCGACAACAATATCCTGGGAAGCGCTGAAGAAGGTTACCAGAAAAGCGATAAAGGCCACCATCCAAGGGCTCTTTCCCGGATCCGTGAAACCCAGACCCGAGATCGAAAGAATCAAGGCCACTTGAGCGACAAGGAGCCACCCTCTTCTGCGGCCCAGGAAGGGCAGGGTAAAACGATCCAGAACCGGTGCCCAGAGAAACTTCAACGTATAGGGAAGGCCTACCAGGGCCATCATTCCTATTACCGTCAGATCCACCCCTTCTTCTTTCATCCAAGCCTGCAATACGGATATGGTCAGAAGAAGCGGCAGTCCGCAAGCAAAACCCATAAGAAGGGCGACCAGCATTCGGCCGCTGCAAATTACGCTGAGTATGGGTTTAATGTTATCATTCCTCAAGTTGAGACGGTGTTACGACCGAACCATATGTGTTTCTTAGCGCCGCAAGGCCTTCCTTTTGCGCTTTAAGAATTTCGAACAGTTTTTCGGGAATATCGGGTTCTTTCCCATATGCCTCTAACTGCATGTCTATTCTGGAAACGATATTGTCTATGTACAGAGAAAACTGCTTAACATACAGTTCTTCAGTATATTCTTTGTCGATGATCGTTTTAAACAGATTTTTCAGATCATCGAAAGTCGGCAGATTTCCTACGGGGGTTTTAATCACATCGACTTCATTGTGCGCAAGTCTTTCCAGCCAGGCCAACCAGACTTTTACATCCTTTTTTTCTCCGATCAGCTTGCTGGAAGTTCCTCCTCTGGCTTTATCCGTAAGAAAATAATTTAATCCTGCCATTACAGGTTTTTTGTCTTGGGCGATTTTTTCATTTCCAAAGAATTTAAATTGAGCATCCATATACTCTGCCAGGGATCCGGGGATAAAAGGGGCATTGGCCCACGGGGCCCGTTTGACTCCGGTTGCCCCGACTTCAGTGGCCGTTGCCGCAGACACAATGCAGGCACCGATGACAACCCCTTCATCCGGGTTTTGAGCCGCCCAGACCGGCGGCATGGTGTCACTGTCCCTACCGCTGTATGTCACCACGCGTGTTTCAACGCCGTTGGGCTCCTCCGACATCGATGAATAATTTGCCAGAGCCGATGAGGTTAAGGTGCATCTTGAATTGGGGTGAGATATGGGTATCTCTTTTCCATGTTCATCGGTCATCCCTTTTTCCCAGTCGCCTTGAAAGTTTTTACCGCGAAGGGGAGGGTTTTCTCCATTTCCGGTCCAGTGGGGGACGCCGTTTTCATCGATGAGGACATTCGACCATATAACTTCTGTTCCAGGTTCCCGAAGGAGTTTCATAAGATATGGATCCCCTTCCCGGTTTACATCTTCGACAATTCCGAAAATGCCGCATTCGGGGTTAATGGATCGGATGCAGCCGTTTTCATCGATCCACATCTGCGCAAGGTCGTCACCGACAAAATGATGGCCCGCCATGGCGGTTGTCGTTTTTCCGCATCCGCTGGGCGCAGCACCGGTGCACCAGGTTATGCGGCCTCCAGGGGCTTCGATACCGGTAATGAACATATGTTCCGACAGCTCGTTGCCTCTGTTCTCATACACGGCTTTGTCCACGGAAAACCGGTGATTTCCTTTTTTCAGCAGTAACGTATTTCCGGCGTAGGTACAATTAAAACTGTATGTGGTTTGATGACTTCGATCCATGAATACCCGTGCATTGGGCAGATCTTTGGGTCTGTTCAGCCCTTCACTGTGGATATTGGTGTAAAAGTGCCCCCGTCTATCCACCTCCTTATCAAAATTAGAAAAAGCATTTCTGTAAAGGATTTCAGCACTGTGCGATACATACCCTGAACTGGTGATCTCCAGTGCCGGGTTCGATGCCGGCGAGCCGATGGGCCCCCGCATATAAAATCCGACGATCATGGTTTTGCCGCTCATAATACCTGTCATCTTATCCCGAATATCTATCAGTGCTTTTGCCCGGTCCATTTTGTTGGCAAGAGAACTGATATCTTCCCCTTCATTGGAGATATAATAGGTGCGATCGATAATCCTTCCCTGTTCGTCTTTGAGATCATAATGGATGGTGTGTCCGTCCATTGGGAGGTTGGCTTCTTCCCCATTTTTTAACGCCAATTCCCTGATATACGCTTTATCCGACTCAGATCCGGTATTGATAAAAACAGTTTCCGGTTCACACATGGCTATTGAATTTGCTATTTTAACAGCAACTTCCGGATTTTTTATTTGCTGTATCCTCGATAGATTTTTTTCGTCTAATCTATTCTCAAAAAGTCGCATCGCTGCTTCAAAAGTTGTGATGCCTCCAATATGGACAACAATATCTATCCCTTTCTTTTTTTGGAACATTCAGATTCTCCTTAATACGAGTTGTCATTTTCGATTTTTTTAACGTTAGGCTTATTGGTCTTCAATGGTTTTGCCGGCTAATATGAAGCGATGATAATATCTTTTAATTTTCTTTTGGGCACATGATGGACACCCTTGCTGTCCCGCCAGTAGCGGATTGCGTTGTCACCACCAACATCTTCGATGACGATTTCTTCTTTGGGTTTTCCGATTGCAATGACGAGGGGTATTTTAAACCGGGCGTCAATGTTGAGTATGTCCCGGAGCTTTTGACGTTTTATCGATGCGATCATACAGCCGGCAAGCCCTTTTTCTCTGGCGCCTAAAAGAATACTCTGGCCGGAAATACCGCAGTCGTATCCAACATAATCATTGGCTTTTTGGGATTCACTCAGAATAATGATATATCCCGAAGGCCTTTCTCCTTCCTCCGGACCCGGCCACTCTTCGATATAACCTGCCCAGCCCAGACACAAAAAAATCAGAGCATTCTTTTGAGGATTGGCGGAAAGAATATATTTTAATGGTTGTAAGTTTGCTGCCGATGCCGAGAGTCTCGCAAGGTCGACGAGTTCTGTTAAGGTTTCCAGGTCCACGATGTGTTCCTGGAAAAATCTGCGGCAACTTCTGTTTTTTCTAATCAAATCTGCGATCATAAAATTTGACTCTTCATTTTTCTCAATGACTGTGATTGAAACACTGGATCCCCAAATGGTCACTGAGCGAGCAAAAGACTTTTTACGAGACCATCAAATATAACTTTAAAAATTAAATTTTTTACAAATTTTATCGATTTTGTTTGCACCCATCAAAGAGTTAACCGTGTCGTTTCTCCTGCA
>JAAXQD010000094.1 GCA_012974475.1 Desulfobacterales bacterium
CTATAAAAGGAGGTAACGTTATGACATTAAGGACAACCAAAGACGTACTAACTCTTGTGAGTCGTTTGGTCGCTATTGGGCTCATAGTGACAATTACCAGTTGTGCAAGTGCACCGAAGCGGCATCCGGTACCACCGAGCCACATTACAAAAGTTAGTATTCCAGGTATTTCAGAAGCCCGATTCTGGGGCGATGAGTGGCCGAAGTTCTCAAAGGAAAAACTCGAGACGTTCACGGATGCTGAATTTCGCCAATATTTTTCCGCGATCTACAAAGAGCCTCACAATTACCTTGCAATCTCTGGCGGCGGTGCCAACGGGGCATTCGGAGCTGGACTGCTCTTGGGATGGACTGCAACCGGCACACGGCCCGAGTTCACCATGGTGACAGGGGTCAGCACCGGTGCTCTAACGGCACCGTTTGCGTTCCTCGGTCCTGACTATGACGATGAGTTAAAAACCGTCTATACCACCACCTCTACCAAGGACATCGTCGAGGAACGAAATATCATCACCGCTGTTTTTGGTGACTCGATGGCCGACACGAAGCCCCTACAGGCACTGATTGCCAAGTATATCAATTCCAACGTGATAGACGCCATTGCTCGGGAACATAAGAGAGGACGACGCCTGTTCGTTGGTACTGTAAACCTCGATGCAGGTCGGTCCGTTATCTGGAACATCGGGACCATTGCTGCCAGCGATTCTCCGCATAAGATTGAATTGATACACGATATACTCCGCGCCTCAGCCTCAATACCAGTTGCGTTTCCACCCGTGGTGATTACGGTAGAAATCAACGGCAAGCGCTTCGACGAGATGCATGTGGATGGCGGTACAGGGTCTCAGGTATTCGTTTACCCTGCAGCCATGGATTTTAGACAAATAACCCAGAAGCTTAAGGTACAGGGTGATCCCAAGGTTTACGTGGTTAGGAACTCCTTCCTGGAGCCTGATTACAATGGTGTAAAACGCAGGATATTTTCCATTGCGTCCCGCACCATAGATTCACTCATCAGGACACAAGGCATAGGGGATCTCTACAAAATCTATTCTCTTTGCGAGCGAGACGGAAATGACTTTAACCTGGCTTACATCCCGTCGGATTTCGCGGAGGAGCCCACCGAAGGCTTCGATCCGGAATACATGGGCAAACTTTTCGATCTTGGCTACCAGATGGCGAAGTCGGGATATCCATGGAAAAAGGCACCACCGGGCTTTTGACATACGGTTGAGAAAACGCGTTTTTCACGTTGATTCCTATACCGACTTCTGGCCCGTTTTGGTATCGGTTTCCTGAGTGCTCTGCCCATTGAATCGCAGTTGTAGAGCGTCTTTTACAGAAGCAAAAATTCTGTCTCAGTTGGTGATACCTGCAATAACAACCAAGTATCAAGGGGCTGAATTTCTGACATAACCAAAACGTATCAACAAACAATAGCTTTTAGACTGTCAGCTATGATGGTGGAAATATCAGAAGTCTAAAATTGTGTGATATCGTTTTTCAATAAGGGTAAATTCTTTGTCGGGGTTTGCCCTTATTGATTTTCTGTGAATATAATGAGATCAATCGACATAAATTGACTTCGGGTTGAGAAACCAGTGTGCAAAAGTTATGATATATAATGGATTCGTCAAACTGTTCGCACTTCGACTCATATATACCCCTTAACTTATTAAATCATTTGAGGTATAATTAGGTCAGTTCTACGCATAACAGAACGTGAAGGCTTTTTTTCCTTAGCCAACACACAGACTATAGATGGAAGGTATATATTTTACGAAGCAAGATTTCTAAAAATGCGATATGATCAAAAGGATCACTGTTTGATATTCTTTTAGATAATTTTTTCGATGATATAAACATTTTCCTTTTCTATGCGCTCAACCGATTGAGGTGAATAATGAACGAGAACGAACAAAACAAGTCTGGGCCTGAGACCTTGTTTGCGGACTGGATGAAAACATCCACAGCATTCTGGGAATCGATGGCCTCGACTTGGCCCGCCTTCAATAAAGCCGGTGGTGTTACACCAGATTCAAAAAGAGATGATAAAACAAGTCGGTTTCAGAAATCATGGGAAAGCACTCAAAAAACCTGGACAGCATGGTCTCAGATTATCACTGAACCGGAAACCATGGAAACTCTTTTTAAAGAAACCGGGATGCTTCCGGAAATTTTTTTGAAAATCGCCCAAACCGGCCTGAACAGTTTTGTTCATCTTCAACAGCAATGGCTTGAAAGGGCCGGAAAAGTTCAGGAATCTACAAAATCGTATACGTTTGAAAACTTCGACGAAGATGCCCTTAAAGTGTGGACAAAACTCTATGAAACAGAGTTGAGAAAAATTTTCAATATACCGCAATTGGGATTAACGCGATTTTATCAGGAGAAAATGATCCGTTCTGTGGATAAATTCAATATGTTTCAATCCAATTTGACTGAATTTTTGCGTCTGTTATCCTTACCCATGGAAAAGTCCTTCCAAGTCCTTCAGGAAAAGCTGGTGGCATTGGCGGACGAAGGAAATCTTCCTAAAGATTCAAAAGTGTATTACCAGATGTGGATAAAAATTCTGGAAGGAAATTACATGACGCTGCTTCAATCTTCTGAATACACGAAAATCCTGAATAAAACCCTACATTCTATGTCGGAATTTTCAGAAGCTAAAAAAGATTTATTGCAGGATACCCTTCTGTATACACTTCCTATTCCGACGCAAAAGGAGATGGATGAACTGTACAAAGAGATTTACCTTTTAAAAAAGCGAATAAAAGAACTTGAAAATCGTTCATAAGGATATCGACTGACCTGTTGAAATTTTATTGCGCAACAAGCAGTTTAGTCGTCAAATCCGAAATCTCAAATCCAGGATCGGATTGGAGGTGATTTCATGGCTCAACCCAAAATATCTGTCGATCTAATTTTATCCAAACTGGCCGAGGAGGCAGAAAAGGCCGGGGAAAGCGCTCAAAAAGCGTCGGATGTGTTGCTTGAATCCCTTGAAACCAAGATTGCCGTCACACCTTACGATGTTGTTTATGAAGAAGATCGGGTAAAATTGAAGCACTATAAGCCGACCGTTGAAATTCAACTCAAACGGCCCCTTCTGATAGTTTACGCGTTGATCAACCGGGAAACCATGCTTGATCTTCAGCCCGGAAGGAGCGTGGTGCAGAATTTTTTACAAGAAGGGATAGACGTCTATATGATCGATTGGGGTTATCCGGCTCGCAAAGACAAGTATCTCACCATCGACGATCATGTGAACGGATATATGGATAATATCGTTGATTTTATTCTCGACAAACACAATCTGGATAAAATCCATTTGATGGGCATTTGCATGGGTGGTACGTTCTGTGTTATTTACTCTGCCCTCCATCCCGAGAAAATTAAAAATATGGTGACCACGGTTACTCCCACAAACTTCGATACCAACCAGGGGTTGTTGCATATCTGGATGAAGGATATGGATGTGGATCGTATTGTAGATACTTACGGTAATATTCCTGGAGATATCATGAACATGGGTTTTCTGTTACTTAATCCGGCCCGATTGATGATCGACAAGTATGTGGGGTTTATAGAAAATATGGCCAACAAAAAATTCGTAGAAAACTTTGTCCGGATGGAAAAATGGATCTTTGACAGCCCGGATGTACCTGGAGAGACTTTTCGACAGTTTGTTCGAGATTGTTACCAGAAAAATCTGCTGATCCAGAGCAAAATGGAAGTGGGTGGAAAACGTGTAGATTTAAAAAAAATTACCATGCCCCTTTTGAATTATTACGGAAAATATGACCATCTTGTCCCGCCAGAAGCCTGTGAACTGCTTACAGGTAAGGTTGGCAGCAAGGATACCGAAGATATTTGTCTGGACACGGGCCATATTGGTATTTATGTGAGTTCAAAGTACCAAAAGGAATTTGTACCCAGAATTGCTCGCTGGCTCAAAAAGAGGGATGAAGACAAAAAGAAGTGTGGAGCAAAAAAAGCAACTGCGAAAAAAAGAGTTGCGAAAAAGACCCCCAAAAAAACAGCAGCATTGAAAACTAAAAAGAAAAAATGATTTGTTAGGAGACATTCGATGACCAAAAGAAACAATTATTTTAAAACCTTTTGCAAAATCAGCAAGGCATTTGGAACAACGCTAAGTAAAGAAAAGCTTCTGGACTTGATCGTCCATAGCGCCATCGACACCATGGATGCAAAAGCCGCGTGTCTCTTTCTGGCGGATGAAGAAAAGGATGTGTTTATTCCAATGGCTCAGAAAGGATTGTCTGATAACTATCTGCATGCAAATCCCATACAAGCCAAGAAAATCGTAGACGAAATCTTAAAAGGGGGATATCTCTCGTTTTACGATGCAACCACGGATCCTCGTCTGGAGAACCTTGAGGCAAAAAAGACTGAAGGAATCGCTTCCATCCTTTCTGTTCCGGTATTGGTTAAGGATAAAGCCATTGGCATTCTATCCCTTTATACAGGTGAGCCCAGAGATTTTTCTCAAGACGAGATAGACTTTTTAACTGCACTGGCCGAACAGGGTGGAATCGCCATCGGACAAGCCCGGCTGTTTGAACGGATCAATCAGAATTCGACGCTGTTTCTCAATCTAGCCTCCAGCATAAACTCAACTCTGGACATAAAGAAGATTTTACATATTTTGTCGGCTGAAATATGTGAAGCCCTCAATATGAAAGGGGTGGCTATACGTCTATTGAACAATGAAACCGGCAACCTGGAGCTTGTTGCAAGCTATGGTTTAAATGAAGAATTTATAAATAAAGGCCCAGTATCTGCCGAAAAGAGCATTTCACAGGTCCTTAAAGGGGAAACGATCATTGTTGAAGATGTGGCCACTGACGATCGGATCGAGTACAGAGAGGAGACTCTAAAAGAGGGTATCGCTTCGATCCTTTGTGTTCCAATAAAGTCCAGGGAAGAGGTCATCGGCGTTATGAAACTTTATAGTGACGCCGTACGAAAGTATCCTCAAGATGTCATTATCCTGGTGAATGCTCTGGCTCATACCGGTGGACTGGCCATCCAAAATGCCTCCATGTATCTCAGCCTGCAAGAGGATAAAAAATCGTTGGAAGAGGATATATGGAGCCATAGGTCCTGGTTTTAAGTTTTTCGTGCCTTTGTGGTGAAAAAAAATTCCTTTTTGGTTCTCCGTCTCAGGCAGATCCAGATTAGGATTCATAAATGAAAGGGGTTTTAAAATGATAGGAAAAACCATCGGTGAACTAAAAATAGGCGATACGGCTGAGTTTGCAAAAACTGTCTCAGAATCTGATATCTATTTATATGCTGGAATAACCGGCGATTTTAATCCTGCCCACATTAACGAGGATTATGCTAAAAATACCTTTTTCAAGACCCGCATTGCCCATGGTATGCTGTCGGCAGGTTTCATTTCCACCGTAATAGGAAACGAACTTCCCGGCACAGGCAGCATTTATGTTAAACAGGATTTGAGATTTTTAGCGCCTGTACGAATTGGCGATACCATTACCGCCCGCGTAGAAGTGATAGAAATCATGGATGGGAAAAACCGGGTCCGGTTAAAAACCGTCTGTGTGAATCAGGAGGGCACCCAGGTTTTAGATGGAGAGGCTATTGTCAGTCCTCCTAAGCCGCTCAAAAAATAAAATCACCTATAGTTTATTGAAAAGTTACTAAATCGAGGAGAGGATATGCTGGGAGAATACCCCAAAGAGATTGTTTTACAGGACGGTTTCAGATGTATGCTAAGGCCAATGACCAGGGACGATCAAGATGCACTCTATCCCTTGGATCCCAGACGCAATCCGCCATGGATATAAAAGACATCTCCGGCCAGAGCTTCGTTTCGATAGATATCCCCAACCAAAGCAGCCACTTCTTCCGGCTCAACAAGACGTCCAATGGGGACCTGCGCTAGAATTTTGTCCAGAACTTTTTGAGGCATGCCTTTTACCATAGGCGTTCCCACATATCCGGGTGCTACGGCTACACAGCGAATTTTGTCGGCAAGCCCGCGCCTGAAAAACTCCGCTGTAATGACTTTGGGCATAACCGACATCGCCGCCTTGCTGGAGGAATAATTGATCTGACCTGCCGTGCCCAGAGAACCGGTGGAAGATACCAGACAAATCAGCCCTTTGCAGTTATGGTTGATCATTTGTTCTACGCATTCACGAACGGTCAAAAAGACACCGGTCAGATTGATATCAATCACCATCTGAAATTGTTCCAATGACATTTTCCTATTAACTTTCCCGGTTTCTCTGTCCGTGGAAAGCATTAGTCCATCCTTGATGATTCCTGCAAAGGGGGCAACCAGATTGATTTGCCCAAACTTTTCAATTGCAATATCAGCCAGTCTGGCGCAATCATCTTCTTTGGTCACATTACAGAGCACTGTAGCAACTTCACCATTAAGCGCTTTGATTTCAGTTTCGGCCTGCTCCAGAAATTTTTCGGCCACATCCGCGATAACCACCTTGCCGCCGTTTTTAACCCAGTATTTAGCAACAGCCAGGCCAATACCACCACCGCCGCCGGTAATAACCGCAACTGATCCCTTGATGTCCAGCATATATCTTTCCCCCCTTGGAGTATTTTAGCTTTATTAAACAACGATCTCAACACAGCATTCAGGTAATACCCCTCCATTTGTTACTAACTAGTGTCTATCCATAAATGAGGATTTTTGTTCAAGATCAAGGCCTGCGAAAAAAATAACCACAAGCATATATTTGATATTCTGAGGATTATTTTTTGAGCATAACGCAGAGATTGGGCAAAAAGACCATTTATGGATGAGCACTAACTATGATTTGTTTGTATCTGTTTTGAAAAATCTGCCAAACGTTTCCATTGTTTCCTGAAACTCTTTACTCTGTTTTTCGATGAGATCCTGAAATCCTTGGACCAGTTCTTTTTGTGATTCGGTCTTTTTTTCTTCCAATAGCAGCCGCAGATGGTTTATTGTTTCTTCCTGGGCCGAAACTTTTTCTTTAAGTTCTTCGTATTTTTTGATCAGCACCATATGCTTGTCTTTTGGTACCATGCCCATCAGATCTATACAATCGTTGAAGGATTGCATGAAATTTTCGGAAGCTTTTTTCCAGGTTTCCATGTAGGCAGGCGTGTCTCTCTCCATCTGTTCCAGGCCGTAAAATTTGTTGAACATGGCCGTCAATTCATCAAACCCCTTAAAGCCCTGCTGCATCCATTTGGACAGGTCTTCCATTCGTTGTTGCTCTTTTGCGGTATTGATCAAAAAGTTGCCCCAGAATTCAAGGAAATTTTTGTCCACAGCGTTTATCTCCTAAAAATGGCATTGGAATACATTAACCTACTATTTTTTGGCAGTTGATCTGTTGAAATCTGCATCCAAATCCAATTGATACCGGACAGGTCCCCGATAGTTTTTGTTACCGAAGCGGGTGTGAAGGGCACAGGCCGAATTTGGATGAGACCACGACGTTGCAATGGCCACATGACCCTTTGGAAAAGCGGTCACTTCTGCGTCGATATAGTCGATGGGGGCAAGGGCTGTTTCCTTTTCCACCAGGTCGTCACTCTCTCCGTAACAGATCAGCCACTGGATTCCCTTTTCTTTGAGTCGTTTAAGATTCAGTTTTTTACCGAACAGCTTGATCGGAAGCGTTCCGTCTTTGGTAATGGGTGTATTATAGGAATCAAAGCTCATCTGAGTAATTGCCATGGGGAGATCGTTCCGTTCATTGTTCAGCCAGTAGTTGATGGCTGCCGCGGTTTTACTGATTTTAACATTGGTGCCGTCCTGACGACCGAACATCATTAGATCTCTATAAAATACCGCTATCGGGGATTCATCTTCGATGCTTTTGAGTTTATAGACCCAGCCCATGATTTTGCCGTCCGCCACTTGGTTGCCATTAGGCAAAGTTTTGGTTCCATAAAGCAGATCATTGAAACGCTGGGGCAGATTTTTCAAAAAATCGGCAAGCCCTTGGCTTCGGGTGCCGTCCATTGGAGAAACACAGGTGATGAGTGCATCTACCAGGTCGTCCAGTTCACCGGAAAGGAGATTGCAAACGGCCGAAAATCCCCCTTGGCAATAACCGTTCAATGTCACCGGTTTCCCATGTCTTTCCTTTACCTTTTCACAGAACAATTGGGTATCAAGGGCATCATCTTCACCGGTCATGACTTGGACCGCTTCATTGGTACTGATATCCTTGAAAATTCGAATATAGGTAGGGATTCCCTGGTTGGCGAAACAATGGGCATAACTCCGCTTCTCATTCGGCAAAAATGCAAGAATATTGGCGCCCAGCACATAAGGGGGAAGAATGATGATCGGTTTCCCGCTGTTATTGACCTTGACCTTTTTGTCCGTCGGAAGAATCTGATACAGAATAAACCGGTCTGTTTCGGCAATCTTTTTATTGTCCTCCCGCTCGAAATGGAATCCGAATTCAGGTTCAATGTCCTGGATGGCCTGCGGATATTGGTTGGCCATAACATCCATCATTTTTGCTTGCCTGGCTAAAAAACCTTCAACGTCCTCACCTTCGGAACAAAAAAGGGTGTTGAACACAGCGGCAATGGCGTTTTCCATCTCCATTTTTCCCGAATGAGTAATTGCCTTCATGCTGCTGCTGACACTTCTACTGACCAAATCAAGATTAAAAGCCAACAATTCCATGTAGGACTGAACATTCTCTAAAGGTGAAGTACTCCAAAGCTTTTGTTTTTCCACATCATTGAAATAGCTTGTGGCGATGAGATAAGGAATCATGAAATCATTTGAATATTTGGAAAAAGCAGTCAGATAGTTTTGTGAGGCACTGACAAGATGAGAGAATACAGAAACATTTTTCTTCAGTATGTCATGAAATTCTGTGTCTTTCGAGCTGCTGTTCAACTTCATCATTTTAGTTTCTATCCTCTTATGTTCCGAAAAATGCTGTGGCTCACAGCCTTGACATGATTTTATCTAAAGCTGTGAACCACGATTATGTTTTATTTGTTGAAACCTGCAAATAATTTTTCTACATCTTTATAATTTTGATCCGCTGTCCTTTTAAAATCGTTACAACCTTTTTTATAAAGCTGCATCCATTCATTCACGGCCTTTTTCCCTTCTTCAGGCAGCCATGTGGCTTGATCTAAAAAAGAATTTGTCATTTTCTCATTCTGTTTCTGCAACTTATCCATTGCGTTGTAACCCTGATCAAATGCATTTTTGTTGAATTGAACCATCTGTTTTATCACATTAAATTGTTCCATTTGCTTGCTTCCTTTCCTTACTTTTTAGCTTTTTTCTCTTTGTCGAATGAAATAAAAAAATCTTCCACTTTCTTAAAGTTTTCATCCACGCCCTTTTTGAAGTCCTCACGCCCTTTTTTAAAGCCATCGACCCAACCACTGATGGCATTTCTTCCTTCTGCGGGCATCCATGCGGCCTGATCCAGGAGTGTGGTCGCCATTCTCTCGGTCTGTTCCTGAACCATAACCATGGCATTGAAAGTGTTGTCAAACATTGTTTTTTGAAAATCGATCATTTGCTTTGCAATTATTGCCTGATCCATGTTAATAATCCTCCCTGTTAAAGTTAATTTTGCAGCATAAACTTTGCCATTTGTATTTAAATTATAATCTTTAAATCAGAGTTGTCAAGATATTTTTTTGCAATGCAACATATTTTTATTCAACCCTGCTCACTTTCGATGATAGACTATAA
>JAAXQD010000088.1 GCA_012974475.1 Desulfobacterales bacterium
AAATATGTTGAAGGTCTTGAAACGGACGCGGGAAGGATTTTGGAGTACTTTGGCAAGGATTTCATAGGGATAAAAGAAAACACCACCTTCCCTTTCGCCACAAACCCTGGTGAAAGTCATGGTGAAAGGCAGAAGATGGTGCAGGATAACCAACTGTAATAACTACAACTAAAATGGTGGAGGCGGCGGGAGTCGAACCCGCGTCCGAAAACATTCCGCACAGGCTTCTACATACATATCCTGAACTCTAGTTTTCGCCTTTTCAAGTCTCCTCCAGGCTGGATGCTTGAAAGGCTATCCTGTAAGATTTTTCGCCGTTCCGTTAACAGGATCTCGGGATCGGCTATCCTGCTAGTCGACGCCCTTACCGGATTAGCAGGAATGGTCCGGCAGGACGTTAGCCCTAAGCGGCTAAAGCGTAGTTATAATCATCTGCGATTATGTTTAGTTCCCACCTTTTTTACAAGCAGGTAAGCGCTTGGTATGCAACCCGAACTTCTTTATCCCCGTCGAAGCCGTTTCGCCCCCATACAGGTTTTTTGAAGCAGATATTATGTAAAAGATCACGTTTTTACACCTCAATTTTAATCAGAGATCGGCTGTTTGTCAAGGTATAAAAACGCTTCACGATGTTATCCAATGCCGGCCCGCAATTCTCACCCCTTCGTAGCGGTCTGAATAAGCTGCCTTTTCATGAAAGAACCTATATAGTTAATGGTTTATGGTATTAATTAATCCGCTTCCAGCATCTTAAACGAAATTTTTCGGGTTTTTTCTTCCCTGGATGTTGTGCCATCGGCAATAAACGTTCGTTCCGTAAAGGTTATGTCCCCGCCCCTTTCGACTAAAACAATCGAGGATGACCGCGTTCCATAAAGTTCGCTGGTTATAAACAAGGGAGAAAGGGTGCGTTCCCAGTCGAGGTCGACGCCGGTGTTGGGGAGCAAATCGTCCGGCGGGATAGCACCGTCCTTGAGCATGGCAAAAATGTCTTCGGTGTCAATTTTTTCATTACTTTCAAGCAGTCTTTTCAGGGCGCCCTTCCCTTTTGCAATCTTGGGCCACGGCGTATCCATAAGATGATTGCTCAGGCCGTATGTGCCGGGTTTTATTTTTTGAATACCGTTTCCCCGGTTTGAATAATAAAAAAGGTCGGTTCGGTCTCCCACAAGCAGATTAAACCCATTGTATCGGTCTCCGACGGACTTTATCTGCTGGAGATAGCTTTGGGGAGATTTTTTGCCGAGAAGAAATTCTTTGACCAGAAATCCACGAGACGGAGCATGGGACATCTCTAAGCCCGGGTCCCTGAAATTGGTAATGGCGGCCAAGCGTCCGGTTCGGGTGACACCCAGCCACATGCCATTGTGTTTGAGATCCAATCCGCCTAAAACATCCGGTGCATGATCCAAAAAAGACACCGGTGCTGTGGGTCGATTGTAATATTCGTCCCGATTTGCCGCCAATATCATCCGGTAAAAAGGATGTGTATCGTATGAAAAAAGAATCAAGCACATATTCGTCTACATTTTCCTGATATCCAAACACGCCAAACAAAATTGAGAAAGATATTGATTTTGGCGTGTTGTAACGATAGGTTGTCGGTAAACCCGTTGACAAATAATATTGATTTGTCTATTTTTCCTTTACTTGATTTCCGGTTATTGCTACAACCTAAAATCTATATTTTCAAGAACATTTTGCCCTTTGGGAGCGTCGAATTCACCGAATAACAGGGCTCGCTTTCGAAACCATAAAAAGATTACAGGAGATTTCCACAGATGAACATCAGCAGAAGATTGGGTACTCTGGTCGTTTTTGGCGTGCCTGCTATCATCGGCGGCGGTATTGTTTATGCTTTATTCGGTAACTACGTTGCGGTTTTTGCTTATGAAATTCTTCTTATACTTGTGGCGGTCGGGTTTGCCAGCAAGTAACGGGTGTTAGCCTCAGCCTTACATGCTGTCTTTCTCGATTTAACCCAAATGTTCCCGTTTTATCAAATCAAAAAGACAGCACCGTAAATCTTTTTTAGTTCATGATGCTTTCAGGGGATTCGCCGCGCCCAATATAACGGTAAACCCCGAAATAGGGAATTGTCGTTCTGCCTTATTGTAAGGCTCGCGCTGTACCGCCACGATCCCGTCATTGATGACTCGGTTCCGTGTGCCCTGTGAAGTCCGAAACCTATTTCACCAGGGGGCATCCTCGACTTTCCCTCAATTCGGGTTTTAAAATGGAGTTACGATGCAAGATAAAACCTCCACCAATATTATTTTGTGGTTTTTTTTAGCTCTTTTTCTTGTTTCGGCGTTTCTGCTCGGCCGGCTGCTGCTCCCCTTTTTCAGTGTTATTATTCTGGGTGCTGTTGTAACCGGCATCTTCAAACCCTTTTACACCTTTTTAAAACAAAAAACAAATCCCACCTTTTCCTCACTGTTAACCTGCGCGTTGGTATTCTTTATTCTGTTTATCCCGACCATCTTTTTTGTGGGCATTCTGTCCAAAGAAGCGTACGGTCTGTATCTTATGGGAAAGGGTGCAGTGATCAGCGACCAGGTTAAGAACATTCTGGAAACCAGCAAGATTCTGGAAAAAATAAATCTTTTCCTTTCAAATTTCAATATGGAGATCACAGGCACGGAACTCAATAAAGGGATTTCAGAGCTGGGTAAAGTTGTGGGCCTGTTTTTATACCAGCAGGCCAGTTCCATCGCCTCCAATGTGCTCAACTTTTTTGCATACTTCTTTTTCATGCTCCTTGTTATCTACTACCTTTTGATCGACGGGGACAGGCTTATTTCGTTTATCATTGACCTTTCTCCCCTGCCCAAGGAACAGGACGAAAAACTGATTCGAAAATTTAAAGATATGGCCGGCGCCATTCTTATCGGAAACGGACTGTGCGGGATGATCCAGGGCGTTGCCGGGGGTTTTCTTTTTTCACTGTTCGGATTAAAATCCCCCTTTTTGTGGGGCGTCATTATGGGATTGCTGGCGTTTCTTCCCATCATCGGCGTCGGGGCTGTTTTTATTCCTGCAGCTGTTTTTCTAATTTTTAAAGGCCGGATTGCCGCCGGAATATTTTTCATTGTTTTTTATGTGTTGCTTTCAGGCGGGGTCGAGTACCTGCTGAAACCCAAACTGGTGGGAAAACGCGTAAAAATGCATACCTTGCTTGTATTTCTTTCGATTATCGGCGGATTGAAGCTCTTCGGAATCCTCGGCATTATTTACGGCCCGCTGGTTGCAACTGCTTTTTTAACATTAACAGATATCTATTACACCAACTATCAGTATGCAATCCATCCTTGCGATTATCGAGAGACCGATAACACCCTATGAAAAACCCAGGTGAAGACCCCGTATTGATACTCGCCTCCAAGTCCCCACGGCGCCGGTACTTGTTGGAAAAGGCCGGCCTTTCATTTTCCGTCATCCCCAGCGACATCGATGAAACCACCGTCCCCCTGTTACCCCCTGAAGTTTATGTCAGGGTTCTGTCTGAAGCCAAGGCGGAATTTATTGCCAAAAAATATCCTGAAAAATGGGTGATCGGCGCCGACACCATTGTCCTTAAAGACGGCGTCGTGCTCGGAAAGCCCGGCTCTATAGATGAAGCGCGTTCCATGTTAAAACAACTCAGCGGCCAGACCCATCAGGTCTTCACCGGCTATTCTGTATTGTGCAAAGCAAAAAATCGGAAATTTTCCGAAACAGTTCAAACAGAAGTTCTTTTCAAAAATCTTACGGATGAAGAAATCGAGTGGTACATCCACACCAAAGAACCGTTCGACAAAGCAGGCGCATATGCCATTCAAGGACTCGGCACCTTTCTGGTAAAACGTATCAACGGCTCCTATACCAATGTTGTCGGGCTTCCGGTTTGTGAAGTCATCGAATTTCTGATCAAAGAAGGTGTAGTGGGATTAACGGTACCCACCAATTGATCCCAAACAAGAAACAGGAATTTTAAGTCTTTGATAAAACGAATTCAAAATATAAAAAAGCGTATTGAAGAAACAGCGGACCGGTGCGGCAGGGACCCTTCAACCGTCCGTCTCGTTGCGGTGAGCAAAACCATCCCGGTCAACAGGGTCAAAGAAGCCATCGAAGCCGGCGTGACCGTTCTTGGGGAAAATTATGTTCAGGAAGCCCGGGATAAATTCAACCAATTGGCGACATACCCGGTATCATGGCATTTTATCGGACATCTTCAATCCAACAAGGCCAAGAATGCGGTGAGGCTTTTTGATATGATTCACTCCGTGGACACCCTCAAACTGGCACGAGAATTAAATAAGCAGGCCCAAAAAAATGCTAAAATTCAAAACATTCTCATTCAGATCAATATCAGTAAGGAATCGTCAAAATCCGGCGCCGATGCAGAAAACGTTCTGGATCTGATCGACCAGGTGCGCAGTCTTGAAAATCTGTCTGTAAAAGGACTCATGACCATGCCGCCATTTTTCAATGATCCTGAAAAGGCCCGACCCTATTTTGCAGGGCTTCGAAATCTAAGGGATCGGATCCGGCAAGAGACGCCGCCGGAGGTTTCCCTGGACGAACTCTCCATGGGTATGACCGGAGATTTTGAAGTTGCCATCCAAGAAGGGGCGACCCTGGTGCGTATCGGAACCGCAATTTTTGGAGAAAGAAAATGAAAATCCTTCTTCACATCTGCTGCGCCCCGTGTGTCATATACCCGCTGAAAACCCTTCGCAATGAAGGACTTGACATCATGGGTTTCTTTTACAGAAACAACATCCACCCCTATACGGAGTGTATCCGAAGAGAGGAGACCCTGAAATCTTATAGCGCCTCCATGGATCTCAGGGTTATCTACCAGGACGGATACGATCTGGAAGGTTTCATCCGAAACGTGGCGTTCAGAGAATCGAACCGATGCGACTACTGCTACCATGAACGCCTTAGATCCACGGCACTCATGGCAAAGCGCGGGAAGTTCGACTATTTCAGCACGACACTTTTATACAGTAAATTTCAGAAGCACGACGCGTTAAAGTCCATCGGTGACGCCGTGGGAAAATCTGTAGGCGTGAAATTCTACTATGATGATTTCAG
Organism: Desulfobacterales bacterium; assembly: GCA_012974475.1. Classification (GTDB taxonomy): domain Bacteria; phylum Desulfobacterota; class Desulfobacteria; order Desulfobacterales; family UBA11574; genus JAAXQD01. The sequence continues at coordinate 5,086 of JAAXQD010000088.1, forward strand.
AAAGGGATGGAAGGAAGGCGTCGAAACCTCGAAAAGCTTGAAGCTGTACCGCCAGCAGTATTGCGGCTGCATCTACAGTGAAAAAGAAAGGTATTACAAGTCAAAAATGCCTAAAGTGACTAAAGTTGAAAAGTGACTAAAGTTGTGTTACGTCTTGGACGTGCTACCTGTTAAGACAAAACTAAAGGGATTTTCGCTCTTGCTCTTAGCTCGTTGGTATTAAAGAAACCATTTAAGATATCAGTATTCCTTAACTTTAGTCACTTTAGTTCACTTTAATTTTTAGGCACTTACATCCACCACTGAAGGAATAGCCTGTTGATCCTGATAGGCTCCGATGAATCAGGGTGCTCAGGTTTACATATTTTTTATGTTTGGCAATTTTATATACTTCATTCTGGTACTTCTCATATACAGTACCTATCAGCCTTCTGAAGAGACGAATTTTACAGCACCTGAAACCCTTTTTCTCTTCGTAATTCTGATTGTCATTTTTACGTTATTCACCTGGATACAGTTTCACAGAATTGAAAAACGGATTTTAAAAGAACGGTCTTTTCATCTTGACAATAAATTCAGCGCCACATTAACCCGCCAATCCATATTGGCCATCGTTCTTTTTTCCATCGATATTTACGGACTGAATCTCACGTCTTTTTTGACGAACATCCCCTTGTTGGCCGTCATCCCTACTTTTCAGGCATTGTTGTTCCTTTTTCTTTTTATCTTTTACCTGGCAATTGTATGGGCATGTGCTTACGGCCCGGATCAAGCCCTCTACAGAACCGACATTTCAAGAAGATCGTATGTTCTCTCCCAAATTTCATTTTCAGCCCCCATACTTCTGCCCTGGCTTCTGCTTTCCGGCGTCGCGGATATCATCAATGCCCTGCCCTTTGAATTTCCGAAACGCTTGCTATCAACCACCGAGGGCGAGGTAGCCTATTTCCTTATTTTCCTTTTGGCAATTGCCATCCTAGGTCCGACCATGATTCAGAAATTCTGGCGATGTCGGCCCCTTGAAACAGGCCACCACAGAAGCCGGATTGAAAATCTTTGCCGAAGAGCTGAAATGGGATATGCCAACATTCTTTACTGGCCCATATTCGGCGGAAGAATGATTACCGCCGGTGTCATGGGACTGATCAAGAAATTCCGCTACATTCTGGTCACCAATGGCCTATTGCAAATGTTGGAACCCGAAGAAATCGATGCGGTCATCGCCCACGAAATCGGACACATCAAAAAAAAGCATCTTTTATTTTATCTTCTGTTTTTTGTGGGCTACATGATGATCTCCTATGCCACATTCAATCTGCTGGTATATTCCATTGTTTTTTCAGAAACCATTTACAGGCTCATAACCGCCACAGGCATCGATCAGACCACCGTTACCACATCCATATTCAGCCTGGTCATTATCACCGTTTTTTTGATCTATTTTCGCTTCATTTTCGGTTATTTTATGCGTAATTTCGAGCGGCAGGCCGACACCTACGTGTATACGCTTTTCGATAGTGCCGGACCGTTGATCTCCACATTTGAAAAAATCGCTGCAACCAGCGGACACCCGTCTGACAAACCCAACTGGCACCATTTCAGTATTAGAAAACGGATCGAATATCTGAAAAAGTGCGAAGCAGACAGGACCTGGATAACCCGCCATGACAACAAAGTAAAAAAAAGTATCGCGGCATATCTGGTGGGGATCGTGCTCATCTGCGGCATCGGGTATAATTTGAATTTTGGTGAAGCCGGCAAGAAATTAAACACGCATTTTTTTGAAAAGGTCATACAAAGGGAGCTTGAGAAAACCCCTGACAATCCGCTCCTCTACACCACACTGGGGGATCTTTATTTCAGCAATAAAAACTACACGGAAACCATAAATGCTTATGAACAGTCATTACAGCTCGATCCCGACAACCCGTATGCCTTGAACAACCTTGCATGGCTCTATGCCACCTGCGAAGTCGACACCTTTCGCGATCCGAAAAAAGCACTGGTCCTTGCAAAAAAAGCTGCGGAGCTCAAAGGTGCCCCGCACATATTCGACACCCTCGCTGAAAGTTATTATGTGAACGGTCAGTTTGAAATGGCCGTTCTCGCTGCTACCCGCGCCCTTGAAATGACACCGAAAAACCGAGCCTATTATCAAAGTCAGCTGAAGAAGTTTAAAGCCGCCATGAAAAGCAGCAAAGCATTTTAGTCGCAAATATCCGGTGGTACTATTTAATGCACACCTTCCTCACCTGAAGCAGATCACAGTTTCCCCCAAAAATCTTTTCAATGCCGTCTTGTTTTAAGGTTTTCATGCCGTCTCTCATGGCCTGATCCCGTATCACTTCCACCGGTGATCGGTTCTGGATCAGTTTTTTCATCGCTTCGGTCCCCACCAACAGTTCATGAAGGGCCATTCGGCCTGCATATCCGGCGTTGTAGCAATCCGGGCAGCCCATTGGCCGGTTCAGCATCAGATTGTCGGTGTAGGGGATATCAACGTTCTCTTTAATTTCCTGAGCCGGACCATATTCCCGAACCAACTCGTCGTATTCCTTCCGGGATGGATGATATGATGCTTTACAACGTCTACACAAGGTGCGAACAAGACGTTGAGCAAGAATACACAATATGGCATCTGCGAAGTTGAACGGGTCCATTCCCATATCAAGGAGCCGGCTGATACTTTCAGGGGCGCTGTTCGTATGAAGGGTTGAAAATACCAGGTGCCCTGTGAGCGATGCCTCAATGCCGATGGATGTGGTCTCCCGGTCTCGCATCTCACCGACCATGATCACATCCGGGTCCAATCTTAAAAATGCCCGCATTGCAGAAGCAAAGTCCAGCCCGATTTTGGGCTTTACCTGAACCTGTCGCAGTCCCCGCTGGCTGATCTCCACCGGGTCTTCTGCGGTCCAGATCTTGGTTTCGGTGGTATTGATATACGCCAGAGCTGAATGGAGGGTAGACGTCTTGCCGGAACCGGTGGGACCGCATACAAATATGAGGCCATAGGGTTTGGTGACGGCGCTGATGAAGTTGTTGTAATTGGCGGTGGAAAAACCGATTGTATTCAGGGGAAGCGGTTCGCCCGAATGGAGTATCCGCATAACAACATCTTCCACACCGCCTTGTGTCGGGATTGTGGCCACCCGGAGTTCAATGTTTGGACCGCCGTAATTTTTGAATTTGATGGTGCCGTCCTGGGGTTTGCGCCGCTCCACAATGTCAAGACCGGCCATGATTTTAATCCGAGACACGATTTTATCCCGAAGCGCATAGGAGACGGCCTCGAAGACCTGACACATCCCGTCGACCCGTATCCGGATCTGCGTCTTTTCTTTCCCCGGATATGGTTCGATATGAATATCCGAAGATCCCCGGGCATGGGCCTCGGAAATGACTTTATGGACCAGCTGCACAATGGCACTGTCCTCCTCATACAACACGGCCTCTTCATCTTCTATAACTTCTTCCTCACCTTCAATCCGATTAAGGAGTTCTTCGATGGAGACCGGTTTTTTTTCTTTCCGGGTGAAGTGGTTTATTAATTTCAGGACATCCTGTTTTAATGCAACGCAGAAGGATAGTGGCTTGCCGGGAAAAAGAGACTTAATTTCACCGATCTTCTGAAGGTCGAAGGGATTGTAGATTGCAACAACGATTTTTCCATCTTTCATCTTCAATGGAACCCAGATATTGTTGCGCATGAAAGGGACTTTAAGGCCGGTGAGCAGTTCATTGGGAGCCGGTATGTCTTTGTCATACTCCACAAACGGAACATTGTAAAACCGACTCAAAGATTTTCCGATCTTTTTTTTGGGAATTTTAAAATCCGACATTAAAACCGATTCAATGGTTTTTTTTCCCTTCCTGGCATCGGAAACAGCCCTGTCGAGTTCTTTTTGAGTCAGAATATGATGTTCCAGAAGATCATCGAACTTGCTGGGCCTTGCCTTTGCCATCCGTTTCTGGTTGTACAGGGCAATTCCCAGAATTTTGGCCATCTCGGTGACAGATTTCTCATCGAGTCTGCTGAACAAACCGCCGTCCCGCCGATTGATCAACTGAATGACGCCAAGGATAAACTTTTTGAATATGACCGGAACCACAAGGACCTGTTTGGTCTTAAAACCTGCCCTTTGATCCCAGCTTTTGTCGAATTTCAGATCTTCATCGATGGAAGCCACTTCTCGGTCATCGTAAACATTTTTTATATTTATGAGCTTCCGCTTGAAAGCAGCGCATCCGGAGATGCTGGTATTCGATATGGGAATGCGGATCTCACCGATTTCATCTCCGGATTTAAACCTTGAGACAAGTTCCCGTTTTTTTCCATCCACCAGATAAACGGTCAACCGCTCCGCTTCAAAAAGCCCGGTGATTTCGTCTTTCAGATCAACGAGAATCTCATCCAAATTTGCAGCGGCATGTATTTTGTTGCAAATGTCCTGGAGATTTTTTCGATATGCAATCTCGAATTTGAGTTTCCGGCGGTTTAAACC
>JAAXQD010000092.1 GCA_012974475.1 Desulfobacterales bacterium
AGATGTGTATAAGAGACAGCATTTGAACTTTCAAAAGGGTAAAATGGATTTGACCTTGGACGGTTGTGCATCCATGGACGTTGAATCGACCATCTACTCTCCCAGACCATCAATATCGAGACTTTCTTCACCGTTTTTACGGTTCAAATCCGCGACCCTTTGCTTCACGGCCTGTGAGATGGGTTCGTTCCCGGTATACATTCATATTAAACCCCAATCGAGGGGGAAAATTGGTAAATTCTATCGGTGAACTCTTCGATATATTGGATTTGAACAAAAACGGTGAACTTTCGAGATCAGAACTCCATGTATCTGCCCGACGTATGGGGTGGCACTGGAAACAAGCACCGCTTCTGGCGGTTCTCGACCTCCTTGCCGTACCACAGCCCATCTCCAAGAATAATTTCATATCCTATATGACTCAAATTGTTGAAGACCCACAGGGGCCCTTTGGGAAAGTGCTCCTCAATGCCCTCCATTTTTCATCTTTAACTGCTTCAAAAAGGACTGACATTCCAGAACCAAAAATAGGCGTTGTCGGTAACGAGAATTCAAAAAAGCAGCGGTCTAAATTGTATGATCCGCCAACCACTCGAATTGTGTCACTTTTAAAACGTATAACCAATCTTGAAGTTGCGAATGACTACCAGAAATTTCTGAAAAATGAGGGGGTCGATACACTTAGGATTGAAACCGATCGCGCCGCATTGTTGGTCATTGATCCCCAAAAATCCTTTACACAGGGAGTTTGGATGAGATCCATCGGCTCTGAAGGTGAACGCGAAGTTAAACCGATTCAATTGGCATTTGATACCTGTGCTCGATGGATCCATAAAAACTCCGGACATATTGAAACCATGTTCACAAGATGCCCGTTTCCGCCGGGTAGCTATGACTGGGACGATGCATTCACCGGGGTAATCGACGGGAAACAGCTTTACTTTATTAAACCTGGAAACAGTGTGTTATACCCAACCACCAACGGCTTCCGTGAATGGGTCAAAAGATTTATGGATAATGGCAAGAACATATTGGTAATGGCAGGATGTACTTTAAACAGCTGCGTCCGAAAATCTTCGATTGAAACACAAAGATATTTCAAAGACCGTAAGCTTCAAGTTGTTGTGGATTTGAGTATGTCCGGAGCGCGGTCAAACAACTTCATACCGTCTTTTTTATATGGCGGGTCGTCCGCCGTTGAATCGGCTGTTCGTGAAATGATGGGTGCGAAGGTGTGGGTTGCCGACTCCATTCAGTGGATATGATATCCCATGGTGGGGGTGCTTTGAATAAAAGAATAGCCCTCATGTACGTGTTCAGGGGGGTGCGCTTCCCCGCTTCACTCCGGTGTCTACGTGTCTGGTCATTTCAATGACTTAGCATCGGGGGCATTCCTGCCCCCTCCGCGTTCTCCCGCAAAAAGCATGCGGGAGCCGCGGTCTCCCCCACTGCTAAGCCATTGAAATGACGAAGCCACTCCGCCGATATCGTTACACGAGAAAACACACCCCCTAAATACGTACACAATATTTATAGCAGTCCCCAAAAATATGTTCCGATGAAAACGGAATGTTATTCTGAGAAAGGCTATAATACGCAATAAAAAAGAGGATGTTGATGAAATTTTTCCTGTGTGTTGTGGGCATGGTGATGGTGGTGGAAGGACTTCCGTATTTTGCATTTCCTGAAAAAATGAAGTTTATTATAGAAAAAGTTCTTGAAATGCCGGACAAGGCCCTGCAACGATTTGGGTTTGTGCTGATGCTTGCAGGGGTCTGCCTGGTGTATCTGGGGAAAAGATAACCAAGGTCAACATAAGCCTTTATTCAAAAAACGTTTCAAAACAAGGTGTTCGTTGAAGAAAACAGCAGACCAAAAAAATACGGTTAAATCGACAGGCCACGGCGGGGAAGGTGTCCGGAAAATTCTTTTAAAAGGGATTTTTTGGCGCATTCTGATCATTGAAAGCATTCTGCTGGTATGGTCTCTGGTGTATAGATATCTGACGGATCACCATGCCCAGCCGGTGGACCTGTTCTGGTATGCCGTAAGGATCTCCTTGCTCATTGCCATCATTATTCTTTTTGTCATGGTGACCTTTCGGAAGTTTCTCAATCGAAAAATCATCCTGCCCCTTGAGGCCATTTCAGCCTCGAACCTGCGTTTAAAGGAGAGTGACTTTACCGAGTTCGATGTGAATATTTCGGAAGATACTCCCCTGGAGATCAAAGAGATCGTTGCCACACGAAAAGAAATGCTGGCCACCCTTTTCAAAGTTTCTGAAGAACGGTTGCGCTTGGTCAATTTTATTCGAGACATGTTCGGCCGATACCTTTCAAAGAAGGTTGTCGATAACATCTTGGAATCCCCCGAAGGGCATAAAATCGGCGGTCGAAGAAAAACCGTTACCATCCTAATGTCGGACATTCGCGGTTTCACCAGCCTGTCTGAGACCCTGGATCCGGAAATAATGGTTCAGCTTCTGAACCGGTATCTTGAGCAAATGTCCAAGATAATAATAGATTACGACGGCATCATCGATGAGATCATCGGCGATTCGATCCTTGTTGTTTTCGGTGTTCCTGAAAAAAACGAAACAGATCCCGAGCGCGCGGTTGCCTGTGCCATTGCCATGCAGCATGCACTGGACGATCTCAACAACACATTTATTCGTGAGGGCCACCCGCCCTTTGAAATGGGCATCGGTATCAACACCGGCAGTGTGGTGGTCGGCAATATCGGTTCCGAAGTGAGGATGAAATATGCGGTTGTGGGCTCGGCCGTGAATAATGCGGCGCGTATAGAATCGAATACCGTCGGCGGACAGGTTCTCATTGGAGAATCGACTTACAACCTGATCAAGGAATTGGTCGCCTGTGAAGCCCCCCAGGCATTCGTGATGAAAGGCGTTAAAAGACCTCTGGTGGCCTATTCCGTAAAGCAAATCGGACCCCCCTATAATCTTGAACTAAAAGTGCAGGATATTGTTGAAGCGGGTGTTCCCATGAACCTGGCCTTTAGCTGCTGGAAAGTGGAAGATAAAAAAATATCCAACAGCACCCTGTCAGGGGAGACCCTCATGTTGGGTGAGAATTCAATTACCGCATCGATTGTGCCGCCGCTGATACCCTTTGCGGATATCAAGCTGGTCTTCGATTTTTGTGTGGATGCCCACTGTTTTGGAGATATTTATGCAAAGGTATTGTCCGTCGAAGAAAGAGCAGGAAAAACCGTCCATCATCTTCAGATCACCGCCATCAATCAAAAAGACAGGGGCATCCTGGATCGATGGATGAACGATGCTTCATAAAGAGATCTTCGGTTGCCCAATCTCTGGGTCAGGTGGCACATCCCGCCAACGACGGGGATCGAGTTTTGCACGAAGTGAAACTTTAGCGCTATCCTCGAAATACTTTAAAGCCGGTTCAAAACCGCTGATTCATCGGATATATTTTTTAAGAATCGGGCCGTGCCGGAATCGCGGGTGAGCCTGGATAAGTGCCTGGGTATACGGGTGTTGGGGATTTTGGATAATATCTTCTGCAGCGCCTGTCTCTACCATCTCGCCTTTATATATCACTCCAATACGGTCACATAGATAGCGGGCGGCCGCCAGGCTGTGGGTGATAAAAAGGAAGGTGACGTTCAACTTTTTTCGTAGTTCGGACAAAATATTAAAAATATGAATCGCGATTGACGCATCGAGCATGGATGTGGGTTCATCGGCCACCACGAACTCCGGTTTCAGAACCATGGCCCGGGCAATGGCAACCCGCTGACGCTGTCCGCCGCTCATCTGATGCGGGTAGCGGTAAAAGAAATCGTCCGGGGGGGAAAGACCCACATCCTTCAGACTCTGCCGGACCCTATCCTTACGGGTTGCCGAATCGCCCACGTTGTGGACGATCAGGGGTTCAGAAACGCTGTCGTACACGGAAAAATATGGATTTAGAGACTGGTAGGGATCCTGAAAAATCATCTGCACCTTCTTGCGAAAATTTTTCAAGTTTCTACCTTTGATTTGGGTAATGTCGTTTCCGTCCACCAACAATTTTCCACTGTCCGGCGTTTCCAGTTTTACGATGAGACGGCCGGTTGTGGTTTTGCCGCTGCCGCTTTCGCCCACCAGGCCAAAGATCTCCCCCTTGAATATCTCAAAAGACACCCGGTTGAGTGCCACAACCTCTTTTGTGGATCCTGTTAAAAAAGAGGTCCTCGTTCGGAACGTTTTTGAGATGCTTTCCAACTGTACGATAACTGTGTTTGGATCTTTCATTACAGAATTTTTTTCATTTGAATTGATTGCAAAGGGCCTTGTGCGTCGGCGAAATTTCTACCCATTCAGGGGTGTTGAGACTACAAGCGGCTTTTGAAACGGTGCACCGCTCGGAAAAACGGCATCCGGGTGTCGGATTTACGAGGTCCGGAGTTTCACCCGGCTTAGAGTCTAATTGAACGATATCTTTGTCCAACGTCAGGTACGAGGCCAGCAGTGATCGGGTATACGGATGCATCGGCACATCAAAAACGTCTTTCACATTACCATATTCCACCAGCTGGCCGGCGAACATAATGCCGATGCTGTCACAGACATCTGCCACGACCGCGATGTCGTGGGATATGAATATCAGACTGACATTCAGTCTTTTTTGAAAATCCTTGATGGCGTTTAGAATTTGATCCTGCACAATGACGTCCAGAGCGGTGGTGGGCTCGTCTGCAATGATCAGAGACGGATTGCAGGACAGGGCCATGGCAATAATGGCACGCTGTTTCATGCCGCCGCTGTATTGATGCGGATAGTCTCTCATACGTTCTGGGGAGATCCCCACCACTTCAAAGAGGCTTTCAACCTGTTTCATGGCCGTTTCTTCAGATATTTCGGTATCGTGCGCCAAAATAGCCTCGGCAATCTGCTCACTGACCCTGTGAACCGGATTCAAGGCATTCATGGCCGCTTGAAAAATCATCGCAATCTTTTTCCAGCGAACCTGTCGTATCTCCTTTTTCGACAGCTTAAGCAAATCCGTGTCTTCAAACAGAATCCTCCCGTCGGTGACAGCGGCATTTTCGGGGAGCAATCCCATTAAGGACATGCCAATGGTTGTTTTGCCGCAGCCCGATTCTCCGACAAGGCCGAGGGATTCGCCCTCAGCCAGCGCAAAGGAGACGCCCTGTACCGATTTTAGGAAACCTTTTCGGGTATGGTACCCGACACTTAAGTTTTCAACCGTCAACAGTGCCATTCTATTCTTGTGCTACCTCCTTTCGAAGCCTGGGATCCAGCACCTCCTCCATGGCGCGGCCCATCATGTAAAATGAAAGGGTTAGCAATGAAATGCAGATGCCGGGAGGCAGCAGCCAGTAAGGCGCCTGAAACATGTGCCCGGTTTTCCATACCCATTGCAGCATCATGCCCCAGCTGACGGTGCTCGGATCTCCGAACCCCAGAAAGGCAAGCGCAGCCTCTATGATTATGGCCGAAGTGACACGGAACGTCATGTACAACAGTGACAGCGGCAGGACATTGGGCATAATGTGACGGAAAATGATTCGAAAATGGGAGGCTCCGGTCACTTTGGCAGCTTCGATGAACGGCCGTTCCTTCAAAGAGAGTGTTTGGGCCCGGATAACCCGCGAAACTCCCGGCCAGCGAAACAGGGCGATCAGCAGAACGATGGTCCAAATGTTTAACTGTCCGAACAATGACGACAAAATCAGCACCACCAGCAGGGTCGGCATCACCATAATCATGTCCGCCAGGCGCATCAGGAGTGTGTCCGCAATTTTACCAGCATAGCCGGCAATCATGCCAATGACGGTGCCGAGGAATATGCTCATGAATGCTGCGGAGATCCCGACCATAAATGCAATGCGGGTGCCGGCCAAAAGCTGGCACAGAATATCGCGACCGATAAAGTCCGTTCCCAACCAGTGACGCCAGCTCGGCCCCGTGGAATGGGTGATTAGTGGATCTACGCCGGTCATGGGATGGTACATGGGATCGATCAATGGCGGAAAAAAACTGCATACAGCCATTAGCGCAAAAATGACCAGCAGGGTCAGACCGATTTTCCCAATGAGGTTCTCTTTATAAACCGACCAGCCTTCCTTCAAACGCTCGATGGTCGGAAACCTCTTGGCAGGTCTTACGCTGATTTTTGATGTTTGTGTCGATTGATTCACCGTCATCGGTTTTCCTGTCAATACTTGATGATCTCGTAAAAAATCATGAATTCAACTATAGATGGCTAAGTAAAAAGGTTTATATACAAGGCGCAGTATTTTTTCAGGAACGAGGCTATACATGTAGTATGCCGAGTATCTGAAAAAATACTACAACGCAGTAGATGGGACTTTTTACGACGCCATCAATACTTGATCCTGGGATCCAGATAGGCGTACAGAACATCCACCACCAGGTTGGCCATCAGAACCACGATGGCAATCAATAAAAAGGAACCCTGAGCCAGAGGATAATCACTGTTGCTCACGGCAAAAACCAGCTCCCGTCCGATCCCCGGCCAGCTGAATACCGTTTCCGTAAGGGCGCCGCCGCTGAGGGAAAATGCCAGGCTGATTCCGACACTGGTCACCACCGGCAGTGCGGCATTGGGCGCTGCATGTTTATTGCGAATGGTCTTTTCTTCGAGTCCCTTGGCCCTTGCCGTTAAGATATAGTCCTCTTTGAGTGTATCCAGCATGCTGCTGCGCATCAGGAGTAAATAACTTCCAAAATGAATTAAAAACAGCGTGGCCAGAGGCAGGATCATGTGGTGAAGTACATCCAGTGACTTCAACCAGAAACCGGACGACGGGTCCATCCATATCTTCGGTGAAATCATGCCGTTTAGGGGGAACCACCCGATTTTAAATCCAAAAATCCAGATCATAAGCATGGCCAGCCACGGGAGAAAAAGGGTGTGACAGACCAGTGCTCCCAGGGTCATCCAGGTATCGGTTTTTGTCCCTTTTTGCCAGGATGCGATTTTGCCCAAAAAAATGCCCACGAACGCGGAAAGCAAGATTGAAGTGGTAAACAGGATGATGGTGTTTGGAAGCCGGCTCCAAATAATCGAGGACACCGTCACGCCGTAATGAAAAGAATTCCCGAAATTACCGGTAAAGAAGTTTTTGATATAATAGAGATACTGCAGCCCTATGGGCTGATCGAGCCCCAATTGGGCGATCAAATACTGTGAATCTTCCGGGGTCAAGGTGGGGTCCACCATCCGGGTCACCGGATCACCGGGTGCCAGACGGAACAGCAAAAAGAGTACCGTTAGGATCACAAAGAAAATTATGAATATCTCGATGAACCTTTTTAGGATAAATTTTCGGACTTCCATTAAAACAATTCCGGATTAAGTTCAGCACCCTGCGCATTTCAGGTGTTTTATATTATAGAATCAAAATTTTCAAGACTTATCGGGACGTTGTATCATTTTGTTTGACCAGGCAGAAGGACCAGGTATTTCCAATTCCATCCAAGGTTTCCACCCAGCCGCTGAAGGTATCTGTGCGTACCGCTTCAAGGAGTGCCGGATTGTAAATAGGGAGATACGGTATATCTGCCATGATGATTTTCTGCATCTTAAAAATTAGTTTTTGGCGAAGTTCCTGATTCATCTCACTTGCAGATTTTTCGGCGATACGGTCGAACTCGGGGTTGTTGTATCCGCTCATATTCCATCCCCGATGCTTGTCGTTGGCGGAATGGAAAAAATTCCTCAAATAATCGGGATCCATGGACAGTCTTCCATAGCCCAGTATGAAGGCATCAAACTCATGACGTCCTTTAACCTGATCGAGCAGAGCCCCAAAGGCCATGGGTCGGGAAAGTACCGGTATGCCCAAAGCCTTGAGCCATTCCTGTATCATCATGCCGCTCATGGCCCGGTGTGGATCATAATCGGCCGGCGGCGTTAAGATGGTGATTTTTTTCATCAGCTGACCGTCGGGCATCCGTATCCCTTTGCCGGGGACGACCCTGCCGCTCTCATCGACGGGCGGTACTTCCCAAGCATATCCGGCCGTGTGAAGGATATGATAGGCCTTTTTAATGCGCCCGTTCCGGTCCATGCCTTCTCCGTAGCGGGAGACATCCGAACAGAACCAGAATCGGTTCCCCGACGGGACGATAGAGTCCATACGGGTACCGTATGCCTGGAGGATGCGAGAAATGATAAACTCCTTGTCAACCAGGACGGCCACCGCCTGTCTCAGGTTGACATCGCTGAACGGCAGGGTTCTCAAGTTGAAGCCCAAGAAATATAACGCACTTTTTTTACTGTAAAATATTTTAATGTTTTGTTTTGCTTTTAACTCAGTTCTATTAGGTGCAAATGGAACCAACACATTTCCATCTGACAGTAAATATTTAGTTAAATTAAATTTTTTTTCAAAATTACTAAAAATCATATTAAATAATAATTTTGAATAAGTATAACTTATAAAAGCTAATAAAGACCCCCAATCAACAAAAAGAACTTCCCCTCCTCCCACAATTACGTTACCCCCAAGTTTCTTTATATTCCTTTGAAATTTTCTGTATGAATAAGTTGGGTAACCTCCAAAATGAGATAAATCACTTTTTACAATTCCATAGTTGTAAAATTCAATATCACAATTCTGTTTTTCAACAACCTTCATAAAAATAATTGGGAACAATAAGTCTCCATAATTAATCCTATCTGAGGCTGATAAAAAATGTATTATTTTATTATTTCCACTCATAATCTATATAAAAACCTTTTTTCCATGAAGGCAATTTTCCTTTACCATAAAAATCACCCTTACCTACATTCAACCAATAGCACTCTTTGATGTAATCCAACAAAATTTGTTTATCCCGTATAAATACATTTATATAATAGTTGCCTTCAACAAGAGGCCACTTCTTTATTTCCAATATAGAAAACAACCTATCTTCTTTACAAAAATATTCATGATTCAACATTTCTGAAGAACAATGTATTTGTGGTTCATCGTGATCATTATATATACCCAGCCCTATGGATAATGGTCCTGAATAAGAGCCTTTATTAATTTCAATAGTAAACTCAATCCTTTCTCCAGCTAAAATTAAATCTATCTCATTTCCCTCCTTATTTTTTATAGAAATATTCTTAACAAAAACAATCGGATTATTTATTTCAATTTTATCCCTATTGAATAATTTATTAACGCCTTGTTTTGAAATATAAAAACCTACAGCCTCTTCTTGATTTCCCTCATAAACTATTTTACCATGCTCTAAAACAATCCCTCTTGTACACAAACTCTGCACTGCGGCCATATTATGGCTTACAAATAATACCGTTCTGCCTTCTCCTTTAGAGATTTCCTGCATTTTACCAATGGCCTTTTTTTGAAACTCAGCATCACCCACTGCCAATACTTCATCAATCACTAAAATATCAGGTTCTAAAAAAGCTGCAACCGCAAATGCCAAACGAACTGTCATACCACTACTGTAACGTTTTACAGGCGTATCTATATAGCGCCCACAACCCGAGAACTCTACGCCCACAACCCGAGAACTCTACTATTTCATCTAATTTGGCAGTTATTTCTGTTTTGGTCATCCCTAAAATGGCACCGTTTAAAAAGATATTTTCTCTGCCAGTCATTTCACCATGAAAACCAGTACCTACTTCTAATAGAGATGCTATACGGCCCCTGGATTTAACACTTCCTGTAGTTGGGCTCGTAATTTTAGACAATATTTTTAACAAGGTAGATTTTCCTGCGCCGTTTTTTCCAATAATTCCTAAAACTTCACCCTTTTTTACTTCAAAATTAATATTTTGCAACGCCCATACATAATCAGAAGTTCCTTTGATACTACGGTCGTTTACGTCTCCTATTTTTAAAAAAGGATCTTCCTTACCTCTTATCTTATACCACCAGCGCTTTAAATCGTCTTGCATGGTGCCAGTACCTACCAATCCAAGGCGGTATTGTTTGCTTAAGTTTTCTATTTTTAAGATTATCTCGCTCATTTCAATTGCTCGCTAAAGTGAAACGTCTTTTTGTGAAACGTGAGACGTTCTTTTAATAGCATATTATTTATTTTTAAAATAACTTCGTTCATTGCATTCACTTGTTATTAGTG
>JAAXQD010000104.1 GCA_012974475.1 Desulfobacterales bacterium
GATATTAACAGTAAAAAAGAGAGTAATCAAGGGCTGTTTTTCCTTTTTTCGTTTCTTGACTTTTAACCCCATGCGCGATAAATATTTACCGATGGTTTCCAAAATTTAAGAAAATTACAGCGACTAAAAACAATGAAAAATATCGTTAAAGCAGACAATATCTCAATCGGTCAGGGATCTCAGTTGGTTTTGATCTCAGGTCCGTGTGTGATCGAAAATTATGAAATGACCTACCACATCGCGTCATTTCTCAAAGAATTGACCCAAAATTTGGATATTCCCTTTATTTTTAAAGCGTCTTATGACAAAGCCAACCGGTCATCCATAAATTCCTTCAGGGGGCCCGGCTTGGCGGATGGACTTGATATCCTGGAACGTATCAAGACGGAACTTGGTATCACGGTCATTTCGGATGTTCACAGGATCAACGAAATCGAAGATGCAGCACGGGTTTTGGACATCATTCAAATCCCTGCTTTTTTATGTCGGCAAACCGATTTTATTTTAAAAGTCGCTGAAACAGGAAAACCGATCAATGTTAAAAAAGGACAGTTTCTATCCCCGTGGGATGTTAAAAATATCGTGGACAAAGTGACGTCTACAGGAAACCGCCAGATTCTCCTCACAGAGAGGGGAACCATGTTCGGATACAACAACTTGGTGGTGGACTTCCGTGCCATAAAGATCATGCAGGATATGGGTTGTCCGGTAATATTCGACGCAACGCACAGCATCCAGCTCCCCGGCGGGGCAGGTGCAAGTTCCGGGGGGCAGCGGGAATTTGCACCCACTCTGGCACGTGCAGCCGTCGCCGCCGGAGCAGACGGCTTATTTATGGAAGTTCATCCGGAACCCGACAGAGCGCTTTGTGACGGGCCCAATTCATTAAATCTCGATACGTTGGAGGAACTGCTTTCCCAGCTTATCGCAATCCGAAAGGCCATGGTTTTTTGAGTCAATGGTTTTAAATCGATTGGAACGCATAAAACTCCTGATTCTCGATATTGACGGCGTACTCACCGACGGCGGTATTGTCTATAACGATAACGCTGTCGAAACCAAGGTGTTCTGTGTAAAAGACGGACTGGGCATAAGACTCCTCATGGAAGCCGGAATCGACCTGTGTATCATCACCGGCAGACGTTCAGACGCACTGCACCACCGCTGTAAAAATCTTGGTATCGACCTTATTTTTGACGGTATCGACAATAAAGCCGCCATATTCGATCTTGTTTTAGATCGCACCGGTGTAAATGCTGAAGAAACGGCATTTGTCGGTGATGACTTGCCGGATTTAGCCTTGATGAAAAAGGTCGGGCTCTCCATTGCCGTTGCAGATGCTCACCAGACCGTTTTGGAAAACGCGGATATGGTTACATCGGCAAAAGGGGGAAAAGGGGCGGTCAGAGAAGTTTGTGAAACAATCTTAAAGGCTCGGGGATTCTGGGAAAACATCTTGGAACGCTATTTATCCCAACAATGAATATTGGAGCTCTCTGGAGCCTCCCAAGGCGGGATTTCCGCCCCGGTCAAACAGAAAAAACAGATGGGGTTCACAGGGTAAACTTCGCTCCAACCCCGCTTAACGGGATCTTCGACAAGCTTGCGGGGAATGGGTTCGCCGTTGCAGTTCAATGACAATTATAACCATGAACCATAAGAAGAAGTTAAAATTTTTTCTGATCTCAGTCATTTTTATTGCATTTGGGATCGTATCAGCGGTTTTTGTGGGATATCGCTACATTTCGGACAAAGAAGACAACCTTATTTCTAACATTCGGAGTAAAGCCAACATATCCATAGGAAAGGCGCATCAAACAGCCACCCGAAACGGAATAACAGAGTGGAGCCTGGACGCCGCTTCGGTGGATTATATCAACGACAAAAATCAGGCAATTTTCCATGATCTGTCTGTAAAATTTTTTCTTAAAGATAAAACCAACGTTTATTTAAAAGCAGATCGAGGGATTTTAAATACAGATTCAAAAAACATGAAAATATTCGGCAATGTTGTGGTGGAAAATGGCAGCTACCGGCTAAAATGCGACAATCTGTATTACAAACACAACGGACGGATGATCTATTCAGACACATCGGTTAGCATTACCGGAGATCTATTTAATCTTGTTGCCGACTCGATGTCGTTGGATTTAAATACAAACAGATCGATTTTTGAAGGAAAGGTGGAAGGAACTTTACGTGAGAGAATCACACTTTAAACGTAATTATCCCCGGACTTTGGGCTTTTGGGCCGTAATTTTTCTCCTGGCTGCCAGCACGGCCATTTCGTCGGCACATGCTGAGGATACATCGGGCAATCCAGATACAACAGGCCCTAAAAACAATGAAAAAATTTACATTACGGCAGACAAACTGATCTCTGACAACACGGCCGGCTATGCCGAATTTATTGGGAATGTCAGGGCAAACCAGGGTGAGACTGTGATCACGGCTGACAGACTCAAAATTTTTTATAAAAAACATTTGGCCGACAAAAACAAACCGGTTGTCGGCAAGGAATCGATTCATCAAATCGTTGCCAATGGCAACGTCAAGATAAAATTTGACAACAGGGTTGCAGAAAGCCAGCAGGCCGTATACAATACAGAGACAAGCGTGGTAGTCCTGTCAGGTGCCGACTCAAAGATCATCAGCGGAAATGACACCATTTCCGGTGAAAAAATTACATTTTACAGAACAGATGGACGCATTGCCGTTGAAGGTGGACATAAAGAGCGTGTGGAAGCCGTGTTTTTTGCCGGAGAAAAGGGTTTGAAATAATTGACGACATTGTCACTTAAAGACTTGGTTAAGATGTATAATGGAAGACAGGTTGTGAATTCCGTCAGCATGAAAATAAAAAACAGCCGTGTCGTGGGACTTCTTGGCCCGAACGGCGCAGGCAAAACCACCACCTTTTATATGACCGTCGGCATGATAAAGCCGGATAGCGGACAGGTTATTTTCGATGATGAAGATATCACCAGCTTCCCCATGTATCTGAGGGCGCGAAAAGGCATAGGCTATCTCCCCCAGGAGACGTCGACTTTTAGAAAACTGACGGTCGAACAAAATATAATGGCAATTCTTGAAACACTATCCATCTCAAAATCGGATCAAGAAGAGCGGGCAAATTTGCTCCTTGACGAACTCGGAATAACGCATCTGAAGAACCAAAAGGCAAACTTGCTTTCAGGCGGGGAACGGAGGCGTCTCGAAATAACACGCGCCCTGGCCACGAACCCCTCGTTTATTCTTCTGGATGAACCTTTTGCAGGTATTGACCCCCTGGCGGTCATTGACATAAAAAAAATTATTCGACATTTAAAGAATAGAGGCATCGGCATCCTTATCTCCGATCACAATGTAAGAGAAACTCTTGAAGTTTGTGACGAAGCATATATATTAAACGACGGCAGGGTCATTGAATCCGGCCCCCCTGAAAAAATAGCCTCGAGCGAAACCGCTCGACGGATATACCTAGGAGACGAGTTTAAATTATAAAATGGCCCTTGAACTTAGACAACAGCTGAGATTAACGCAGCAACTCATCATGACCCCGCAGCTTCAGATGGCGATCAAGCTTCTGCAACTGTCGCGGCTTGAACTTCTGAATACCATCCGGCAGGAGCTCGAGGAGAATCCCACATTGGAAGAGGAAGTCCAGGACCTTGATGATGAAGAACCGCTTGTTGAACGCCCTGAGAAAAAATCCACCGAATCGTCCGAAACCAAAGAAATCACGGTGGAAGAAAAAATCCGGGACGACATCGACTGGAACAATTATATCGATGAATACAATTCCTCGGGAAAAACCCATTTCGAAGCTGAAAGAAGAGATACGCCGAATTTCGAATCGTTTGTGGCCCGCAAACAATCCCTGCGTGAACATCTGCTTTGGCAGCTCCTTATGACATCTCCCGAACATACGGAAAAAAATGTCGGGAATTGTATCGTCGGCAACCTGAATAAAAACGGGTATCTGGATGCCACGATAGAAGACCTCGCCATGATGAGCGGCGCCGACCCAGAAAAGATCGAACAAGTTCTATCCCTATTTCAAACATTTGATCCCATCGGTGTGTGCGCAAGAGATCTCAGTGAATGCTTACTTATACAGGCACGGTATTTTGATCTGGACAACACCATCATAACCGAGATCATCCAAAACCATCTCAATCATCTTGAAAATAAGAATTATAAGGCTATCGCCAAATCTTTAAAAGTATCCATCGAAGATATTATTGCTTCCGTTAAAGTTATCCAAAGTTTAGAGCCAAGACCCGGCAGGCAATTCACCGACGAAGAAGCCCAATACATCAACCCCGATGTTTTTGTACATAAACTGGACGATGAATTTATAATCCTGGTCAACGATGACGGGATGCCGAAACTGCGTGTTACCAATTTTTATAAAAGTGCCATTAAGGATGACAGAAACTTTTCCGAAGATGCAAAGGACTATATACAGGAAAAAATGCGTTCCGCAACTTGGTTGATCCGGAGCATTCACCAACGTCAAAAAACCATCTATAAAGTGATGGAAAGTATACTGAAATTCCAGCTGAATTTTTTTGAAAAGGGGATCGCACACTTGAAACCCATGGTATTGAGAGATGTCGCGGAAGATATCGGCATGCATGAATCAACCATCAGCAGGGTGACCACCAACAAGTATGTCCATACCCCCCGGGGTATTTTTGAATTGAAATATTTTTTTAACAGTTCTATTCAGCGCGTCCATGGCGAAGCCATCGCCTCTGCCAGTGTACAAGAAAAAATAAGACTGATCATCGAAGATGAAGATTCAAAAAAACCCTACAGCGATGATAAAATCTCGAAACTGTTGAAGGAGGCAAATATTAATATCGCTCGGAGAACCGTAGCCAAATACCGTGAAATGATGAGAGTATTACCATCGAACAAACGCAAACAATTTTAGGGAGATTTTAGGTATGCATACATCGGTAACATTTAAAAATCTTGATTCCTCTGAAAATTTAAAATCATATGTTGGAGACAAACTCGACCGTTTTGATAAATATCTCTACAATCCTGCCGAAGCGAATGTCGTGCTTTCGGTTGAAAAGTTTCGCCACATGGCGGAAATCAACATCATCGGCGACAGACTCAACATTTATGGCAAAGAAGCAACCGACGACATGTACTCCGCCATCAATATGGTTCTGGACAAACTCGAAACACAGATCAAGAAATACAAACAAAAAAACCGGCAACATCGGAGTGGCTCGAAATCCAGAACAAAGGATATGCTTACAGAAGACACGCTTCATTCGGAAGACGAAGCCACAAGAAACATTATTGTCAGAAATATCGACTATAAACCCATGGATGTGGAAGAAGCGGTTATGCAGATGGACCTTGTAAACGACAATTTTCTGGTTTTCACAAATGCCAGGACCGATCAGGTCAACGTTCTTTATCGGCGAAAAAATGACGATTACGGCCTGATTCAACCCAGCAACTAACCCCGGGTTCCTCATAATGAAAATTCTTGATGTTTTACTGAAAGAAGCCATTCTTCCTGATTTGAACGCCAATGATAAAAAAGGGGTTCTCGAAGAACTTGTTACACCTGTAGCCCGTATTGCCGATATAAACCATGATTATCTCGTTAAAGTACTCATGGAACGGGAACGGCTCGGAAGTACCGGAATTGGTGAAGGAATCGGGATCCCCCATGGGAAAGTCAAGGGTCTGGAATCGCTGGTTCTCGGTTTTGGTCTCAGCAAAAAAGGCGTCGACTTCGATTCCATGGACGGACAGCCCGCCCACATCTTTTTCCTTTTATTAACGCCGGAAAATTCGACAGGACTTCATTTAAAGCTTCTCGCTCGAATTTCCAGAATTTTGAAAAATGAGCCTTTCAAACAAAGGTTGTTGCATGCCACAAACCGAGATGAAATCTATTCCATCATCGAAGAAGAGGAGGAAGAAGAATTTTAGAACCGAACATTGATTAACAGTGAAAAAGTTGAAAATAATTATTATTACAGGGCGTTCTGGCTCTGGGAAGAGTACTGCAATTGCAGCGTTTGAAGATGTGGGCTACTATTGTGTCGACAACATGCCGGTAGCACTTCTTCCCAAATTTTTGGAATTGCCGATTAAAAGCAACTCTGAAATAGCGGGGCTCGCATTTGTGATGGACCTGAGAGAAAAAAGTTTTCTCTCCAGGTATTCATTGATCTTTGAATCTCTAAAGAAAAAAGGACATCAGTTCGAAATCCTTTTTCTGGATGCCGACGAAAAAACTCTGCTGAAGCGTTACAGCCAAACACGAAGACACCACCCCCTTTCGCAAGACAAAAGCCTTTTGGAGGGAATCCGTACTGAACAACAACAGTTAAAAGATCTAAAAATCGCCGCCGATAAAATTATTAACACTTCCCATTACAATGTCCACGAGCTGAAATCTGTTATCAGTGACCTCGCGCATAAGAGTAAATACTTTGCGCCCATGAAGATTAATATCTTGTCGTTCGGTTTCAAATACGGTATCCCCCACGATGCAGATCTGATCATGGATGTTCGGTTTCTCTTAAATCCGTACTTCGTTCCTGAACTCAAAAACCTGGACGGGAAAAACGAAAGCGTTAAAAATTTTGTCTTGGGCAACGATGAAGCCCGAAGATTCTTAAAAAAATATCTGGATTTGCTTGACTATTTAATTCCGATGTACGAAAAGGAAGGCAAAGCTTATCTAACCATTGCAGTGGGTTGTACCGGAGGCCGACATCGCTCTGTTACCATTTCAGAAGCCGTATTCGAACATATAAAAAAACCAGGCATGCAGATTATAATCACACATCGTGACATTGATCTGTAGAGACCTTTGAAAAATGTTCATTTTTGCCTGCCCAGTTAAATTCGCATTTAATATTTAACCGGGGTTCAAGTTCAAGAAAGGCGAAAATTTTAACCACAGGAATACATTGAGTATTTCGAGGATTACAATTTGAGACTGACGCAGAAATTGGGCAAAAGGTGTGTTTTGCAACGGTCTCATGTAGAAAGGGAATTATGATAGGTATAGTTATTGTCACACACAGTCAACTTGGGGATGCACTGATCGATGCTGCGGAATTCATTCTTGGAACTCGACCGGATACCATGGTATCGGTTTCCATAGATTTGAATGAAAACGCTGACAAACTGCGGAAAAAAATCGCGGAAGCAATCAAAAAGGTTGACCACCATCGAGGCGTCCTTATCCTTACAGACATGTTCGGCGGGACACCATCCAATTTAAGCTATTCATTTCTCGAAGAAGGACGGATTGAAGTAATATCCGGCGTTAATCTTCCCATTCTGATCAAAGCCGTTGATATCCAAAAAGAGATGGAACTCAGTAAACTCGCGGAACACCTGGAAGCTTACGGGAAAAAAAGTATTTCACTTGCAAGCGGCATTTTAAAAGGAAACAAACGAACATAGCCGGATATGATGATAAACGAAAAGGAGGAACAATGCGCATAAAATTAGGTATCAACGGGTTTGGAAGGATCGGACGTCTTGTTTTCAGAGCCTTGATCGATCATGATGAGCTTGAGGTTGTGGCGGTGAATGATCTCATGGATTCAGCCACTATGGCCCATCTTCTGACCTACGATTCTGTCCACGGCAAGCTCGATACGGAAGTCACTGCAAAGAACGGCGCCATAGAGGTGGGCGGAAAATCGGTGGCCGTTACCTCGATAAAAGATCCTGCGGCCCTTGCCTGGAAAGATTTCGGCGTGGACATTGTCGCGGAATGCACCGGTCTTTTCAGAGATCATGAAAACGCCTCAAAACATCTGACCGCCGGCGCCCGCAAAGTGATCATATCTGCACCGGCACAAAAGCCGGACGTTACCATCGTCATGGGTGTAAACTCGAACCAATACGATCCAAAACATCACCACATTATATCGAATGCCTCGTGTACGACAAATTGTCTCGCGCCCATCGCCAAGGTTCTTTTAGAAAATTTCGGAATCCAAAGAGGACTCATGACAACCATTCATTCGTACACCGGTGACCAGCGTCTGCTCGATTTCCCCCACAAAGATTTGCGAAGGGCCCGAGCCGCCGCTATGAATATGATTCCGACAACCACCGGCGCGGCCAAGGCGGTGGCACTGGTGCTCCCGGAACTCTCCGGGAAGCTCAACGGCCTTGCCATCCGCGTTCCCACTCCAAATGTTTCCATCGTCGACTTTGTTGCAAGTTTAGAAAAAACCGGCGTTACGGTGACGGATGTAAATGCTGCTTTAAAAGAGGCTTCTGAAAAATCGCTGGCGGGCATTTTAGGATTTAACGAACTTCCCCTGGTATCCACCGATTTCAACGGATCGACATTGTCCTCCATTGTCGATGGACCGACAACTTACGTGGTCGAGAACATGGTCAAGGTTTTATCCTGGTACGACAATGAAACCGGATACTCCAGCAGGATGGTGGATCTGGCGGCGATGATCGGAGCACAATTATAAATTGAAAATTAAGAATCATCTCCAATAGGGTTGATGATTCTAAAAGGATTCGAGGATTCAAGGGTTCAAGGATTCAAGTGAACTGCTGAAAAATTAAAAAGACTAGTCTCCCAACAAACTGGGAGAAGAATTAAAATAAATCAAACTCTTGATGCTTATTCGTCAATCTTCAAGACTAAAGGATATAATTGAATGGATCACCGAAAACCACTGATTGCCGGAAACTGGAAAATGTTTAAAACCGGTCCCGAGGCACTTGAAACCGCCGATCGGCTGGTAAAGCTCTTGTCGACGACCATGGATGTCGATGTGATGATTGCACCACCGTTTACAGCCCTGGCGCTGGTTTCAGATCTGCTGAAAAAAACCCGCATTTCTCTGGGTGCCCAGAATCTCTTTTGGGAGGCAGAAGGCGCGTACACCGGTGAAATATCGGCGTCCATGCTGGTTTCAGCCGGCTGCAGATACGTTATCGTCGGCCATTCGGAACGGCGTCAATATTTTGGCGAAACCGACGAAACCGTCAACCAGAAAATAAAGGCCGCTGTCACGAATGATCTCATACCGGTTATGTGCGTCGGAGAGTCTGAAACGGAACGCGAATCCAAAGAGACGTTTTCAGTACTTGACAGACAGGTACAAAAGGGGTTAAAGGGATTTTCCGCGGATGAAATGGAAACACTGGTCATGGCCTATGAACCTGTCTGGGCCATCGGTACCGGTAAAACGGCAACCGCTGACCAGGCTCAGGAGGTCCATCTGTTTCTACGCGAAATGCTTGAAAAAAAATTCGGGAATAACCTTGCCAAGTCTATTAGAATACTATATGGAGGTAGCGTAAAGTCCGATAATATCACGGAACTTATGACAATGCCGGACATTGACGGCGCACTTATCGGTGGTGCAAGCCTTGAGCCGGAAACGTTCAGTAAAATTGTCCAATTTCAAAAATAAACTT
>JAAXQD010000107.1 GCA_012974475.1 Desulfobacterales bacterium
TTCCATATCCTTCTGTTTACCCTGTTAAATAAAATCTCATTTCTTGAAATAAGATTTTAATGCAACGCACTATTTAACAGGGCAGGTATTAGAAGGAATAGACACCACAGATCTTCTTATCTGTGAAGTTAGACCGTATCTTTCTTCCCTTGGGAATTTTCCTGTTATTGTATATATCTCTAAACAGAGTTCGTATGACTTTTGCCAGACTTTCAACTCTTTGTAATTCTTTAGCATTTGCACTCGAACCCTTGCCACCTTGATTCATCAAATCCTTGACCCCTTGTATCCTTTGGAATCACACCTGCTCAATTGGAGATGACACACTTATTTTACACTAATTAACACCAACTAATCGGGAGATGATCCAGAATTCTTAAACTGATCGATATCGTCATTCAAAGCGGATTCAAAATTCGAATCTCACCCTCAAAATTTCAGAAATAGCTTCTGATCAGTGAAATTTAGTGTTGAATGATGCACATGAATTTGTGCATCCCTTCATATGACGGTGCAAAAGCAAGATGCATTGAAATTCAACAACGATTTTAATCGGATAAAGTATAGATCAAATCAATGGAGCAAGAGAGCCCCATCGCGGTTGAAAATGAGAATCAATATCAAAATGGCAAGAAAATATCCGAGTAAATTCAGAAATATACATATGTGATAATCCCGGAAGGGTCAAGGAATTTCTGGATGCGGGATGCGGGGTGCAGGTTATGAGTTCCGAGGCCGTGAACGGTAACACTTCGAAAATATTCGATGCCCTGGATGGGTTGGGCTCGCCGGTCGCCCACATCTCCGTCAAAGGTGAACAGACGGTTCCCATTATGGCGGCCACTCGGACAAATTCACTGTATGCACAAAAAGATAGGTGTCCTTGTTGACACCCAACAACCCTTTGAGTATACAGTATATCTTTGGCTTTCCCTCATTTAGGGGAAAAAGTATATATTCCATCAGAAGTTGTGCACGAAGTGTTTCGTTTCGTTGCATGATATTGCTTTTCAAAAAGAAACCCAATTGTTCAATGCGTGGTCAGATGCGAATCGTTCTCGTCAACCCGAACCCCATGAAACCGCCGGTGACGCCGGTATCTTTAGACTATCTTGGCGCCGCCTGCCGCCATGCCGGAATAGACGTCGATTTGGTGGATTGTGCCATTGAGCCGGATTGGCGGAAAAAACTCTCTGATGTTTTGACGGAAAAACCGGTTCTCGTCGGCGTTACGCTCCGAAACATCGATGATTCCTATTTCGCGAGTCAGGATTTTTCTCTGCTTCGAAGCATGCCGGTTCTTGAAACCATCAAACGTTCAACCGACGCGCCGATTTGTCTCGGCGGCGTCGGTTTTTCCATTTTTCCCTCTGAAGTCCTGAAATTTTGCGATGTGTCTTATGGTATCTGTGGAGACGGAGAGGAGAGTCTCGTTAAACTGGCAACGGCCTTCAGAGACAATATGGCGTTGGATACGGTTCCGGGACTGGTTTGGATGGAAAACGGCCACGTGAGACACAACGCCGTCTTGCCGGTGCTCCTTGAAAAAATAGATTTGGCCGCCAGATCTTTGATTGACAACCTATATTATTTCGAGAACGGGGGACAGGTGGGGTTCGAGTCCAAACGGGGCTGTTCCTTGAAGTGCACCTATTGTCCGGAACCATTTGTCAAGGGTAAAACCGTAAGAATGCGCCCGCCGAAAAATGTTGCGGCGGAATTGACCGATCTGTATCACCGTGGAGTCAAAGTTTTTCATACGTGTGACTGCGAGTTCAATTGGCCCTATTCCCATGCTGTTCAGGTATCCAAGGCCATCGTCGATTCAGGACTGGGGCGTAAAATCAAATGGTATGCCTACTGTTCTCCCGAGAGGTTTACCGAAGAGCTGGCAATTTTAATGCGCACTGCCGGATGTGTTGGAATCGATTTCGGTGCCGACCATGGGGATGATGACATGCTGCGTCGTCTGGGCCATAATTATGGCCCGGATGATTTGATTCGAATTCGAGAAATTTGCCTCAAAAATGACATCATTTGCATGTTCGACCTAATCCTCGGATCTCCCGGCGAAACAAGAGAATCCATTGAAACAGCCATCCATCTCATGAAAAAGATCAAACCGGATCGTGTGGGTATCAGTCTCGGTGTTAGACTTTACCCCATGACGCAACTGGGGCGACAAATCCTGGAGACGTCAAAAGGGGCGTTGTGGAAAAATCCCAGCCTTTTCGGCGCCCTGGAAAACAACGAATCTTTTCTTCGCCCGATTTATTACTGTGATATCCGTTTGGGTGAAGATGTGGAAGATTGGCTGCACGGTATGGTGGGGGATGATCCGAGATTTCTTCTGGGCCGACGGACCGAGGCAAATCCGGACTACAATTATAATGACAATCCGGAGCTGACCCGAGCCATCAAATCCGGACACCGCGGCGCATATTGGGACATTCTCCGAAGGGTATCCGAGGGGATTCCGCCTTTATTACAGAGCAAATCCTGATCTTGAAAAAAGTCGAGGCCGCCGCAGATCCCCTTAAAACCCTAAAATAGGGTACAAAAAGCATCCCTCTATGCCCTGTAATCAGCATCATATCACGGATTTGTTCAAACAGTATGCCGGCTTACAGCAAAATCTGTTGGGCAGAACGGACACCGCACAACAGAATGCCGCAAACCGCTTTTTTGAGCGGTTGCTCGCTCGTTTTCATCGCGAAACAGATGTCTCCATTTTGTCGGAAGCATTACCGGACCCCTACTTTCCCTTGGGCATGCTGGAACAGACGATATTCGCCGATGTGGTCGGCATGCGGTTTTTTATCAACAAGCGACGATGGGACCTGGAACCGAGCCTGGGCCGGGAGCTGGTGGAATTGGCGAAAGTCTTTCTAAGGATTCGACACGACATTCAAACCCTGTTTGATTCGAACACCGTTACCTGCATACCCGTGGACGAAACCCGTCACCGGCTTCCTTCCGGCCAGTGGTGCAGTCTTTGCGGAGTGTGCTGTCAGATCGGGGGCGTGCCGCCGGATCCGCCGGCAGGTGTTGTTTATCCGGATCACTGGCTTGGCTTTCTTGCCGGTGAAACAGTTGAAAATCAACAACTCTGCCCATTTCTGTTTCAGTATTTTGGTGAACCGCGCTTTTTTTGCGCCATCCATCATATCAAACCAATATCCTGCCGTCGTTTTGACCGGAGAGACTGTCACCGACGTCTCGAAGACCGGGGCCTTCACGGTAATCAATGATCAAGGTTTGCCCAGTTCACTGCACGTTCTGCATGAACGTCCCCATGACCATATGTTTTATTCTCGGGTTTACCTTTTTGATTTTTCGTTAATTTTAGGATACATGATTCGGCATAAATCGACTTCTGTTCGAAAAATTTTCTTTTCGATAAACAAATTCCACATTCTTAACTTGAAATAACTGCGAGGTAAGACATGAAAAGTTTATCAGAAAAAGCTGCTCGGAATCTGGCAGCAATAAGAAAGAAAAAGCCGTTGATTCATAATATCACCAATTATGTGGTCATGAACTACACCGCAAATGCCCTGTTGGCGATGGGTGCATCACCGGTGATGGCCCATGCTTTAAATGAGGTGGAAGAAATGGTATCCTTTGCCGGAGCGCTGGTTCTCAATATCGGAACGCTGACCGATGACTGGATCGCATCGATGATAAAAGCCGGGAAAAAGGCATCGGAATCGAAAACACCTGTCATACTCGATCCTGTCGGGTCCGGCGCAACATCCCTCAGGACAAGCGCCGCAAAAAGAATCATCCGGGAAACCCGCGTCAGCGTGATTCGCGGGAATGCATCAGAAATTTTATCCCTCCGACAGGACGATTCAAAAACCAAGGGAGTTGATTCGATTCATTCGGTCGAGGCTGCAGCGGAATCCGCAAGAATTCTCGCCGGCGAACTCGAATCCGTTCTTGCAGTTACGGGTCCCAAAGACTTAATTACAGACGGCAACCAGGTGATACGGGTCTCAAACGGTCATCCCCTCATGGGATATGTCACCGGAACCGGTTGCACGGCTACGGTGACTGTCGGCGCGTTCCTGTCGGTCGACGAGGACCCTGTCCGTGCAACGGCTACGGCACTGGCTTTTTTCGGACTGGCCGGGGAAGTTGCAGCAAAAAATGCGTCTGCGCCGGGAAGTTTCATGATTGCGATCCTCGACGCACTTTACACGATTACACCCGAAGAACTCTTGCGGGGATGTAAATTTGAAGACTGCACATAGTCTGATGTTTTCAATCATAAGCGAGGAAGGAGTGTTGCTTTGAATCCTTTCAGAATCACCCACTCTTTTGGAGATGAAAAAGTTATTGATGAAGTACTATTAATCGGGTGGTAGTTTGCTCAAAAGGGCCGCTATATCCAACTGATTGATCAAGTCGGCGTACATTTCACTCACCGTGGTACCGGAATCATCCACACCCGGGACATCAAGGCGTTCCGTTTGTCCGCTAAATGTTTTCTTTACAAGGACATTCCCATCTTTCACCAGCCGGGTGGCATAGTTCATCCGGAAGTGCCATTTGTAATCTCGCAGATCGAGCTGAAAGCGCGTAATCACCACTTCCAGTTTCGGGATTTGCGAAGCGGTGGAATCGACCGCCCGGATTCCCATCTGATCCAGGCGCTTTCGGAAAACCCTTTCGAACAAGGTTCTAAGATCGTAAATCCCCTCCATGGGGGTGTTTTCACCTTTGGGCGCCATGATCAGCATATAGTTTCCGCGAAAATTCTTGAGCTTTTCCCGGGCGATGGCGCTCAACGGATCTGGATTGTCCCGCTGATCCACCACACTCAACCGGATCTCTGTTATTGCCGGCTTATCCGGAATTTTATCCGGCAGCTGGTAATTGACCTTGATGTAAGAGCGGGATGCGCAGGCAGACAAGGCAAAGAGGATTAAAACGAACATTGGCAGGTATCTCGTCGCGTTTTTGACCAATGGTGCGAAGCATTTCATTGGATCCTCCTAAATATATGAGAAAAATTTTCAGTAAACAACGTTCTCTTAATCATGATTGAATCATAACACGAGAATTAATAAAATCACTATGAAAATTGTCTAAATCAAGATGAATCATCCACCTGTATGAATTACCTTGAAGCTGAAATCGTCCGAAAATTTTCCAGGTATGTGGATTTTTATCCGGACAATATTCCAGCAATATGGATAATTGTCTTGCCAATATTTCGCAAATAAGGAAAATAGTCCGTATGAAAAGATTGATTGGCAATTACATCTTTGATCCCGAAATAACCGAAGGGAAGATGCTTTATCATTCCTGCTTCAAACTTTCTTATGCTTACAGGATGAATAGGAAAAGAATTTGGTTGTTTTTAAAGCAACAAGATCAAACTTCAGCTGAAAATATAAATAACTTTCGGAATACAATCGTGGCTTCATAAATGTTAAAAAGTTGTTCACTTTCTGCAGGAACGTTCCCTATAATATCTCCTGACCGGGGTGAATTCAAGGCTTCAAGACGTGATGGAAACGATCGATAAAGATCACGGGGATCTAAAAAACCCATATCAAAAACCCCCGTCCGACGATGCCGTGTCAGGCGCTGTCACCCTGTTTGTGGTCAGCGCCGTTCAGTTTTTAACCCCCTTTATGTTGTCTGCCGTGGGGGTTGCCCTGCCATCCATCGGCCGTGAGTTTTCTGCCAGTGCCGTGCAGCTGGGTCTGGTTGAAACCGTCTATATCCTGGCATTTTCCCTTTTCCTGCTCCCTGCGGGGCGCATGGGGGATATTTATGGCAGGAAGCGAATTTTTATCATCGGCATCCTGGTGTTCACCCTGGGGACCGTGCTGCTGTCACAGGCATTTACCATTGAAAGCTTTATCGTGTTCCGGTTTTTTCAAGGGAGCGGCGGCGCCATGATCTCGGGGACCAGCGTCGCCATCCTCTCCTCGGTCTTCCCACCGGCGGGACGAGGCCGGGCCATGGGGATCATTGTGGGCAGTGTTTACCTGGGACTGTCCGCCGGTCCGGTGCTTTCGGGCTTTATTGTCACCCACCTGGGCTGGCGCTGGATCTTTTACTTGGGTGTGATTGTGGAAATTCTGGCCCTTTCCCTGACCCTTCTGAAACTCAAAGGAGAATGGGCCGAAGCCCGGGGCGAACGCTTTGATTTCACGGGAACGCTTCTTTATTGTATCTCTTTGTTCTGTCTGATTTACGGCACGCTTAATCAGAAACACGGCGGAATCTCTCCGCTGCTCATGGGAACAGGCACCGCAGGACTTCTGGGCTTTCTGGTCTTCGAATATCGGAGTCCGTCTCCGATTCTGGATGTAAATCTGATCATCCACAACCGGGTCTTTGCCCTCAGCAATCTGGCCACCCTGATCAATTACGCCGCCTCCTTCGGCATCAGCTTTTTCTTCAGTCTGTACCTGCAGGTGGTCAGGGGGTTTTCTCCCCAGGCCGCAGGGATGGTTCTGATCGTCCAGCCCGTGTTTCAGACGGTTCTGTCCCCGATTTTCGGGCGATTGGCCGACCGGTTCTCTCCACCGGGTCTGGCGACCCTGGGCATGGCGCTGTGCGCCCTGGGCCTGGCCGTGGCTTCCCGGGTGAATGACATGACGCCGATGCCTGTGATTGTGGGGATGCTGGGTTTGATGGGGGTGGGCTTCGGTGTTTTTTCATCGCCCAATATGATTACGGTCATGGGGAGTGTCAGCCCCAGACACTATGGTAGTGCATCCAGTCTGGTGGCCACCATGCGAACCCTGGGCATGCTTTGCTGCATGACCATCATTACGGTGATTTTCAATCATTTCATGGGGGATCGTCCGGTGAGCCCGGAAACGCGGCCTGCTTTTCTGGCCAGCATGCACTTGAGTATGGTTATTTTCAGCAGTCTTTGTGTGGTTGGGATTCTTTTTTCGATAGGCCGTCTGAAGCCGGCCTCGCCCAAAGACGATGCACCGGGATAACAGACACTTAGCCTGGCCCGACCCCCATTCGCCATTACGAGCATCCTGTTCATGCGGATGTTCGGCGGCGTCTGTTTTTACGTTCTGCAATACCCGTGCTCAATGGAATAACCAAAAAGAACAAGCAAGTATATATCACAGCACTCCAACCGCCCTGTTTATACGCAAATCCGGACAAGGTAATTCCAAGCCACCCCCCCATGTAGTAAAACAACACATAAAGAGCATTCGCACGCCCTTGGCCGCTGGAAAGCTTACGGTTAAGGGAACCAACAGCCGCGGCATGGATGCTGAAAAACCCGGCACAAACACCTAAAAGCGCAAGTACGACCGCAGTAATGGAAGGCAGTAGGATAAGCATCAATGAAACCCCTAAAACGGCGACACCCCCCAGTAAAGTGTTCCCGGTTCCAAGGCGGTTACTGGCTCGACCGGCGGTCGGCCCCATAAAGATTCCTACGATATACACGAGATAAAGGAGGGTCGTTTGTTCGGTGGAGTAACCAAAAGGAGGCGAAGTCATCCGAAATGGCAAGTAATTGAAAACCGACGAGAAAATTAAAAAGCTGCCCGTGGCACAGAAATAAATAAGTAAAAGCTCCCAGCGCTTCAGCAGCTCCCAATAACTGATGGTAATATGCTGCCGTTTGTTTTCAATTGAAGTGCGCGGAAGCCACCGAAACGCAGTGAATGTTGCAATGAGGATGAGAATCGAAGCAGATACGAAAGCATGGCGCCAGTGCAACGGCGGGTGTATCCAGCCTCCCAGCAAGCGACCCCCCAATCCACCGAGCACCGTAGCAGAAACATATGAGCCCATTACCACGTTTAGCCGCGCTGCCGGAAGAACTCTTGCCAGATAGGCTGCAAGACAGGTTGTCAAGGCAGGGATGAAGAGGCCTTGGAGAAACCGTGCTGCAATTAAAACCCAAAGGTCTTTTGTCACCGCACAAACCAAACCGCCAAGAGCCACCAAAATACCGCCAGTTAAAATAATGGGATGGATCGGCAGCCGATCTGCCAAAAAACCGAAGGGAAGATTGGATATTGCGATGCCAAGGATAACAGCCGATACGCTGAAAGAAACCAATACCATGTCCGCTGCGAACTCATTCTGCAACACAGGCAATACGGGTTGAGTGATATAAATGTTCGTGAAGGCGGCGGCCACCAGCGCAAAGACAATAAATTGCAGGCGGAAATAGGAAGTGTCAGCCATGTCTACACATCACAGAGGAATGTTTCAGGATATACCGGCTTCTGATTATGCAGAACACGTTAATTCCCTCATCTAACTTAACAGTTAAAAATTGTCACCTTTTGATTGACAAGAGGATTATAGGATGTCTCCTGTTTATATCAAATGCTTGAGGATCTTTTTAACGATATCTTCATCTTCAATAAAGACGATCACTCTCATTGAACCCTGGCACTTGACACAAGTAAGTGGATCAACCTCATAATTGAAGCAGATGCTACTGTTCCTCAATCACGCAGCCTTCGTGGTCCTTGCCGCACGTACTACAATTAACGGTCACTTTATCCTTGATGTCGCCATATTTTTCCCGGAATTCATCAGGAGTCATATTGCATATCAGGCCACATCCACATTCAGGGCATTCCGATTTGATCCGGTATCTTTCCTTTGCCATGTTTTACCTCCTTCGCGGTGCTTTTTTCTATTGTTCCAGCCACTGGGCCATTTCTTCCAGGTTTTGAAACATATTCCATATGCCTCCGGCACACCGAACATTAACCAAGCCCATTGAACTACCCCAACGTCTAAAAACCATTAAGGAACTTCAGGAATAATTCTATTTAAGACTGCTTTTTCAGTGCATCCAGCGTTTCAAGGTCACACACATCAAAATTTTGTCCGCACCCACCGCAAATCATCTCGCATTTATCCGGTGTACGTGATCTCCGTTTCTTCAACTGTGCCCGGCATTCCGGGCATCTGAGCTCGACCGCATCATTTTTATTGTCGGTGTCAGTCTTCATATTGTCTTCCTTATATGATCAAACTTGATGGTGTTTAGTTCAATTTATTTTAGAATTCATAGAAAGCACTATATATGGGGATTGTTGATTTTCACAGCTTATACATAAATAATAATTGGGATATCCAGTTTGTCAAACATTGCTTTGATGTTAATAAGCTTACCTCCACCCTCAATGCATTATACGCATTAATTGATAAAGATCACTCAGCATTTGGGATCGGGCCGCAGTAACCAACTATAATAACAGCAAATGAAGAATAAAATAGACCCTAAAATCGTCTTAAACGACGCTTTTTGACCCCCCAAAAGACCTTTTAAGCTAAATAGTATCTCAAAAATACGGCTGCTTTTAGAGCTCTTTTTAGGGATTTTCAGACACTTAGCCTGGCCATACCCTCATTCCACTTAATTTCTATGGTATTATTCTCTTATCAGTGGTTTGCTTGCGGCTGTGATCTGTAGATGATAT
>JAAXQD010000109.1 GCA_012974475.1 Desulfobacterales bacterium
GGTCATAGCCGTGATAGTCATTCGGCTTGCATCTTTTCAAATAAAGAGTACTTTCTGGTCCCGCTTCGTCTACGTGGTCTTTCTGGCGGTTATATTTTTGCGGATATTCAAATTGTGGGAACCCACCGTTATCGCCACTGGGCTATCGTTATGAGGATCTGCTAAAATTATGGTTTTATTACCTGACAATCTATGCAAACCAAGGATGAACAATGAGATTCTATAAATATTGTGGATTGTTGCTGCTGATACTTGTTTTCATTCTCGTGAATCAAGTCAATGCTGAGCCGTACCAAAACCGGTTTGCCTCTATCAGTTTAGGAAAGAAAAAAATTGGCCATGTTCATTTTGTGACAAAACATGATGACAACGGCATCTTGCAAGAGCTTAAAACGCGCTCATCTTTATCTATTTTGGGAAAAGAGGTCTATCACCATAACATGCATGTACACGAATTCTGGGAAGACGGGGAAATGCAACATTTATGGGGTAGTGTCAATGATCATGGCGACACTTACGAGATTAACCTTAAGCGTAATTCCGATAATTACTCCGGCACATTAAATAACAGCTTGGTTACCTTACCTCACAATGCCTTTCCGGTTGCTGTCTGGCATTACACCATTACCCAGCATCCAGTTCTGTTCAGTATCCCCGGATTGAAACTGATAAATATCAAAGTCATTAAAAGTGCAGATAAGGTAAAAATCGGAGAAAAACTGGTACCAGCCGAGAAATTTGTATTTACTGGGGACATGAAGTTTACGTTATGGTTTGACCACCAGCAGCAGTTTCTGAAATGGGCGTATAAGGTAAAGGGCAGGAGAGTCGATGTTGTTCTTGACCCTTAAGCCCAATTACACTTGATACGATGAAAAATAGTTATTAACTAAATTTAATAAAGAAAGCTAAGGTAAGGATTGGATAGGGGAACATGTGCTATCCAAAAGCCATATAGCGTATAGCCGGGCTGCATATACCTGCAATATATGATAGGTTTCCCACTTGTTTTAAAACCTGAGATATCTCCAACTTATCGCAAATGGCCTCAATTGTTGATCGATACTAAAAAACTGTATTTATCAGAGGCTCGAAAATTTTGTGATACCTGCAATGAAAGAAAGATATCAATAGCCTGATTTTTTTGTGATACCAAAATACCATATCACCAAACGATAGTTGTGGCGATTTATGCTATCTCTGGAACTCTAAGGTCGGCTCAATTGGTTGTAATATCCCCCTGTAAAATCGAACTGTCAAGTGATGTATTGACCCGCCTTACGATTCTGCCAAATCAAGTTTAGGTCGGGACAAATTATGCGACCACCTCTAAACGACTCACCCCACCGGCAACCTTGTTTATCCGTATTTTGGTTGGGATTTCATCCTCGAGGCGCTTCACGTGGGAAATAACGCCTACCAGTTTACCGTTTCTTTTCAAATTTTTAAGCGTGGAAACGACCTTGTATAGGGTCTCATCATCCAGATAACCGAAGCCCTCGTCCACAAAAAGAGATTCTATTTTCCGGCCGTTGCCGGCAATATCCGAAAGCCCCAGCGCCATGGCAAGGCTCACCAGGAATGTTTCGCCGCCGGACAGGGTTTGGGTGGATCTTCGTTCCCTTTGATGAAAAACATCCTCAATTTCCAACCCCAGACCGTTTTCTTCACAACGTCTCAAACGATAACGGCCGCTCAGTTCTTCGAGTTGCCGGTTGCTGTGTTCGAGCAAACGTTCGAGAACAAGTTCTTGGGTCCGATTTTTGATATCGGCCTCTCCGGCCGATTCAAAGAACTCTTTTTCATCGTGTAATCGGTCGCACATTTTTTTCTGTTCTTCGATTTCCCGTAATTTCAGCTCGTACTCTTTTTCCATCGTTTTCTGATGCTCCAGTCGATCCAAAGCGGCGGTGAGCGCTTCGCTCAATTCATCCTTTAGTCTTACCTTTCCCTGGATCTGCAGGCTTAAGTCTTCCGGAAATTCGACCGCCGCTTCCGTTATCCCCTGTTCGTCAAAGTCTTTTTGTATCGCATCTAAATTCGCAGCGTAATCGCCGATTTCGCAGTCTATGGCTTCCTGTTGGTGCTCGAGGGTCTGCCGTTCTTCGAGGTGCAAACGGCTGTTTTGGGCATCTGCCAAGGACGTGAAACCCGAAGCAACCGCCAGATTCGAAAGATTTTGTTCAAGATCTTCACATGCTTTTTGAATGTCCCGGTAATTTTTTTCTGCAACCTGTTTCAACCGCAGTTTTTCCGTCAGAGCATGCTGCACCTGTTGAGTTTGCTGCTGGATGGTTTCGACGGCTTCTTTCTCTGTCTGAATCTTTTTTTCCGTCTCCCGCTTTTCTTGAATCGGATCTCCGGTTCCGAATGTCATCTGTTTTTCGTTTTCTATCGCATTTAAAGCCCCTTGGCGGGTTTTAATCCGTCTTCCCAGATCATCGGCTTCCGTTTTCAACCGGTCGAGTTGCTGCGGCAATGCCTCGGATCTGTTTTTCAATCCAATGGCCTGTTCTTTCAGTTCGTTTTGAGTCTTGAGATGGTCGAGGAATTCGACCCTTCTTGCTTCCAGCTGCCGATTCAGTTCATTCTCTGTTCCCGGTTCCGGAATTTTTTCTTTGAACATCTCGAGATGCGGTTGAAGGTTTCGCAATACTTCTGCTTCCGTTTGCCTGAGATTCTGAGTTTCCTGTTGTAGTGAAGACAAACTGTTTCGGCGGATATTTAAATCAGTTTGAAGTTTGTCCGAAACGGTTTGCTTTTCGGTTAATTTTGCCGAATGCTTTTGAATGGCCCGATCAATTTTTCCGGTCTTCTTATGATGTTTTCGAATTTTTTTAAGTCGGGCCCCTTGCCTTCGCATATCCTTTTTCAGTGCCCGAATCGATGTCTTCACCGAATGCCGATCCCCGACGGCCCATTCGGCTCCGGTGGCCTGACACAAAAGATTCCATTTATCCCCCATTTCCACCAGAGAGTCATACTGCTCTTTGAGTCCGGCAATATGGTTCGAAAGAGTTTTGAGTCGATTTTGGATTTTTTTCAGCGTATTCTCCTGGGCTTGAAGCGCCTCGGCTGTTTCTTCCCCAAACGACGGACCAGCAGTCACATGCGGATGATCCTGTGAACCACAGAGGGGACACGAATCTTTTTCTTTAAGCTGCTTTCTGAAGGGTTCGAACCTGGCCGTATTTTTGATGACGGACAAGCGGTTGTTTTCCAGTTCGAATATTTTCAGGACCTCGGCGTGTTCCTTCTCGGCTTTTATCAGCACCTTTTCCAAGGCGTCCCTGTTCCCGGCTTCCTTCTTGACATATACTTTGGCGATTGTATGCATCGATCGATAGTTCTTCAGCCGATCTTTCTGCCTGCCATAGATCTTTTCAAGCTCTTTTAGGGTACCGTTGCCCAAAAGGGCTGTCAGCGTTTTGTTCTGTGCAGCCTTTCGGGCCTTGACTTTCTCCGCTTTGTTCCGGAGTTTTTCGATTTTGCGAGCCGTTTTCGTCAGCAATGCAGCTGCTTTACTTTCGGCCTTCACAGCGGACTTCTGTTGACCGGGGTGTGCCGATATTATCTGACGGATCGATTGCAACTGTTCGAGACCGTCTTTTATGACGGGGATCCGTTCCACCAGTTCTTCATATTCGGGATGTTCCTCCAGCCATCGTTCCGTATCCTTTTGGCGGGTTTCATTTTCTGCGATTTCCTGGTCGACGGCCTGCTGTTCCTGAGACATTTTCGCCTGTTCTTCTTCAACAGTGGCCTGTCGTTCCAGCAATTTTCCAACCGAATCGGTTGCCGCCTCGATCTCCTTCTCGATTTCCAGGGTCTTTTCAACCAACTCTCGTCGTTGGAACCAGGCTTTTTGCGCCTGATCCAGTTCAAGGGCATGCATCCCTTGCATTTCCTTCAGTCCGTTATGTCGATCTTCCAGATCTGCAATCTCTCTTTCAAATCCTTTTAGCGCATCCAAATGTTTGGACGCTTCGGATTTTAAGCTGTCGAGTCGGTCCATTTCTTCTTGAAAAGGTGCGGCAGCCATGGCCTTTTTTAGCCGCTGAAAATCCGATTCCATCTGGCTTTTGCGGTGCCGAGCTTCTTCGATGGCGATTTGATTCTCCTGGTATTTTTTTTGAAATTTGTCGTGACGTTTGCGCCGGTCTTCGTTTTCGTTCAATATGAGAATTAACTTATCGGCCTCATTAAAATCTTCTTCCAGCTGCTCAACCGATTCCTTAAGATTTTCAACTTCCGAGGTATGCATCAGCGGAAAATCCTGAATCTCTTCTTCGAGTGCTTGAAGTTTTTTAACCGCTGCTTCGGCGTTTTCAACGGCGGCTTTCGAAACCTCGGAGAATATGTCTTTGCCGACAATTTTATCCAGTATTTCAGCGCGTTCATTGTCGAGGGCGTTCAGAAATGCGCTAAACTCCCCCTGAACCAACATGATCGATCGGGAGAAACGCTTAAAATCGAGGCCGGTAAGCACTGCGATACGGTTGCGAACCGTGCTGATTTTATCTTCGAGCAGCCGTTCTTTTCCGTTCATTTCGAACAGTTTCATTTTCGGGGGAAGGGTTTTCCCTTGGGCACTGCGCAGAGACCATGTGGAGCGGTAAACATTCCCGTTTACTGAAAATGTCACCATTGAAAAGCAGCGGGAGGTCTGTTTGCTCATGATCTGCTCGGGTGAATTTTTTAGCCGGGCGGTCTCGCCGTAAATTCCAAGTGAAATCGCATCAAAAATCGTGGTCTTTCCCGATCCGTTGGGGCCGGTAATTGCAAACAGCCCGGATTCCTTGAGGGGAGACCGGTCAAAATGAATCTCCCATTCACCCTTTAACGTATTTATATTTTTGAACCGAACGTTCAATATTTTCATTGTTCTCACTCACTCTCGTTGTCGGGGACCGTATCG
Organism: Desulfobacterales bacterium; assembly: GCA_012974475.1. Classification (GTDB taxonomy): domain Bacteria; phylum Desulfobacterota; class Desulfobacteria; order Desulfobacterales; family UBA11574; genus JAAXQD01. The sequence goes on from JAAXQD010000109.1 coordinate 4,919, forward strand.
TCCTGCGATACGGAAATATTAATCAAATAAGGCGTCGGAAAGTTTTTTAAATTCAGCGGCTCCGTTCCTCCTTTGATAAATTGATGGTTGTTCCTATAATCTCTCTCAAAGGAAAAAAATTGTCAATAACCACAGCGTTACCCCGGCCGATGAATTTGTTCAGGTTTGGGGCATTTAAACACCGAAGGGTCAGATTGGAATAACGATCATGTTTTTCAAGAACACAAAGCTTAAAATAGAATTTTTAACATAAACACCTTTGCGTGTCAAAAGCGCAAAGCACAAAAAATTTGTTGCTCATCGGGTTAAAAAATTGTAAAATTTATGAGAAATTATCATGGAAACCTTTTTTGATCCCAAAGGAAAAAAATGCAATTAAGAAGGAACATTGTAAGCGTTTTTCTGTGTTTTAGCATCATCCTTTTGACAATCGCACCTTGGGGTGTTCAAGCCCAGAACCCGCCGGCAGGCGAAGTTCCCCCAAAAATAGTTGACACCCAAGCTAAAAACGATACGGATCCTTCTCCCAAAAAAATCAAGACCGTGGACAAAGCCGGCGAGAGCATCGGAAAAGGACTCGACCAGTTGAGTGACAAGGCTTCATCCAAATTCGGCAAATGGATCGACGCCGAGGTTTTCGCTGGGATTACCTGGCTCAAGTTGCTCTTTTGTCTGTTCTTGATTTTTTTGGTGGTCTTAATCGAACGGTCGCTGCGATGGGTGGTCAATTCGGCAATTCGAAAAATGCCCGAAGATGGGGAGACCCTTTCATGGCGGCAGAGCTTTCTTCAAACCCTGTCCAAACCCCTTTCCCTTTTTATCTGGTCGTACGGCATCTATGGCGCCCTTTCACCCCTATACGTTCATTTTCTGGCGGCCGACGGAAGCAATCTGGTTCACAGCGTGGCACAAAAAGCGGCCGATATCGGCGGGATTATCGCCCTGTTCTGGTTTTTCCTCCTTTTAATCGGGATTTTGGACAGTTACCTGAAAAAATGGGCCGCCGCCACCGAAAGTACCATCGACGACATGCTGGTTCCCATTGTCGGCAAAACCATCAGACTTTTCATTGTGGTCATCGGCGGTATTATTGTCGTTCAAAACCTCACCGGGCTCAAAATCGGCCCCCTTCTGGCCTCACTGGGAATCGGCGGTCTGGCCGTGGCGTTGGCCGCCAAGGACTCCATCGCCAATTTTTTCGGGACCCTCACCATCCTATTTGACAAACCGTTTCAGGTGGGTCAGAGAATCACCATCGATCAATACGACGGGATCGTTGAAAACGTCGGCTTCAGGAGTACCCGAATACGAACGCTTGCCGGCCACATGGTGACCATTCCCAATGAAAAACTGGTCAACTCTTCTCTGGAAAACATCGGAGAAAGACCGTATATTCGATGGCTCACGAACATCGGCATTACCTACGATACACCGCCGGACAAGGTCGAAAAGGCCGTACAGATCCTTGAGAAAACCCTTGAAAACCATGAAGGGATGAAAGAAGATTTTCCGCCACGGGTCTTTTTCAACGGCTTCAATGACTGGAGCCTAAATATTCTGGTGATTGCCTGGTATCACCCGCCGGACTACTGGGCTTTTCAGGCCTGGCTCCAGAAAACCTGCCTTCAACTCCTGCGAGGGTTCGAAGCTGAAGACATCGATTTCGCGTTTCCATCCCGCACCCTATATATGGCCAACGACGATAAACGTCAGCTTAAACTGATGATGCTCAGAGGGCAACAACCCGATCTAAACATCGACTAAATCTTATCCATTCGAGCTGAAAAATGAAGATTGGAAACACCGAAGGTCCCGCGTCGTTGAATTGCAGAGATCTTCGATTTCCCAAGATCCCCAAACAACCTGGATTTGAGAGCTCATATATAAGGTAAAGGAATTGTGCCATGCCGAGATTTATAAAAAAACGTTCCAAGACAATGGGAGCTTCCCCGGGCACCCTGATTCATATCGGAGAACAAAAGACCGAAAAAGCCAGAATTAGCCTGATCGAGCGTTCGATGCGCATGATACATAAAGGAGAATTCTAATGATCCGCCATAAATCGAGTCAAAAACGAGGCCGGCGCAAGGTTGTTTTTTCCCTGGACGCCCCCGGTGCCGGCAAGGTCGTTTTGATGGGAGATTTCAACCGATGGAACCCGAAAATTCACTCCATGAAAAAGGACCTCAGCGGCGTGTGGAAAAAGATTACCATGCTTTATCCCGGGAGATACGAATATCGGTTCCGGGTCGATGGTCAATGGGAAAATGACCCCGCAAATCATCGGACGTGTCCCAATCGTTTCGGTACGTACAATAACGTGGTCATTGTCTCTCAGCCCCAACCTTCTAAGTAAAAGCCAATTCAGTTCAAATTTGCCAAGGAGGTCAAAGCGCAAGATGAAACGAAACATCGGATTTGTTTCGACACGTTTTCAAACAAACTCGCATGGGACGCATTTTCAAAGGCTCATTCTCTCTACCCCATAACGCCGGCAATGTAAAAGATTTTCGATACATTTCACCGACAATATCTTTTAAAGGAATCGGTCTGTGACGCTTGATTATTTAAGGTGATAATTTCAACTCAATTTTTGGATCTAAATACAGGTTTGACAAAAATTCTACTTTTGGATATTAAAAATTTTTCGGTCTGTTAATAACGGCATCTTATTTTATCATGTTATTTCTTCAGCAAGGATGAATTCATGAAAGATCGTGGAGTTAAAAGCAGGATCGGTATCGCCTCTATTCTTGAGAAAACAGAGATCAAAGAGTATTTTGACACCCTTTTTCTTTTAACCGCGGGAATTGAATTCGTCATATTTATCGCCCATTTTATCGGTTCCATCGGCCCCGAAAAAGGACCCTTTCCCTGGAAACAGTATTTTTTCGTATCCTTTATGGCCCCGATTGTTCTGATGTTTATCGTGGGTCTCATCATTATCGGGTTCAACTATTATTTATATGGCAGTCAGCGGACGGCCTTTGATCTGGAAGATAGTTCCTTTGTTGGGACCAAACTGAAACGGTTCGGACACAGCTTCAGATTTTTGTTTTCCATAATTCATCAGGTGCCGGTCCTTGCCGGTCTGTTTATTCTGGGGATCAGTTCCGTTGTCTTGTTTAAGTTCGATGCCATATTGAGGGTGTTGGGACATATCGGCGAAAGGACGGCGTTTTACCTTTTTATTTTACTTGGCGTGATTGTGTCCGGAATTTTGATTTTTCTGCTGCTCTGGCTTTTCTGGCAATTTAAACTCCATAAATATCAGATACAGCGACAATGGGAATACAAACAAAAGGTGATCGAAACGTCGGGCCTGATTATTCTCGACAATAATGTCGTATTTAATCAAGACGGGAAAATTATCTCCCATGATGGAATAATCGAACAGATTGAAAATTGATAGATCTGTCTACTGCTTGGACCTCATCAATTCATGGTAAGCTCGAGTCAGTTTGATGAACCTGTCGGGGTCGCCGCCTTTGTCCGGATGAAGTTTTTGAACCCGCTGCCGGTAGCGTCGAACCAGGTCTTTACGACTCATTTTTTTCAATACTGCCGGAGCCTCTTTGAACAAGGCTCCGGCTTCATCCAGATCGGCCTTCCGGAATTTCAACGGCGGCCGGTAATCCCTCCGACTGTTGATAAAATTCCGGATGTATTCTTCAACAAACGATCCAGGCGCGTAATCGTAATCGAAAAACATGAGCACATACCGAACCAGGTATTCATGCAACCTGTCGCCGGATTCCATACCGCCCCAAAATCCCGGATCGCCGTTCAGTCGGCAGATTTCCTCTATAAAGTGTTCATCCACCTTTTCCGGGTCCAGCATTTTCGGTGCGGTCCGGGCAAACCACTCGTTGAAGAAATTCTGCAGATTAAAAATCGCATACGCATAGGTTTTAAGTTCCCGGGCCACCAGAATTCTCTCCATTTCCATGATCATCTGTTCGATTTCATCTCTGGATTTGGCTTTGAGCACTTGAAATAGGGCACGGGGGGCCCTGGTAATATTGCGCGGGTCGGTTCGACCGCACTTTAGATAAAGAATTCGACGCCGGTCGAAAATATGAAATTGATTAACAGCCGGTGTTTTCACCGTCTTGGGGACCCGACGGCTTTTGGCGTTCATCTGACGGTTCCGAAATGTTTCCAGGGCCCTTTGGATGTCCGGGTCCAAAAAACGCCAGAATATATCTTCCACCTCATGGTGTTCCGGATAAACGTTCAATGCATTCAGCTGTTCTTCGATGGATTCGTGGATGTAAAAAGAATTGCCCCCTGGATAAACGATGAAACGGGCCGGATCGGTTCCCAGATCGAACAAATCCCGGCTTGCATACTGAAGGTTTTGACGGTAGGATTCACGGATGGCATAATGCGTTCGACCCTTAATTTTCTGTTGGGCAAGATACAAAATAATTTTCCTTCCACATCCCGTTATTCCATCAGGCCACGATTCCAACTGTGGACCGAAGCAAAAGTGAGTTATTTCTCGGTTATTGATCTCCAACAT
>JAAXQD010000211.1 GCA_012974475.1 Desulfobacterales bacterium
GTGAATCCGCTTTATCAAATTCGATAGATTTTATTGACTCCGTTTTATTTTCCTTTCAGGGTGAACACATTTGATTTCGGTACAGCGAAGCGACGGTGTGTTTCTCTTGGAAACCGACTGGCTGTTTGAAGGGCTTTAGCACGCGTTAGACCGAGCCGAATGAAATTATGATTTAAAACATCCATCGGATATTTTATTGATGGATTGTTCTTTATAACTCTGGCACGGCTCGGGCTTACGGGTGCTTAAGCACAAGTTTCAGTCGGTTGGAAAGAGATATATGCCGTTGTGGAGCGTTCTCTCCCTATTGGGATTCAAATGCGTTTGCCCTGGATGCCGTTTAATTATGGCTTGACTAATTTTTTGCAATCGTTCAGAATTCAAAATCCAGCAAAGAGGTTGCGTCAGACCACGGTACAACCCGTCAAAGATGGAAATTGTTAACCAGGATTGATGATCTCGTAAAAAGTCATGAATCCCAAAATTGCTTGCGGAGCGAACAAAAACAGACTTTTTACGAGTTCATCAAACTATAGATGGCTAAGAAAAATGGAATATGAACCTGTAATAGGGCTTGAAGTTCATTCTCAGCTCAAAACAAAAACCAAAATCTTCTGTTCCTGCTCGACATCGTTCGGTGCGGCACCCAACACCCACACCTGCCCCGTATGTCTGGGCATGCCCGGTGTGCTTCCCGTCCTCAATAAAAAGGTGGTCGATTTCACCCTGCGCATGGCTGTTGCAACCCACTGTGAAATCAACCGGGAAAGCAGATTTGCCCGTAAAAACTATTTCTATCCAGACCTTCCCAAAGGATACCAGATTTCCCAGTACGAACTGCCCATCGCCCAAAATGGATCGATTGAAATAGAACTAAACGGTCAGAAAAAAAGGATCGGTATAACACGCATCCACATGGAAGAAGATGCCGGCAAATTAACCCACGACCCTGACCGCCCATTGACTATGGTCGATTTCAACCGAACCGGCGTACCCCTGATGGAAATTGTCAGCGAACCGGACATCCGATCTCCTGAAGAGGCCGGTGCTTATCTCCGGCAGCTGAGATCCATCGTCCGCTACCTCGGTATCAGCGACGGCAATATGGAAGAAGGGAGCTTCCGGTGTGACGCAAACGTGTCCATCAGACCCAGAGGATCCGGCCCCTTCGGGACCCGGGCAGAATTAAAAAATTTAAACTCCTTCAAGCACGTTGAAAAGGCGATTTCCTTTGAGATCAATCGACAAAAGGAAATTCTGGAAGACGGCGGCCAGGTGGTTCAGGAGACCCGACTGTGGAACCCGGACAAAAACAGATCCTCGTCCATGCGGGGCAAGGAGGAAGCCCATGACTACCGTTATTTCCCGGATCCCGACCTTTTGCCCCTGGTCATCGATGATGATTGGATCGATTCGATCAAAACGGCCATTCCCGAACTTCCGGATGAAAAGAAAAATCGGTTTATGGATGAATACACGCTTCCGTCATACGATGCCGAACTTCTGATATCGAGCCGGGAACTTGCGAATTACTTTGAGGCCTGCATGAAAGCCTTCCCGAACCCCAAGCAAACCAGCAACTGGATCATGGGATCTTTGCTGGGTCTATTAAATGCCCGGGGCATGTCCATTGCCGAGTCGCCGATTTCCCCCGAAAATCTCTCCCAACTGCTTAAACTGATTGACCAAAAGGTTATCAGCGGTAAAATCGCCAAAACCGTATTTGAGGAAATGGCACAAACCGGCCGCCCGGCCAAAGAAATCGTGGCGGAAAAGGGGCTGGTTCAGGTTACCGATGAATCGGCCATAAAATCGGCGGTATTAACGGTGCTCCAACAGTGTTCAACGGAAGTGGACGATTATAAAAACGGCAAGACCAAGCTTTTCGGATTTTTCGTCGGCCAGGTGATGAAGGAGACCAAAGGAAAAGCCAATCCGAAAATCGTTAACGAAATATTGAAAGATTTGCTTGAAAACGAATAATATAATTAAAAAAACATTATCACGAAAACACGAAAGTTAGAAAGCACGAAAAAAATAAAAATGATTTTAAATCTAATATGGAGCATAAA
>JAAXQD010000121.1 GCA_012974475.1 Desulfobacterales bacterium
GGGTAACCTTGCACGATTTTTGCTTTGATTTTATACGGTTAAACGGTTTGGATTGTTCAAGCCGGGCATTTTCAGAATTAAAAAAAATGGTCCGCCCTTATTAACGCCGTTTCAGGTATTGAGTGCGCAGACCCTCCGATTAACACCTATTGTATTAATTTTATGGACGATGGCATGGAAAAAAAGGTGATTTTACTCGTTGAAGACAACCCTGACGATGAACTGCTGACCATTCGAGCGTTCGAAAAAAATAACCTTAGGAACGAGGTGGTGATCGCACGGGATGGGGCTGAAGCACTCGACTATCTGTTCGGCACCGGAGCCTATTCCGACCGTGATACGCGCGTCATGCCTCAGTTTGTCCTGCTGAATTTGAATATCCCCAAAATAGACGGATTAGAAGTGTTGCGACGTTTACGCAGTAATGAACGGACGAAACAACTTCCGGTGGTTATTTTTACTGCGTCCAATGAGGAGCGGAATCTGGTTGAAAGTTATCGGTTGGGGACCAGCAACTATATTCGCAAACCGCTGGACTTTACCCAATTTGCCGAAGCTATTAGACAGCTGGGTTTACACTGGCTGGTTTTGAACGAAACCAACCTTTCTGACACGACACCGCCGGAAATGGAAAAACCGTCTGCCGTTACATCCACTGACGATAAACCGTCGTTATCGGAAGTTTCTCCTGAAGAAAATGATGATCATCTCCTCGTTGCAAACGAGATTCGGACGCGTTTTTCTGAATTAATTTCTGATATGTCCCAAGCAGAAATGCAAGAACTCATAGGAGAGTTGGAGAAAAAGCATAAACCCGAACCCGCGGATCATAGAAAACATGTTAGAAAACCATCCAAAGTTATCGTAGATTTCTCCATCGATAATTTCCCGTTTACGAATTTGATCCAAGATATAAGCGCAAGCGGAGCCTTTATCGAAACAGCCCTCCCCTTTTCAACGGACAAGGAGCTTTCAATGACGTTTATTTTGCCGGGGCATGAAGATTCCGTTCAAATCACGGGCAAAATCGTTCGAACCGATTCAAAGGGAATCGGTGTGCAATTCGACAAGCTTTTACGAGAGGTTTAGCATGAACGGTACGATCCGGACAGTGTTTGTGATTTTGGCAATTCACATGGGCATCGACGATCACCAGATCTTTTTGCCTTTGGGTGTAAAAGCGCCTTGCATTTATTCACCACCCCGGTAGCATATTCCAGTTTTCAGTCGACTCAACCGCAAAAGTAAATTTACCCCGAAAAATTCGCCCATGTCAATGTCGGCTGTCCCCGGGCAGTCCAGCACAGAAATAACCGTGTCGTTCTCCTTTCATTTGACAATAAAGTCCTGGGTAGCGTATATTTCGTGATTATGGATAGATACGAATTTAAAGGAGAGATAGAACCATGAAACCGAGACGATCGACATTGTCCGTTCCCGGGCATATTAAAAAAATGCACCTCAAGGCTTCTCAACGTCAGGTCGATGTGGTAATGCTCGATCTGGAAGACAGCGTTCCCGTGGATGCCAAAGAACCGGCCCGGAAAATGGTCATCGATTCGATACGCTCTTTGGTCTGGCAGGATATCACCGTAACCTTTCGAATCAATGGCCTGGACACCCCTTTTGGCTACAAAGATCTTTTAGACGTTGTGGAAGCGGCAGGCCCGCAAATCGATTCCGTGGTCGTCCCCAAGGTCAACCATCCCGGCGACATCCATTTTGTATGCCGCATGCTGGACGGTATTGAAATGGAAAAAGGTTCTTCAAAACGCATCGGCATCGAGGCGATCATCGAAAGTGCCGAAGGCCTGGAAAAAGTTTCGGAAATCGCCCGGGCCAGCGACCGGCTTAAAACCCTGGTGTTCGGTATCGTGGATTATTCGGCATCGATCAATGCACGGCTGGTATCCATTTCCGGACACGGCGAAAACGAAGACGAGGTGTACCCCGGTCACCGCTGGAATTTTGAAATGAGCCGCATCGTTATGGCGGCAAAGTCCTATGGTTTACTCGCCATCGATGCACCCTACGGGAACTTTAAAGATCCGGAAGGCCTCCGGCGGAGCGCCGCTCTGGCCTGCGCCCTTGGATATGATGGAAAGTGGGTGATTCATCCGGATCAGATCGACATCATCAACCAGGTCTTTTCTCCTTCCAGGGAAGATATCGCCCGGGCCCAGAAAGTGCTGGCAGCCCATAAGGACGCCGAAGAGAAGGGACTGGGGGCTGTGGCCGTTGAAGGGTGCATGGTGGATCGGGCCACCGTTCGCCTGGCAAGCCAGCTTTACGCCCAGGCAAAGCAATTAAAAATGGCGGATTGACCGGCGAGTTTGTTTAATACAAAAAAGTTTTATCGACGGGTTTATTTCCTTAAACCGTTTTTTCAGTTTAATCATTATATCTAATTGATTTATTATTGGTTTCCGCCACTATTTTTCATGGTCCATAGTCAGAGAAACATCCCTTCCATCAGTTAAAAGCCCCCCGAGCCGATGGTGACAGCTTGAACCCCCTTACAGGCAAAAAATCTCATGGGGATGGCTTGGGTATCCAGGCAAAAGCCTTCATTCAATAAGGGTTATGCGGTCTGACTGCAAACATGAAAAGCATAGTGGGCACACTGTCGGCTAAATTTCCGGAAAGTTGGTATTGACTTGGGTAATTTCGCCATTATGTTATAGCGCGATTATACCTGCAACACTGCCGCAGGGAAATTCAATCCGAGACATCCCTTTATTGAAGACGGCGCACCGTTTTATTTTATAAATATTGAATCGTGTCAGGGGACATAATGGGTATTGTAAATGTATTGATCCAAACCATCGGCGGCCTGGGTTTGTTTATTCTCGGGATGAAAATGATGACCGAGGGTCTCCAGCTGTCCGCTGGAAAACGAATTAAAAAAATTCTGGAGGCAGTGTCATCCAACCGGGTAATCGGCTGCATCACCGGGGCGGGCATTACCGCCATGGTTCAATCGTCCTCGGCCACCACGGTCATGCTCATCGGATTCGTAAGTGCCGGATTGATGACCTTGCAACAGGCGGTTGGGGTTATTTTGGGAGCAAATATCGGTACCACGGTAACCGCCCAATTAATCGCCTTTAAACTGACCGAAGCGGCCTTGCCGGCCATTGCCGTCGGCGTCTGCATGAAATTCTTCACCAGAAAAAAAAAATATCGCTATATCGGAGAAGTCGTTTTGGGTTTCGGCCTCCTTTTTTTTGGAATGACGGTCATGAAACACGGGCTGGCTCCGATTAAAAATGATCCCACCTTTATCCAATTTTTTACCAAATTCGATCCTGGAACCACCGGCGGCTTGCTGCTGTGTGTATTTATCGGCGCCGTTCTTACGATTCTGGTTCAATCCTCATCCGCCACCATCGGTTTGACAATGACCCTGGCCATGCAGGGATTGTTGACGTTTCCCGGGGCCATGGCCCTGGTTCTGGGTGAAAATATCGGAACCACCATCACCGCCGAACTGGCAACCATTGGGTCTACCAATGTCAACGCCCACAGAGCCGCCAGGGCCCACACCATGTTCAATGTCATCGGGGTCACCATAATGTTGATCATTTTCCCCTATTTCATCGATTTCATAAAGTATGTCACCATGGTTATGGGTACTGGGTCTGTGGATCAAGTTGTTGGAGGGGATGTGGTTAATATCGCCCGCTATATCGCCAATGGACACACCCTCTTCAACGTCATCAACGGAACGATTTTTCTCATCTTTCTTCCGCTGCTGATAAAGGTGGCGGTTTTGTTATCTCCCAAAGAAGACCCTTCGGAAGATATTTTCCGACTGCCCAATTTCAGCACCAAGTTCGATGATACGCCCATTGCCGCTCTGGCCAAGGCACGAAGTGAAATCATCAGGATGTCTGATGCTGCTGCAACTACGCTCGAAGATACGATTCTGCGGATCGAAGACAGAGATTATAAAAAATTAAGCAAGTGGAAACGTATCGAAGACTACCTGGATGACATGAAGTTGGAAATCACCGCGTATTTATCCAGGCTATATCAGAGCGATTTGAGCCAGTCAGAGGCCAAAGAAATCTCGAGTTTGATGCGGATGACCGATAATATCGAAAGAATCGGTGATTCCGTGGAGAATATCGCCCAGCTTGCTGAAATTATAATTGAAAAAAATTTACCATTTACAAGTTATGCCCAAGCGGATCTAAAAACCATCTCGGAGCAGACCGTCGCCTTCCTCGATCTTGTAACCGATGGAATTCAGCATCCCGTTGAGAATTTAATGGTGAAAGCCGATGAAATGGAAAACAGCATCGACCGGATGCGGGAGGAGATGCGCCACGGTCACATTTCAAGGCTGCGCTCCGGTGAATGCGGTATCGATCCGGGCTTGGTGTTCATTGATCTGTTGATGAATTTCGAAAAAATAGGAGACTACTGTTTTAATATCGCCCAGGCTGCGGCGGGCATCAAGTAGATTCCCACTGGCTTGCGTCCGTGGCTCTATGGAAATTATTCAAATACCTCCCCTAAAAGGAGTGGCTTGATCATGCCCCGAAAAGGGTCAATACCCTTAAAACGCTTTTATCTCACGACAGAGCCGCAGAAGAAGGCAGAGACATTTATTAATTTTCATTTGCCACGCCCCCAGTTAATGGCTTCCAGATCTCCCCATATCTTTTTCCTTTTCCTTTACCGAGAACCCGTTTTTTTTGGTTTGTCTTCATGAGAAATTCGGCAAACCAAATTTTACAAATCCTCAAAAAACGACACACAGTCTCATTTCAGGTATTGACAAAATGTATTGGTCTTGTGAATATGTAACACACTCATACATTTAGAAAAATGAAGGAAGGATCTTATGGGAAAGAAGACGATCGGCTTTGTTGGACCGGATGGCAGGACCTGTATGTGTGCCTATACTGTATCAACAGTTGAAAGTGAGAAGTATATCGGCGCCATAATCAAAGGTATGACGGGTATGGGCCCTGTGATGGACGCTATCAGGGGAAAGAAGAACTGGACCGTGAAAATCTTCCCCATTGAAGGAAAGGCGGTTGAAGATTACAAAACTGTAATCATAGAGGCGTTCGAAAACGGAGAAATCGACTATATCGTCATCATGCCTGAAGATCTGATTTATGAAGGGATTGTAGATGAACTCATCGAGGCAGGTTATGATGACCGGGTCATCGGCCTGAAAAAAGAAGCGGCGTTCATCGAAGGTGATAAGGTCAAGGCAAAGATCTGGATGCGGAGGGCCGGTGTGCCTGTTGCACCTTTCAAGGTGGCAGATGCGAAAAACCTGCAGCAAATTAAACGCATTGTTACGAAATTCATGCGCCACCACGGCGGTGCTGTTTTCAAGTATCCATACAGTGCAGGCGGCAAAGGTTCCCGACCTGTTTTTCGGGTTGAAGATATTCTCGACGTTCGGAATATACTGCTGAAAGACTACAGCGAAAATTACCAGACACTGCACGGAGACAATAAGTGGCCGCTTTTGATCGAAGCCTGGAAATCCGAAATTGAGATCAGCTTTACCGCCTTAATCGACGGAAAGGGCAACTTCCGAATTCTCCCCACCGCCATGGATTATCCGCTCCGTTTTGAAGGGCCTCCCAGCCAGACGAACCCTGTTACAGGGGGTATGGCTGCCATCGGCATGCACCCTGCTGAAACGCCTGAACTTATAAAAATGGTCGGCCGTAGAGTCATCCAACCTTTTGTAGAAGAGATGAAAAAGAAAGATATTCTACGACCGTGCATCCTTTATCCGGGCTGTCGGGTATCCATCGATCCCGTTACCGGAAAACCGCTGGATATTCTCGTCTATGAAATGAATATTCGCGCCGGTGAACCGGAGATGCAGGTGGTTGCACGACGACTCAAGAATCTGGGGGAACTGATTGTTGCCGCACTCCACGGACGGCTCGATGTGGTGGAGCCGGATGTTCGCAACGATCAAATTTCCATCTGTCTGGCACTGGTTACCGGCCCTGGCGGGCCTCAGGGGCAGAGGGGCTACCCTGATTCGTATACCAAGTATGAACCGGTTGTCATAAATTTCAAGAGCCTTTCTAAACGGGGCATCCTCATTGTCCCATCGAATATTAGCTGGGATGAAAAAAAACAACGGCTGATATCTGACGGGTCCCGGGTCTGTTATCTGAGCAAAAATGCTACGGTCAAACCCGAACAGAGAAGGGGTCAAGTGGCTGAAACACTCAGGGCTGCACTCTTTCAGGCATTCGATCATGGTCTTGTCAGGGTGGTTCCCCGTGAAGCGGAGGAAACTTTTGAGGCTGCGGAGATACTGTTTGGGCAAGGCAATATCACCGAAGTTGAATTTAAGAAAGCACACGCCGCTTTCGAGAAAACGAATCGCCTCGATCTTCGCCGCGATCCTGGGCGGATTTATGAGGAATGGGATCAACTTTACTCGGATTGGCAACTTGCCGTGGTGTCTGAATGAGGAGAAATAACATGAAAGTGTTGGTCAGCGACAACCTGGGAGAAGCCGGTATCCGAATGTTGCAGGAAGAGGACGGGATTGAAGTCGATGTAAATACCGGACTGGATCACGAGGCGCTAAAAAACATTATCGGAGCATACGATGGCCTTATTATCCGGAGTGCAACAAAGGTGACCGAAGATCTTTTAATCGCCGCAACCCGCCTTAAGGTTGTGGGCCGCGCGGGAATCGGTCTCGACAATGTGGACATTCCGGCGGCTACCAAGCGCGGGATCATCGTTATGAATACGCCCGGAGGAAATGTGATTACAACCGCCGAGCATGCCATCGGCATGTTATTGGCGCTTTCACGCAATGTACCCGAAGGTACGGCATCATTGAAGGCCGGACGCTGGGACAAGAAAAAACTTCAGGGAAGAGAAATATTCAATAAAGTCCTCGGCGTTATCGGATATGGAAAAATCGGCTCTATTGTCGCTGATCGTGCCCGGGGGCTGAAAATGAAGGTGATTGTCTACGATCCCTTTGTAACACCCGAGCAGATTGAAAAAGCCGGCTTTAAAAATGTTTCCCTCGAAGAATTATTCCGCGGATCCGATTACATTACGGTGCACGTACCCAAGTTCAATGAAACCACCGGTCTGCTGAACAAGGACGCCTTTGAGCAGATGAAAGACGGCGTTATGATCATAAACTGCGCCAGGGGCGGAATTGTTGACGAGGATGACCTTTATGCCGCCTTGCAATCAGGGAAAGTGGCCGGCGCTGCCTTGGATGTTTTTGAGAACGAACCGCCGGGCATATGTCCGTTGATCGAGCACGAACGTTTGATTTGCACACCCCATCTCGGAGCTTCCACCCAAGAAGCCCAGACCAAAGTGGCCATCGATGTGGCAGGTCAGATTATTGAGTATCTCAAGCACGACACAATTCTGAACGCCGTTAACGTCCCATCGGTAACCGGTGATCTTCTCAAAAACCTGAAGCCGATATTAACCCTTGCCGATCACATGGGCAGTCTCCAGACCCAACTTATTCGGGGGCCCATCGAAGAAGTTTCCATAGAATATGCCGGAGATTTCAAGGGACTCGACCTGTCGCCGGTGACAATAGCGGTTCTAAGGGGTTTGCTGGCGCCAGTGGTCAAAGATGATGTCAATTTTGTCAATGCCCAGGTCCTTGCAAAGGAAAGAGGCATAAAGATCAAAGAGATAACCAGCGATGCATCCGAAGAGTATATCAATCTGATTACCGTCCGTGTCACGACGTCTAAGGTTACCAACACGGTCTCCGGAACCATATTCGGAAAAAATAAAATGCGGATCGTCAAAATTAACAATTTCCGACTCGAGCTCATACCCCAAGGGCATCTGGCGCTGATATATACCCTTGACAAGCCGGGGGCCATCGGAAGTTTCTCGTCACTTCTGGGCAATAAAAAAATTAACATCGACCAGATGCATGTGGGGCAGGAAGAAACCGGAAAAATGAATATTATCTTTCTCAAAACCAGTGTCCGCATTTCCGACAACCTTGTTGAACAGCTCCTCGATCTCCCGCTGATCATATCGGTGACCCGACTTGAATTTGAATCATAGCACGGCGAAGCCCTGAAAAAACATCCATGGGTTCATGAAATTTTCCGGTTGGCTTCACGTCTTGCCAAAAGCAACACTGCAGCAAGAATCATCACGCCGCCCAGGATTTTGTGCAACGTCATAGTCTCGCCAAGAACCACTGCCGCCAAAGCAACGGTGACCACAGGTTCCAAGGTGGAAATCATGGAAGCGTTTGCGGGATCGATTCTTTTGAGTCCGGCAAAAAATGCTACAATGGCAAGGGCTGTTGACACCAGCGCAATGGCAAGCACCGAAACCCAGCCAAAAGCCGTTCCTGGAAATTTTACGCCCTTTACAGCGACGATCCCGCTAAAAGCCACACCTGCTGAAATGATTACGATGGTCGAGGCAGGAAAGGCACCGGCCTTGGAGATGACCTTGCTTCCCACGATGATGTAGACGGAATAAAGAACTGCGGCCGTAATCGCCAGAACAATACCGAGCTTCTGCCCGCTTCCACTGTCCAGTCCAATAATGAGTATGGTTCCCCCAAAGGTCAGGGAAAGCGCCACGAATTTAAGTAATGTGACCGGTTTTTTGAGAAAAATCGTTGCCAGAAGTGTAACAAAAGCAGGGTAAAGATAAAGAAGGATTGCCACCAATCCCGCAGGGGCCATTGTCAGGGCAGTGAAAAAGGCAAAAGAGAGTCCCACATAACCGAATGCCCCCATAAATGCCAGTGTAATCAGTGTGCGTCCGCGGGGACACGCCATACCTTTTGCGACCATAATCGCTAACATTAAAATGCCGGCAATGGTAAACCGTAGAAAAAGAACCGTAATAGGATCTGATCCCGCATCATAGGCAATGCGTGCAAAAATGGCCATTGTGCCGAAGGATATGGCAGATACGGCGATGAGAAATACGCCATATAAACGATCCAAATACACCGATTTTAAAATCTTACCTTCTGAATTTGATGATTTCTCTGCCAATACTATTCCGTTCTCTTTGACGATTCTTTTGGGTTTGAAAATGAAGGGCTCTGCCGCCTCCCATACGGAATCATCCCTTTGTTAAAACAAGCGGACGGGGGATCAAGATTGAATAGAACCTGTTTTTAAACCTCCTGGCGAGCAATTTTGACCTTTTGGGCTAAAATCACCTGGCAAAGTGAAGCGTAAATTTTGAGGCCCACCGCTGGCATCGCTATTATTTGGGTATTTTTTTTACGTATTTTATACTTTAAAAATCAGTCTTGCTTTTTTTTAAAATCTCATCTAATTTCTGGTTTTACAGGAAAGCCCGTTTCCTCAACTGGCTTTTTAATTTCCTGATTTTCTTTTTTCAAGGGGGGTGGATTGGCCATCCCC
>JAAXQD010000140.1 GCA_012974475.1 Desulfobacterales bacterium
CCCACCTACGGTACCCGGCATATGGGCAGCCGGGTATATGCCATGAAGGCCTGGAAAGAAAAAGAACCGATCGACGGCATGATCTGCCTGGAGATGGTGGGGTATACCAGCCCTCAACAGGATTACCCGTTTCCATTGATGTTCCTGGGCTATCCAAAACAAGGGGACTATATCGGCATTGTGGGCGATTTTGCTTCCAGAAGTTTTACAGCGTCTTTGTTCAAAGCATTCGGCAAGAACCGGGACCTGCCGGTGATCAAGCTGACGGTTCCTATGGGGGGATTTCTGCTGCCGTCGGTAAGGCTCAGCGACCATGCCTCGTTTTGGGATCGGGGCTACAAGGCCGTCATGATTACCGATACGGCATTTTACCGCAATCCCCATTATCACATGGCATCCGATACCATGGAAAAGCTGGACTACGGCTTCATGGCCCAACTGGTGGAAAGCCTGGTATTGTTTTTCCGTTCCCACCAGTCGTGAAAGATTAAAACCGGATTCAGGCCTCAGGAGTCCTTGGCACTATCAATTTAATTAAAAAAATGATTTGCGCTGAAAGCGCTTTCCTCAACTTTAGGCAATTTAGGCATTTTAGCTCATTTTAGGCATTTGATCTATGGAAAAACAGTCCTCTTCTAGGGGCAACCCAAAGCCGAGCCCTCTGGACCCGGATATTTACTAAATACCAGCTCCCCCCTTTTGATGACTTTTTCGACACAACTCACCCCCACATGATAGGGAATGAATTTATACGAAGGATACCCGAGTATAATTACATCACCGAGTTTTCCCTTGTCGAGACTTCCGATGATATCCGCCCGGTCCAGGGCTGCTGCGCCGTTGAGGGTCAGTGCCGTGATGGCTTCCTCGATGCTCATGTTCATGTAGAGCGTGGCCAGTGCAAAAACCAGGGGGATCGATTCTGAATAGCAGCTTCCCGGATTCAGGTCGGTGGCAAGGGCCACGGCGCAACCGGCGTCGATCATGTATCGGCCCCTGGCATAGGGCGCTTTCAGGCAAAAAGCCGTTCCCGGCAGCAATGTCGCCACCACACCCGCTTTGGCGATGGCAGCGATGCCATGGTCCGACGCCCGGAGCAGATGATCGGCGGAAACCGCCCCGAGTTCAGCCGCCAGTTCCGCCCCTCCGAGCTGTTCAATTTCGTCTGCATGAATTTTAATTTTGAGTCCCATGGCCCTTGCCTTCAGTAGAAACCGTCTCGATTGGGACACCGAAAAAACATTCTGCTCACAAAAAATATCGCAGAATTCAGCCAAATTGCCTTCGACAACGTCCGGCAATACCTGTTCGATCACATAATCGATGAACACATCTTCCCGGCCCTTGTACGCCTCGGGTACGGCATGGGCCCCCAGAAATGTCCGGACAACATCTATTGGATGACTTTTGTCGAGTTCTTCCATGACCTCCAGCTGCTTTATTTCCGTGTCATGGTCCAGCCCGTACCCGCTTTTTCCTTCGACCGTGGTCACACCGAATGACAGCATGGAATCCAACCGTTCGATGCCGGATTCGATCAATTCTTCGTTTTTCGCAGCCCGGGTGGCCCGGACCGTATCGAGAATTCCCCCGCCCCTTTTCAGTATATCCATATAACTGTCGCCCCGAAGTCTCCAGGAGAACTCCTCGGCCCGGTAGCCGCCGAAAACCAGGTGCGTATGGGAATCCACAAACCCGGGGAGAACCGCCTTCCCCGCAGCATCGATGATGTCGAACCCCTTTTTCCGGGCATCGTCCTCATCGATACCGGCCAAAATATCGTCTGTTTTTCCCAACGCCTTGATCAAACCGGCTTCGATAACCACGGCGCCATGGTCGATCACCTTCAGATCGGACATCTCTTTTCCCTGCTTTGCTTTAAAGCCGCTGCAGGTAACCAGCTGGGCGGCGTTCTTGATGATTAAATTTCCAGACACGGGTTTTTCCTCCTATGATGCATTTTCAAGCGAATACATCTGACTTGGAAATGGGACAAAAGGCATATTTTATATAGAAGCCTCTTCAGGCATCACGCCATAATTCGGGTCTCCAGCACCTGGTCCATGGAGAAGTTTTCAATGCCCAGATAAAAGATGGCCGTATCCAGCAAGGCCGCCATGGGCACAAGGCCGACGATTTCACTGCCCACAAGGGTGACCACCAGGCGATTATGATCTTCATCCCTTTGATAGTCCAGGAGTTTGACGCCGTCCTTTCCCCGAAAGGCATCCACGATTTTTTCTATTTTTTTCAGATTCCTTCCTTCACTGAAATTCGGCACGCACTCCATAATTTTTTTCAGGTTCGACATGGTTTTATTCCTCTTGCTCAACGTTTAAAGGCCCCGGCCACCAGATCTTCTACGAGGTCCTCATCGGGAATAAACGGAAGGGTAATATGATCGGTCCCCTTTCTTTGTCGATTATATTGTATGCATGTTTCCATGGAGTTTTCATTTCTCGCCCAGGCCCGCCGGGCCACACCCCCCATAACATCCCAGGGGATGGCGCTTCGAATGATACCATCGACCCGTTCACTCCCGTCGAGAACGAGTCCGAAGCCGCCGTTGACGGCGTTTCCGATGCCCACGCCCCCGCCGTTGTGCAACGCCACCAGGCTCATCCCTCTGGCGGCGTTGCCGGCAAAACAATGGGTGGCCATGTCCGCCATAATGTTGCTACCGTCGTTTATATTGGCCGTTTCTCTGAAAGGCGAGTCCGTGCCCCCGGTATCGTGATGGTCTCTGCCGAGCATCACCGGTCCGATGTCGTGGTTTCGGACCATCTCGTTGAATCTTAACGCAATGTTCATCCTCCCCGCAGCATCCTGGTATAAGATTCTCGCCTGGGTTCCCACAACCAGGTTGTTTTTATCGGCATCCTTTATCCACATGTAGTTGTCTCTATCCTGAAATCTTCTCTCCGGATCGATGCATGCCATGGCGGCCCGGTCGGTCATCAACAGATCCTCTTTTTTCCCGCTGAGGCACACCCAGCGAAAGGGGCCGTAACCGTAATCGAACAGCAACGGCCCCATGATGTCTTCCACATAGGACGGGAAAATAAATCCATCCAGGGGATCTTGGCCGTTTTTGCAGATTTCATTGACGCCGGCATCGAACACCGCCTTTAAAAAGCTGTTGCCATAGTCAAAAAAATAGGTCCCTCCGTCCACCAGGGTTTTGATCAGCTGATAATGGCGCCTCAGGGAAGCATCAACATGTTTTTTGAAAGTTTCGGGATCTTTTTCAAGAAGTTCCGTGCGGGCTTCAAACGTTAAGCCCTGGGGACAGTATCCCCCTTCATAGACCGCGTGGCAAGAGGTCTGGTCGGACAACAGATCAATTTTCTTTCCATGAGTTACCGCATATTCGAGCAGATCGACGATGTTTCCATAAAAAGCGATGGCCCTGCTCTCCTGTGTGTCCTGATATGCTTCTGCCAGATCAAACGCCTTGCCGGGATCGTCCGTCACCACGCTCACCCAATGCTGTTCATGCCGGGTTTGGATTCTTGAACCATCGACCTCGGCAATGATCCCCACAGCGTTGGCAATCTCGACGGCTTTGCCCTGGGCACCGCTCATACCGCCCAGACCCGAAGACACGAACAAACGGCCCCTTAAATCACTGTCCGGCGGTATGTTCAGCTTTGCCCGTCCTGCATTCAAAATGGTGCTGTACGTTCCGTGAACGATCCCCTGGGGACCGATGTACATCCATCCCCCGGCGGTCATCTGGCCGTAATTGGCCACACCGAGGGCAACGGCCCGGTGCCAGTTGTCCGGATCGTCAAAAGCACCGACCATGAGGGCATTGGTGATGATGACCCGGGGTGCGCTTTCCGACGATGCGAACAACCCTAAGGGATGACCGGACGCAACCACCAATGTTTGATGCCGTGTCAATTTCTCCAGATAGAGTTTGATGAGCCGGTACTGCATCCAGTTCTGACAGACCTGCCCGGTCTCCCCGTAGGTCACGAGTTCATAGGGGTACAGCGCAATATCAACATCCAGATTATTATCGATCATCACCTGAAATGCTTTTCCTTCGAGACAATTCCCTTGATATTCATCGATGGGCCGGCCGGTAATTTTCTCTGGGGGCCTGAAGCGATACCCGTAAATTCTTCCCATGGTCAACAGCTCATCTAAAAATTCAGGCGCCAGTTTTTCATGCCATTTTTCGGGGATATATCGTAATGCATTTTTCAAGGCGAGGGCTGTTTCTGTTTGGTTCAGCGTAAAACTCCGTTTGGACGCCCTTCGAACACCCGGAACAAACGCCGGCATTTCCGGCAGGTCACGAAATATCTTTTCCAGATGAATCTTCATGGCATTTGAGATGTCCGCATTGTCGATCATGTCTTTTTTTCTCCATAATTGTATTTTACATTCAATTATATTATTGTTAACCAAAAGTATTCAACAAGAAATTTTTTCTCAAAAATTTTAACACGTTGATAACCATTCATTTTAGAGCGGTTTCCAAAAATATATTCCGATTGAATTGCTTACGGTCACAATTTCAGTAAGCCGCAGGATGGTTCCGTTTCCATGGGGAAGCTGTCTGAGCAAATTAGAGCGCGTTAAAGCGAACAGCATTGAGGTTTTCAAAATTATGGGTAATTATCGTATTCCCCCGGGGCAATCTTAACCTTTGAGACCTGTTCGCTTTTACGCGGTTTTATTTGCGAGTTCTTGCCGATGGAAACGGAATTGTCCTGGGGCTGAAACCAAATGTTGTTCTGAACCCGGATATAACCCATCACACCCAAAACGAGGATTGTCCGTTATGAAACCCATTGCCATCGGAATGGAAAAAATGACCCTTGAAGATCTGGTGAATATTGCAAGACACGGTGCCGAGGTCCAATTAACCCAAGAATCTGAAAGGCGGATCGTCAAAACCCGTGAATTGATCGAAAAGTGGGTCGACGAAGAAAAATCGATTTACGGAGTTACCACCGGTTTCGGTGCACTCTCCGATGTCTCCATCTCCAAAAAAGATACCCGGCAGCTGCAGCAGAATATTCTTTTGAGCCACTCGGCAGGAACCGGAAATATGCTCGATGAAGAGACGGTGCGGGCGGTCATGGCCCTTCGCATCAAGGATTTTGCACTGGGTTATTCGGGGATTCGCCTGGAGACAGTCGTTCATCTTGTCACACTGCTCAATCACGGCATATTTCCGGTGGTTCCGGAAAAGGGATCGGTGGGCGCCAGTGGCGACCTTGTTCCTTTGGCCCACCTCTCTCTGGTGCTCATCGGCCGGGGAGAGGCATATTACAACGGCCGGAGGATCACCGGAGCAGAAGCATTAAACCTTTGCCGGATAAAACCGCTCCGCCTGGAAGCGGCAGAGGGCCTTGCCCTGATAAACGGTACCCAGGCAATGACGGCCATCGGTGGGCTTACAATCTATGATGCTGTAAATCTCGCCAAATTGATCGATATTGCTGCAGCCATGAGCCTCGAGGTCCTCATGGGAAGCCGGACTGAATTCGATCCGAGAATTCATCGGGTTCGGCCCCACCCGGGACAGGCCGCAACTGCGAACAATATGTATCGGATCACCCAAAACAGCGAAATCATTACCTCTCATAAGGACTGTCGCCGTATCCAGGACGCGTATACATTAAGGTGTTCCCCACAGGTTCACGGTGCCAGCAGGGATGCAATTTTTTATGTTAAAAACGTCCTGGAAACCGAAATCAACGCTGCAACAAACAACCCCCTTATTTTTCCGGAATCACAGGAATTCCTGTTGGGTGGTAATTTTCACGGACAGCCCATCGCCCTTGCCATGGATTTTCTGTGTATGGCTGTTTCGGAATTTGCGAATATTTCCGAGCGGCGCATCGAGCGACTGGTCAACCCCAAACTGAGCGGACTCCCTGCATTTCTCGTGAACGACGGCGGCCTCAATTCAGGGTTTATGATTGCCCAGTACACCGCTGCGGCCCTGGTATCAGAAAATAAGATTCTTTCACATCCTGCCTGCGTAGACTCCATCTCAACGTCCGCCAACAAAGAAGATCATGTATCCATGGGAACCATTTCCGCACGGAAATGCAGAGAAATCCTAAAAAATACGGAACACGTCATTGCCACTGAACTCTTGTGTGCCGCCCAGGCCCTCGATCTCTTCACCAATGTGAAACCCGGGGAAGGAACCCTGGCCGCTTATACAACGATCAGAGATGCAGTACCGCACCTTAAAAGCGATCGTATACTGGCTAAAGATATCGATATGATCAAACAGCTTATGCGAAGCGGAAAGATTCTGGATGCGGTGGAAAAAAAGGTGGGGACACTAACTTAGATTTTCTATGTATTCAAAAAGCAACGGGTGGGTACAAACTTCAAAGTAGGGTGTATCCGTCGGCCGGACAATGCTAAAATCATTCGGCGAAACAACAGGAATCCGGCCTTCCCGTATCACCAATCTCTGATATTTTCCGGTTGCCTTTGGGTATTTTCCGGTATGAACCGTTATTTTTCCTTCCCCGAGCTCGGGAAGATCACACACCAGCGATTCCAGATGGATCTCCTTGGACAGTTTGTCAAAACCATCGGCGTTCAATTCAATGCCATTGACATTGTAACGCAACAACAAATCGTCTTTCACCGTAGTATCTCCGGTGGATGCACTTTCAAAAACATAAAGATTAAACGGTCTTTTTTTATCTGATATCGTTTTGTGCAAGGGTTTTGAACACTTCGACATCCGATCTGCTGAATTGATGGCCGGCGAAATCATGATGCGCCGGCTCTCATCAAATAGAAACGTGGGCGGGCTGTCACTATAACTGATGCCAATGCCCAATTCCAGCACCGGCAGTTTATGTTTTCGGCCGAGCATATTGTACTTTCGGACAATATCAAGCATGTGAACGGCCAATCCACAGGCACGGGAAACACTGTACTCCCCTTGGGGCGCATCTTCATGCTCGAATATTGAAAGAATCACCGCATCCCCCTCGATAAACACTTTTTCTGCCGTATATTCAAACAAGATGCTGGTGATGGGAACAAAAAAATTGAGGCTGAAAAACGATGCCGGATTGAGACCTTTTTCCTTCATTTTAAGGATGATTTCCGAGGAATCCCGCACATCCGCCTTGATGATGACCTGGTTGATGGGCGGCCTGACCGCCGGCGCTTGTTCATCGGGAAGCAGAAACTCGTAGAGGATACGATTCTCACGAGACAGGTCGATCATCTTTTTATCCGACAGCAGGTGTATTCGGTCCAAAGCTTCTCTGAGCATCAAAAAATTTTGAAAATCCCTATGATAACGGACAAAATCATTCAAAAACTGTATTAAATATTTTTTCTTCTCCTGCTTTGAAATTGTTTTCAACTGCCGGATTTTTTTCTTCAACGGTAAAAGGGAATACGATTTCCCGTAAAACTTTTTCAAACGATTCAGCTGGTCGACAATGCCTTTCCTTTGTTTGGGCTGGGTGAGATACTGTAATACCTGCTGAGGTGCCAAAGGGGGACAGTACTCGATATAAACCGTCTTCATTTCATAAGACGCCGAAATTCTTTCAATAAAGCCTGCTTTGTTAAATTTTTTGTAAATGAAATTTAACAGCCGATCCTGATGTTTGGCCCTTTTTTTGAGATCCTCGATATTTTTTGGGGTCTCTTTTCGTTCTTTAAGGATTTTATAGCGCTCCCTGGATTTAAAACCGTCAAACAGCGTATCGACATTGTCCACATGTTTCAACCATATATCCAATTCCTCGTACCGGGACTCGGAATCCGGTTTTCCGGCACGGCCGAATGCCGGGTCGACACCGGTCGCTTTCGGGTCCGGCCGATCCGTTGCCGGCGGTGCGGCCAAGAACATTTTTAACAGGATCTTTCTGAAAAGACTTCGAATCAGTATCAGAAAGTTCTGATAACTGTCCGGATCTTCCGAGCGATGTGCCAGCAGAACATATTCATCGATCATAAAATAGTCGTCAAAGGGATTCTCCACATGGAGAATCGGATTGGCAAAGACATCGTCGGGAAGATTCGCGTCCGCACCCAAAACAGACCCGCGCATTTCCTTGAGATCTTCACGCTGGACCTCAGTAAAATACCGGAACAGCTCCTCTCCAACGGTCCGCAACAGCGATTTTTTATTCTGCTGGATATCGGAAATCTTCTCTTTTATTTGGACATATCTATTTAAGCCCTCACTGCTGGATATTTCATGTTTCCGAGCGGACTGGTTGAGATCTTCTAATATTGTTTTGTGCTGCCGCTGAATCTCTTCGTTGAGCTTTTTAATCACGGCCATCTGGGCCAGCAAATCGATTTGAATTTCAGACTCTGACTTTGCTTTATTGACGGCAGCATGCAATACATCGCGACAAAGTCTTTTGAATTCATCTTGTTCGATATTGAGGCTTCGGGTCTTGTAGAGGTTTAAATATTTTTTAATTTTGGCATGTTTCTGAAAAAGCAGGCGCACCACTTTTCGGATGGACGCACAAAAGGCAGGACTGAGATGCACATCGTATCGGACATTATCGACACCCGGAACCAATCTGTCCAATTGAAACTCTACGGAATAGGTTTCAATGTCGTGTTCGGTCAGAGCGGGTCGTAATTTAAAGGCATTAAACATGATCTTGAAATATACGCATCGACGTTTGGGTGAACGTTCTCGATGGAAAACACGGAGACAACACGGGATTCCCATGGCTCGAATCGCTCGTTACACCACGGTTTGGGTTTATAAAATAATTTTATCTACAGAGAATCACCCCATTAATATCACTAAATTTGAAATTCCTCAAGTGATTGCCGGTGAAAAACCGGTCAAATTTGATTGGATGATCGTTGTAATCCATTATTCCCATTACATAACGTTTTAGGCGTACAAAGATAAAATGAAGCAATATCCGGATCGAGTGGATGCCGTGCCCTCGCCCGGGGTGTTTACATTCAAGGATGCATCCGGCAATAACCTTCTGTTTCAGTGGATTTTGAGATGGTGTTTTACAAGGAAAAGGGATTGTGATAAAAAATGATATTCGTCTTTTCTTTTACCTAAGTTGAGCGATTGTTGAGTTTGCCGAAAATGCAAGGCACGAGACATGCAGCCGTAGTATGCTACTGCAAATGTCGCATAACGCAGCAGATTCGGTAAACTCGGCAAGCCCGAAGGGTTTCAAATTGTGACAA